>JAWVZK010000086.1:0-13135 GCA_033722275.1 Longimicrobiales bacterium | reverse complement strand
GGAGGCGCGGACGCTCTGGGGATTCGCGTTGTAGCAATCGACGATGAGGGTGAGGTCGCCGATCCGCCGATACTCGCCACGGAGGGGGCGCCGCTCCGTCGCCGACAATCCCTTCACGGCCTCTCCGGCCGGGGCGTCGAGAAGCTCGGCCACCGTCAGGGCCATCATGGCGTTGGTGACCCCGTGGCGCCCGAACATGGGCGCGGTCACCCGATGCCCACGCCAATCGAAGGTGTACTTTCCGAAGACGTCGACGTCGGGGTGGACGGGACGATACGCGTCGTCGGCACGCTCGCTCCATCCCACCACCTTGAGGTTGGAGCAGAGCTCCCTCGCCCGGAGCGGAAGCTCCCGGGGCTCGTCGCCGACCACGCAGCGGCCACCCCGCGCCATGTGTCGCAGCAGGGACAGCTTCTCCTCGAGAACGCCCTCCAGGGACCCCAGCTTCTCCAGATGGCTCTCGCCCACCGTCGTGACCACCGCCACGTCCGGTCGGGCGATCTGAGCCAGGACGGCGATCTCTCCCGGCTCGTTCGTGCCCAGCTCCAGCACCACGGCCTCGGCGTCATCCGGGACGGAGAGGACGGTGAGGGGCATCCCGATGCGATTGTTCAGGTTCCCGGCCGTGGCGTGGACCCGGCGGGTGGTGGAGAGGGCGGCGGCGGCCATGTCCTTCGTGGACGTCTTCCCGGAGGACCCGGTGATCGCCACGACAGGAGCGTCGATGGCTCTCCGCCGGTACGCCGCCAGCTTCCCCAGCGCCACCAGCGTGTCGTCCACCGGATAGAGACGAACGTGTGCGGGATCTCCCGCGACGGGGTGGGAGACGACGGCACCCCGCGCCCCCTTGGAGAGCGCGTCGGCGACGAAATCGTGTCCATCGAAGCGCTCACCGGTGAGGGCGACATACAGGTCGCCCTCCTGGACGGTTCTCGAGTCGGTGGAGACGCCGGTGTACTCCACTCCCTCCTCGGCGTAGGCCGACCGCAGGCCGAGAATCCGACGGACGGTGCCGTCACTCCAGGGGAACGAGCTCATGATCCCCCTCCCTCGGACAGGAGGGCCTGGACGATGCCGCGCTCGTCGAAGGGGCGCTTCTCGGCGCCCACCACCTGATACCGTTCGTGGCCCTTCCCGGCCAGGAGCACCGTGTCGCCGGGACGGGCCGCGTCCAGCGCCATGCGGATCGCTTCCCGGCGATCGGCGTGCCGCAGGTACGACGGGCCGACGATGGCCGCTGCCAGGTCGTCGATGATGGACTCCGGATCCTCGGTCCGGGGATTGTCGGACGTGAGGATCACCAGGTCTGCGAGCTTCGCCGCCACCCGGGCCATGGGCGCGCGCTTCGTCGGATCCCGGTCGCCGCCCGCCCCGAACACGACGATGAGGCGTCCATCGGTGAGCGGGCGAACGGCGCCCAGGGCTCCCTCCAGCGCCGCCGGCGTGTGGGCGAAGTCGATGAGGACGGAGAAGGGCTCGGACACGACGGGCTCGAGCCTACCGGGGACGGGAGGGGCGTCGCCCAGGCGTTCCGCGATGCGGGAGAACGGGATGCCCACCGCCAATGCCGCCGTTGCCGCGGCCAGAGCGTTCTCCACGTTGTAGCGGCCGACGAGGGGGATGCGTACCGCCGCCTCCCTCCCGTCGGCCCGGATCGTGAAGGAGGCCCCGTGGGCGTCGAGAACGACGTCGGTGGCCCGGACGTCGGCGCGGGCCGCGCCTCGGGCCCCGTCGGGGCCGGACGCGTCGACGGATGCGGATCCGGCGGCGGTGGCCCCATCCTCCACGGAGAAGGTCCTCAATGTCCGGGAGCCCGGGCGAAGCGATCTCCAGGCCGGCTCGTCGGCGTTGACCACCACCGTTCCGTCGGGGGCCACCAGCTCGACCAGGTGCGCCTTGGCGTGCAGGTAGTCGCCCATGTCCGCGTGGTAATCCAGATGGTCCTGGGTGAGGTTCGTGAATATGGCCACGTCGAAGTCGATCCCGTCCAGACGGGCCTGGGCCAGGGCGTGGGACGACGCCTCCAGGACCACCGCCTTCGTGCCGCCGTCGGCCAGCTCCCGGAGCCAGACGGCGATCTGGACGGGGCCCGGAGTGGTGAGGCCCTCGCTTCCCGGGCGGACGCCTCCCTCCTCCACCAGACCCAGGGTCCCGATGACGGCCGTGGGCATCTCCGCGGAGAGGATGTGTCGCACGAGATGAGCGGTGGTGGTCTTCCCGTTGGTGCCGGTCACTCCGACGGTGAGGAGCTCGTGGCTGGGCGAATCCATGACGCGATGAGCCGCCAGAGCGCCGGCCTTCCGGCCATCCGACACCACGAGCTGCGGGACGGGAGCGGGCACCGGATGCTCGACGACGACGGCGACCGCTCCCCGGGCCACCGCGTCGTCGACGAAGTCGTGAGCGTCGGTCGTGGTCCCCTCCCAGGCGAGGAAGAGGTCACCGGGCCGGACCCGTCGCGAGTCCTGGGCCACGCCCCGAACGGACACGTCCTCCTGGCCCTGCTCGGCCAGGAGGAGATCGGCGGATCGGAGGACGTCGCTGACCGCGCTCAGCGCCACCGCGGGCTCATTCATTCGTCCGCTCTCCATACCGGAGTCGAATCGTGTCGCCGGGAGTCACCCGGGCTCCGGCAGCGGGGATCGTCCTCGTCACCTGCCCGGTCCCCACCCGCGCGACCCGGAGACCGAAGCGGTGGAGGTGTCGGACGGCGATCCTGGCCGGCAGGCCGGACACGTCGGGCACCGAGACTCCAGCGGGCGCGCTTCTCCCGGCCGACGCCCCCCTCCGGCCGGCCGCGAGATCCAGGGGCGGAAGGGCGGGCTCGAGCGGGAGGGCGGCGAAGACGGGCGTCAGATCCGTCGGGATCCGCCCGGGCTGGTCGCGCGTGGAGGCCACGAGCTCGCCGAGATTGAGGGAGTTGGCGGCCAGCGCCGCTTCCATGGTGGCCCGCGTCACGGGAGCCGCCACCGCGCCTCCGTAGTACTCTCCCGCCTGGGGTCGATCGAGCTTCACGAAGACCACGAGCTGGGGTGCGTCCGCCGGGAAGTACCCGACGAAGGACGAGGAGTAGGCCCCGGCCTCGTAGCGCCCCCCGCTGCTGACGCGAGCCGTGCCGCTCTTCCCCGCCACGCGGAAGGACCCGAGGCGAGCCAGCTTCCCGGTTCCGTCCTCGACGACGTCCACCAGGGCCCGGCCCAGCGCCTGGGCGCTCCGGCGGTCCAGGACCCGACGCACGACCTCCGGCTCGAAGGTCTCCACGACCATCCCGTTGGCGTCACGCAGCTCCTTGACGAGACGGGGTCGCAGGAGGAGGCCGCCGTTGGCCAGGGCCCCGTAGGCCATCGCCATCTGCAGGGGCGTGACGGCGATCTCGTACCCGATGGCCAGAGACGCGGCGGACTGTCCCGACCAGTCGTCGGGTCGACGGAGAGTGCCCGCCACCTCGCCGGGCAGCTCGACGCCGGTGAGGGTGCCGAAACCGAAGTCCCGGAGGTTCTCGTACTGCACCCCCGGCGACATCGGCGCCGCGGCTTTGGCGATTCCCACGTTGGAGGACTCACGAAGGGCCTCGCGGATGGTCATGACCCCTTCGGTGTGGGTGTCGTGGAGCCGCCGACCGGCCACCTCCCACACTCCCTCCCCCACATCCACCGAGTCGTTGAGCGAGGCGAGGTCGTGCTTCAGAAGCCCCGCCACGGTGAACGGCTTCAGCGTCGAGCCCGGCTCGAACGAGGTGTTGACCGCCGACAGAGCGCCGGGATGTCCGTTCTGTATGGAGAAGAGCGCGAGCACCTCACCCGTTCGCGGATTGGTGATGAGCACGTCGCCGCCCTGCGCCTGATGTTCCTCGATGGCCTCGAGCAGGGCGGTCTGCGCGATCTCCTGGAGGTTCATGTCCAGCGTGAGGACTACCTCGCCCCCGGCGCGCGGCGGCTGGACCGTGATCCGCTCACCGGGGATGGGATTTCCCACGTTGTCTCGTGCGACGACCTGCCGTCCGGGCTTTCCGGCGAGCCAGGACTCGAACTCCCGCTCTACGCCGCCCTTCCCTTCCTGGTCGATGACCACGCCCAGGACCCCGCGGGCCAGATCGTCGTGTGGGTACCATCGCTCGTAGACCCGCTCGACATACACGCCGGGAAACCCCTCCAGCGCACCCCTGACGGCCGGGGGATGCGTGCCGGCGGCATTCCAGCCCCGGCCCGAACGGACGAGCCGAGCCGCCCGGGACGACGAGACGCCCAACGCCTTCGCCAGCCTGACCTCCAACGCGGCCGCGTCCCGGACCTCCCGGGGCGCGACATTCACCAACGCACGCTCCCGCGTGACCGACATGGGATTCCCCGACCGGTCCCGGATGGTCCCGCGGGGGGCGGCGAGGCGCTGGTCCTCCTGGTGCTGTCGTCCGGCGACGCTCCGCCATTCACTCGCCTGCACGACCTGGATCTGTGCCGCCCGTACGGTCACCACGAGGGCGGCGAGCAGCCAACCGGACAGGACGGCGCGCCGCCGCCACGGACGCGGCCGGGAACCACGACGTCGAGGGCTCATCGAGTCTCCTCGCGAGCCAGGTAGAACTGCTCCGAGGCCGCCGGTGTACGGAGACCCAGACGTCGGGCCGCCGGTACCACCCGCGACCGGCTGCGGAGAACCTGGATCTCCCGTTCCACTTCCACCCGCTCGGCCTGCGCCAACGACACCTGGCGTCGTACCTCGTCCAACTCCTGGTGCAGCTCCAGAGCCCGACTCTGGCGCCATGTGACGAAGCCGAGGGAGCAGACCAGAAAGGCGAAGGTGACCGCCGTGCGGCCAAGCAGCGTCGGATCCATCAGGCGGCCCTCCTCCAAGCCCGGAGTCGAGCGCTCCTGGCCCTGGGGTTGCTCTCGACCTCCTCCTCCGAAGGGCGAACCACCTTCCTGGTCAGGGTCTCTCCCAGAGCCACGCCGCGGCAGACGCAGGCCGGCAGCTCCGGAGGGCAGACACAGGAGCGGCTCCACGCCCGGAACGCTCTCTTGGTGGCCCGATCCTCCAGGGAGTGATAGGCGATCACGACCATGACGCCTCCGTCTCTCAGGACGTCCCGGATGGCGGGCAGGCCGGAACGGAGGACCTCGAGCTCGTCGTTCACCGCGATGCGCACCGCCTGGAAGATCCTCGCCTTCTCCTTCACGGAGGGGGACCGGCCCAGGGCCACGGTCAGGGCGGCCACCAGGTCGTCGCTGGTCCGAAGGGGTTCGGTGGACCGGCGCTTCACGATTTCACGCGCCAGCCGTCGGCCACGGGGCTCTTCTGCATATTCCCGGAAGATCCGGGCCAGCCCGTCCTCCGTCGCCTCGGCCAGAAGCCCGCGGGCGTCCCGGCTCTCCGGCGCCATCCGCATGTCGAGCTGAACTCCGGGGCGGAAGGTGAACCCCCGTCGATCCTGGTCGATCTGATGGGAGCTGACTCCGAGATCGAGGAGCGCCCCGTCCAGACCCCGGTCCCTCACCTCTGGATCGAGGGGTGCCCGATCGAAGCGCTCCCGCAGGAAGCGGACGCGACCGCGAAAGTCTTCGAGCGCCTCGCGAGCCGCCTCCAGAGCTTCCGGATCGCGGTCCACGGCCAGGACGCGACAGTCGTCGCAGGCCTCGAGGATGAGGCGCGTGTGCCCTCCTCCCCCGACCGTCCCATCCAGGTAGAAGCCCGCCGACGAGGGCGCCAGATAACGCAGGACCTCTCCACCCATGACGGGAGCGTGGTAGCGGGACACGAGCACTATCCGAAGAGCTTGTGCGCGAATCGTTGCATGTCTTCGGCCTGCTCCTGGACGATCTCCCGGTAGATGTCGGGATTCCACAGCTCGATGCGGTCCAGGTTGCCCAGGAGGAGGACCGTCCCCGAGAGCTCGGCCGCGTTCTGCAGCGAGGCGGGGACGAGGATCCTCCCCTGTTTGTCGGTGTTGACCTCCACCGCGTTGGCGATGATCGCCCGGACACTGTGCCACGCCTTCGGCTCGCTGCGACGGAACTCCAGGAGATTGCCCTGGACCTCCCTCCACTTCTCCTCGGGCAACAGCGTCAGATAACGCGGCTCCCACTGCAGAAGGACGAAGCGGTCACCGTCAACCTCCCGGCGAAACGCCGACGGGAGGCTGACGCGCCCCTTCTGGTCCATCTGGTGCTCGTACTGGCCTACGAAACCGTTCACGCGGGGCCCGTGGGTGGTGAAGAGTGGGGAAGAGTGGGATGAGTTGGGGCATAATAGGTCGCTGTGGGCGGGAACGTCAAGAGGTGATTTTTGGGACTTTTTGATTGCGCACCAGATGCTCTCGGTTGCCCGTTCGCCGCATCACGCTTGGACAAAGTCGAAGGTGTCCGAATGCGCAATTTTCCGAGAATGCGAAGAAAAACCGAAGACCCGACCGAAACGGGTCCAGGTCCTGGTGGGGAGAAGTGGGGAGGACCGAGTGCGGCTCAGCGCCGTTGGGCAGGATCGAGAGCGGAGGGGGAAAAAGAAAAGGCGCCGCGAGAGCCGAAGCCCCCGCGGCGCCGCGCGCCCTGCGGCGCGGTACGAATCTACGAGATCATCACCGGCCGCGCCGGATGATCGCCTCCTGGATCTCGATATACGTCTGTGCGTTCGCCAGCAGCTCCTGCAGGTTCACGTTCACCGTCGACGCGTAGTTGCCGGACTGCTCGAGCAGCTCCACGGCCCGCTGGAACCTGGGAAGCGTCGCCCGGGCCGTCTCCAGCGTCTGAGGCTCCTGCTGCGCGACGGCCTGCTGATACATGCTGTAGCCGTGCCAGAAGTTCAGCTGGTTCGTCATCTCCTGGCTGATCCCGGGCAGCTCCTTGGCCGCGGCCATGCCCTGGATGGCGTAGTCGTAGTTGTCCTGCTGGGTGCCGCGCTGGTACGCCTCGGCGAAGATCATGCGCGCGGCCTGCTCGGCGCGCTCGGGATTCCCCTCGGCGGATCTGGACATGACCTCCACGGCCTCCTCGAGGCGACCGGCCTGGATGAGCCAATTCCCCTGTCGCAGCGACGCGCTCGGATGGTCGGGGTTGATCTCCATCACCCGATCGAGCGCCGCGATGGCCTCATCGAGACGCTCCGCGCGCTGGAGCGCGTTGGCGTAGAGGGACCACAGCCGGTCCGACTCGGGATGCGTCTCCAGGACCCGCTCACTCATGGCGATGGCCTGGTCCAGCTCCTCGAGCTGGATGTACGCCGAGATCACGTTGGCCAGGTGGCCTACGGGCGTCTCGGCGCCCTTCGCCTCGAAGACCTTCTCGTAGGATTCGATGGCCTCTCGGTAGTACGACGCCGCCTCGGGGGAGAGCGCGCCGCCCGCGTTCTCCTGACCGACGGAGGCCTCTTCCTGGGCCTGCAGCGCCGCCCGGAAGGCGAAGCCACCGTACTGCTCGTGGAGGTCGACGTTGTCGGGATCGACGTCGAGCCCGACCTGGATGAACTCCATGGCGCCGACGGGGTCACCGGCCTCGGCCAGCTCGTACGCGATCCGCATCCGGATGGCGGCGTTTCCGGGATTGATGTCGAGGTAGCGGGAGTAGTAGTCCCGGGCCTTGTCGTCCTGCTCGGTGACGGCGGAGATGTAACCGGCGAGCTGGAGGGCGTCCTCATGGAACGCATTGGCCTCGATGACGGTCTCGAGCTCTTCCAACGCTTCGTCGTAGCGCTCCATCTCGTAGAGGATGCGGGCCTTCAGGTACCGCGTGCCCGTCGCGTTCGGGTTGAGGTCGAGGGACTCGTTGCAGTTCCGCAGCGCGTTCTCCCACTGCTGACTCGCGTAGTAGTCGTTGCAGATGGCGGCGGAGCGGACGGTGGTCGAGTACCGCTCGAAGGCCTCGAAGATGTGTCGGGCCGCCGCTCGCTCGCCTTCGTTGCTCTCCTGGGCGGGGAAGGCCTCGATGGGAAACGACTCGGACGCGGTGACGTCCCAGACTTCCGCGTCGACCATGAGCTGACGATCGCCCTGCTCGGTGTAGTTCACGCAGATGGCCACCGGGACGTTGATCTGCGCGGCCAGCTGGCGGGCGCGGATGCAATCCAGCTCGTCCATGTCCATGTCGAAGCGGTCGACCTCGTCGTCGATCTGGTCCTCCGTGAGGGCCACGTGCGTCGCCATGTTCTCGAACATCTCACGAAGCTCCTCGGAGGCGTCCTTGCCGAAATCGTCGTCGGCGTCCTCGAGGGGCCAGAAATACGGAATGAGGACGCGGAAGCGTCCACCGTCCTGCTGCGCGGCGACCTGCGCCGCGGGTCCGAGCAAGAGCGCCGTCGCCGCCAGCGTCAGCGCGATCTTCAGCCGTGCTACCATGGCTCCATCTCCCTGTGGGTCTCCCCTACGCGTTTCCGGCCCGCCGGATTGGCGGGCCCGCCCGGACGCATCCGGGCATTGATCTTTCCTAACCCAATGAAAAGCCGGAGATCCCCGAATACCGAAAGAACCTCCGGCGAATCCGGATCCCGATGGGGAATCCCGGAACAACAAGCTGAGTAATTTATGCGCTCGTCGGGGCGGAGGTCAAATCACGAGGGCTCGAGCTGCCGCTTCGGCCCTACGGCCCGGCCATCAACGTCGCCGACGTCCGGCTCACGCGTCGCCGAAGGGTCCGTCGAACGCTTCCAATGTGGTGCGCAGATCGTCCGGCATGCGCTTCGATGCGCCGCGGTCGTAGTCGTACATCACCTGCACGGTGGTCCCGCTCTGGAGCTTTTCCCCGTCCTTGGACCGCACCTCGTACTCCATCTCGAAGTGCTTCCGCCCCAGACGCGAGACGCGGACCCCGACGATGACCTCCTGCGGCCACAGGACCCGTGCGTGCCACCGTATCCGGCATTCCGCCAGCACGTAATCCATGGCGTCCAGGTCGGTCGAGCCCACGACCTTTCGCCAGTAGGCCCATCGAGCCTCCTCGAAGTAGATCAACGCGTCCGCGTGGTGTGCGTGGCCACCCACGTCGATGTCGCGGAAGCGCACGGGGACGCGATGATGGAAGCGGAAGGGGCGGGTGTCGGTCACGGGGTGCTCCTGGAGAGTGGGCTTGTCGCCAGGCCTGGACGACGTCGACGGGACGGCGGGAATCGGATGAAGGCGATGGGACGACGGCGACGGGGTGGCGCAGCGGCGCCGGCCGGCCGCTCCGACGGGACGATGACCGACATGGTGGTGGACCGATCCGTCTTCGCGCTACCTTGGGCCCGGATGCGGTGCCGGAGGATCCCGGCGCGAACGCGTCCACAGGATCAGGTGTATTCCCTGGCATCGCCGGCCTCGGGCAGCCCGCTCGACGCCCCGGGACGGCGAGCGGCCCGAGACCGTAGGCGCCGGGAGGTCGGAGACCGTAGGCGCCGGGAGGTCGGAGACCGGAAGCGCCACGAGGACCGAGCGGGACGTCGACCCAGATCCGAAGGAGGCGACAGGTGAAGACGAGACTGCTCTTCGGCGCTCTCCTCCTCGCGGGCGTCGGACCCTCCCTCGAGGCCCAGTCGCCCCGCTGCGCCTTCCGCGGTGCTCCCGACGCTCTGGATGCCCGCCAGAGTCCGCTGGACTCGGTGCTCATCCGCTTGGGAGACGAGACGGCGAAGCTGTGTTACGGGAGGCCGTCCACCCACGGACGGACCATGGTGGGGGGCGAGGACCCCTACGGCCTTCCCTGGCGATTGGGCGCCAACGAGCCCACCACCCTCCACCTCCCCTTCCCCGCCATGGTGGGCTCGTTGGCCCTGGACCCCGGCTCGTACTCCCTGTACGCAATCCCCGAGCCGGCGCGGTGGACCATCGTGGTGAACGAGAACACGCACCGGTGGGGCATTCCCATCGGACCCGAGGTGCGCCGCTTCGACGTCGGCAGCTTCACCGTGCAGACGCGTCCGCTGAGCCCGCCGGCGGAAACCATGACGTTCCGTTTCCAGGGGAGCGGCCCCTCCGGACGTCTCGTATACGAATGGGAAGGCACGACCTTCGACATTCCCATCGCTCGTCGCTGACGCCGCGCCAGGGGGACACGTGGAGTCTCCCTCGGCGGGACCTCCGTCTCCCGCCCCAGCTCAGTTCGCGGTCCGGATCATCCGCACCGAGCCCGAGCCCGTGTCGATCCTGATCTCCCCTCGACCGTCTCCGATGGTGCCACGGATCCGGTCGCGACGAACGGAGCGGACCTCCACCGGGAAGTCGAGGTCGATCCCTCCGCTGCCGGTATCGATCTCCACGGTCGCGCCCAACCCGGCCGGCGCCCGAATGGTCACCGAGCCCGAACCGGTATCGGCATCCAGCCGATCCACGTCTCCCGTGAGCTCTACGTCGATGGACCCGCTCCCGGTGTCGAGAAGGAGATCGCTGGACGTGACGCGTGTGAGCTCGATGGAGCCGCTCCCGGTGTCCACGACGACGATGTCCGCGCTGATCTGGGACCCTCGAACCCCTCCCGATCCCGTGTCCACCTCCATCTGGGAGCCTCGGACTTCGGAGACGTCCACCCGGCCGGATCCGGTGTCGGCCAGGAGATCTCCGACCACGCCGCGCGCGGTCACGCTGCCCGAGCCCGTGTCGATCTCCACGTCCCCCGTGATGTCGATGACGTTCACGGTTCCCGAGCCGGTGTCGATGAGCAGGTCGCCCGTCAGGTTCCTGGCGTCGACCTCTCCGACGGCCTGATAGACCGAGAAGTCCGTGCCTGCGGGGACCTCGACGACAAGATCGGCCCAGGCCTCCAGGCCTCCTCCCGACCCGCGGATGCGGACCGGGTCCCCCCGGTCTCCACGACCGTCGGAAAAGGTCCCGTCCGCGCGGACTCGGACGGTCGTGCTGGAGCGCCGTCCCATGTCCGGATACACGACTTCGTCGTCCGGGTAGACGACCCGGAGCGTCTCCCGACCGTCGAGGGTGCCGCGCTCGATCCGGAGCCCGGAGGCGTCGGCGCCGCCACGCTCGATCCGGACCACCACCTCCGAGCCCGTTCCTCCCACCACCTCCACGCGACCGGCCAGGTTGTAGACGGCCACGGCGTCGCCGGTGATCCGCTCCACGTCCTGCGCTTGCAGCGGGGCCGCGATCATCGACAGCCCCGTCCATATCGCCAGCGTCCTCATCGTTCCTCCTCTTCTTCCTGGACCGGATCGGTCCTTCATTCTCGTTGATTGGCCGTCGTCGGCCTTCTCGATCTCGGTGGGCGTGGACGTCCGTCCACCGCCTGATGCCCGCTCAGTGGATCCGAATCGATCCGTTCACGGTCTCCAACCGCAGCTCCGGACCTCCCTGGCCCAGGATCCCCCGGGCCCGGTGCCGCGACATCCGGCCCTCGAGAAGGAAGGGGATCTCGCTCTCGAAGCCGCCGTTCATCCACCGGGCGTCGATGTCTGCATCCACGTCCTCGTGCAGATCCAGGGTCACGCTCCCGTTCACCGTGGTGAAGGCCGCTCCGCTTACCGGATCGGCCCTCCCCATGGAGGCGTCGATGGATCCGTTGACGGTCTCCGCCTCGGCGAAGCCGGTGGTGGAGATCTCCACGTCACCGTTCACGGTCCTCGCCACCACGTCGCCTGCGAGCCCCACCGCCTCCACGGATCCGTTCACCGTGCGACCGACGAAGCGGACGCCCTGCGGCACCTCGACGCGGAACTCCACCTCCACGTCGTGCCTGCCCGTGTTCAGCCGTCCGGACTCTCCGGGAGCGCACACGTTCCCGCTCTGCCCCTCCGGCGCCGGGTAGACCGCGCAGAAGGTCAGACCTCCTTCGTGCTCCACGCGCTCGATGCGAACGGAGGCGGGGTCGGATCTCCGGCCTCGTGCCTCCGTGGCCACCACCGCCTCGCTCCCTTCGGCGGCGACCACGAGGATCGAGCCGTTGACCCCCTTGATCTCCAGAGACTGCCCTGGAGGCACGGCTCCACTCCATCGATAGCCCGTGGCGGACTGCCCTACCGGGATGGCGCCCGGCGCGGAGCGACCGACGGTCCCGACCACGTCTTCCACCACGGACCCGACGGCGCTCACCGCATCGCCCAGGCCGACGGTCTGGGCCGCCACCACCGTGGCCGCGAGACTCACGGCGGTCATCGTCAACAGCGTCTCCTTCAGCTTCATCCCTTCCTCCCTTGACTCGATGGGGCCCCTTCGAGGCCCGGCTGTGTCTTCCCCACTCTTCCCGACGACTTCGGGGTGCGCCGGGTTTCCATCCGCTCTCGCGGATCGCTCTGCTACATGCGTCTCAAGAGACGGATCTCTCCGTCGAAGACCTGGATCTCCATGCGCGCCCGAGGAGCCCCGAGGGTGAAGTCGAACTCCCGCCCTCCGGTGAAGCGCTCCAGGACCACGGGAAACTCGGACTCGAAGTCGCCGTCGAAGGTCGAGACCCGGACCTCCACCTGCGCGTCGGACGGTATGGCGATGGTGGCGTCCCCGTCATGGACGAAGAAGCCGTAGTCGCCGCCGTCCTGCACGGTGCCCGAGAAGTCGATGTCCCCGTCCTGCGTCTCGACCCTCACGGCTCCGGACCGGATGTCCATGAGCTCCACGTCGCCGTCGCCACTGTGGACGTCCACCGGCCCGGCGACGTCGCGGAGGCGGACGTCGTCTGACTGCGAGGAGGCGGTCACGCCACCCACGCCTCCGGACACGACGATCTCCCCCTGGATGGTCCGGATCTCGACGGGCCCGCCCGCGTCCTGGACCCAGACGTCCCCGTTCACGTTGTCCACGGTCAGCCGGCCAGCCACCCCGTGCACGACCACGTCCAGAGACCGCCCTCCCACCTCCACGTCGACGAACGCGGGCACGCGGACCGAGACGTCGAGAGAGCGGCGGCGGCCCTTGGCGTCCACGGGCGCTACCCGGACCGTGGCACCGGACCGCCGAACGGAGAGCGGGCCCGCCTGGTCGTCGGTTCGCACCTCCATTCGGTCGCCATCCCAGGCCTCGATGGTGAGTCGACCCTCGATCCCCTGAAGCTGCACCCGGTCTCCCGCCCGCATCTCCACCACCGTGTCCGTCGGCGCCGCGGACCGCGCCCGTCGAGGCGCCGCGACGGCCCCGGCGACCAGTACGGGGAGAGCGAGGGCCCCGCCGAGGGCTGGGTGAGCGAGAGCCACGCCGAGGGCGAGAGTACGCACGGCGGCAGCTCGCGTGCTCCGC
>JAWVZK010000085.1:0-13157 GCA_033722275.1 Longimicrobiales bacterium | reverse complement strand
GTCAGTCCACCGACCTTCGTGTGCTCCACCGTCTCACCGGTCTGCTGCGTCGCGAGATCCACAATGCCGCATCTTCCTTCCCCTCCGCCGGCCCCGACGTCCCCGTCCTGGCGACGGCGGCCTCCGGTGCGCTCACCGTCGACCTCCTCGAAAGCGACATGGGAGCGGCGGCGACTCTGGCGAGACAGCTCGGCCCGTTCGGGTACGACATCGTGGGCCATCGGAGTCCGAGCACCCTGATCGAGGCGGCTCGTCGACGCCTGCCTTCCGCGTTGATCCTGGACGTCGACTCCGGATCCGGCCTCGAGCTCGGGGAGATCATGGACCGGCTTCCGGACGCCGTCACAGCCGAGGTGCCGATGATCTTCACGGCCGTGCGAGAAGACCTCGACGCCCGCGTGGGGGCCGTCCGGGCAGGAGCGGCGGCGTACCTGGTGAAGCCCGTGGACGTCGATGACCTGGCCGAGCTTCTGGACCGGCTCACCCGAAAGGAGACCGAGCCGCCGCCGAGAGTCCTGGTGGTGGACGACAGCGACGACACGGCCCGTCTGTACGCGGCGGCGCTGGAGGAAGCCGGGATGCTCACGCGCATCACGACCGATCCTCGAGAGGTGACGCGGATGATCCGGGACTTCGGGCCGGAGATCATCCTACTCGATCTGTACATGCCGGACATTCGCGGCGACGAGCTCGCCCAGGTCATCCGACAGCGCCCGGCCCTCCAGTCCATCCCCATCGTCTTCGTATCGGCTGAGACCGACGAGCGCCTGCAGACCCGTGCCCTGGGACACGGGGGCGACGACTTCATCACCAAGCCCGTGGACCTGGAGACGCTGACGTCCTCGGTGGCGATCCGAGCCCAGCGGTACCGCATCCTGCGTGCAGCGATGCAGAAGGACGGCCTCACCGGACTGCTGAACCACCGCAACGTGAAGGAGCTTCTCGAATCCGAGGTCGATCGCGCCCAACGAACCGGATCACCGCTTTCGGTGGCGATGCTTGACATCGATCGCTTCAAGGGCGTCAACGACCGGTACGGCCATCCCGTGGGAGACCGGGTGATCAAGAGCCTCGCCCGCATCCTGACCCAACGGCTCCGACGCTCGGATGTCATCGGGCGGTACGGAGGCGAGGAGTTCCTTCTTGTCATGCCCGATACGCCGGTGGTCCAGGCCGCCGCGGTCGTGGACGGACTCAGGGCCACGTTCGCCACCCTTCGGCACGGTTCGGGCTCCGGGAGCTTCGAGTGTTCCTTCAGCGCAGGCGTGGTGGAAGCTCGGGACGGCGAGGAGACGGGGAGCCAGGTCGTGGCCCGGGCCGACGAGGCCCTGTATCGCGCGAAGGAGGGCGGACGGAACCGCGTCGTCCTCGGATGAGCCGGGCCGTCGGCTGATCCACGGGCCCCGAAGTCCGATCCTCAGCCTCGACGCCCCGTCCGTGGCACGCCCCCGGATCTAGCCCGCGAGCGGGATCCCCCAGATCGTCCACAGCGCGAGAACCAGGCCCAGCAGGGTGACCAGGAGCATGCCCGCGCCGGCCCGGAGGAAGTGGATGGAGCGGTATCCACCGGGCCCCATCATCATGGCGTTCACCGGATGAGCCATGGGGGTCAGGAAGGCCGCGGAAGCTCCGACGGCGACGGCGACGGCCATGGCGTCCACCCGGACGCCCACGACATCGGCGACGGCGAGGGCCACGGGACCCACCAGCAAGGCGCTCACCTGGCCCCCGATGACCTGGGTCGTCGCGACGCTCACGAGGAACATCATGACGATGGAGACCAGGGGGCCAGCACCGGAGACGAGCGTCGCCAGAGCGGTCGCCGCGCGCTCCGCCAGCCCCGTGTCGATCATGGCGAAGCCCACGGGAAGGAGGCCTGCAACCAGGAAGATCACGTGCCACTCCACGGCCTTGTAGGCCTGCTCCATGGTCACACACCCCGTGAGGACCATGAGCATCGCGCCAGTCAGCACCGTTTCTCCCACCGCCAGCACCCCGGAGAAGGTCACGAGGAGGACCGCAGCGAGAACCGCCGTCGCCACGGGTGCCCGCTCGGGCCTCGCGGGGGCGGCTAGGCCTCCGCCGATCTGTAGGAAGTCGCCGCCTCGTGTGAGGCCTTCGATGCGCCGGGGCACGTTGACCACGAGAAGCCCGTCGCCCACCTCCAACGGGATCTTTCCGACATCGGTTCGGATGACCCGGCCCTCCCGCCACAAGGCGAGGACCGTCAATCCGTAGCGGGTGCGGAGCTCCAGATCGGTGAGCGTACGCCCCGTGGCCCGGGACCGGGGCGGCACCACGATCTCGGTGAGCTCCAGCTCCTCGTGGAGATCTCCGGGCGATGCGCTGGCCCGCACTCGGACACCGTGGTCGACCAGCGCCTCCATCCGATCGTCCCGACCGAGGACGAGGAGCCGGTCGCCGGCCGCGACGACGATGCCCGGCCCCGGCACGAGGAAGGTCCGATGGCGGCGCAGGACCCCCAGGACCGAGAGCCCCAACCGGGCTCGGAAGCCGATCTCCTCGATGGTCTTCCCAACGAGGCTCGAGTCGGGTCCCACGTCGACCTCCCAGAACCGCTCGCCGAGCTCGTACAGCCCGAAGAAGTCCCCCCGGGAATCATCCGGAGGAGCCACGCGGCGGGGAAGGAAACGACGGCCGACCAGGAGCAGATAGCCGACCCCGAGCACGGCCACGATCCCTCCGGTTCCCGCGAAGTCGAGCATCTCCAGCGGCCGGGCACCATGCTCCACGAGGAGGTCGCTCATGATGATGTTCGCGCTGGTGAAGATCGTCGCCATGCCCCCGAGCAGCGTGGCGTAGGAGACCGGAAGAAGGAGATTCGACACCGGCACCCGGGCGGTTCGGGCGACGCGTATCGAGGTGGGGAGGAAGAGGGCGCCTACGGCGACATTGTTCATGGCGACGGACAGCGCCGCCGCGGTGGTCGTGAGGGTGGCCAGGAGTCGTGTCTCCCCACCGTCACTCGCCGACGTGAGCCTGAGCGCCGCCCATCGGACCAGCCCCGCTTCCTCCAGCCCTTTCGCCAGGATGAAGAGTCCGATGAGGGTGAGGACCACGGTGCTGCCGAGCCCCTCGAACACGCCTCCGTCCGGGATCACGCCCGTCAGATCCAGGGTCAGGGCCGCGAGGATGGCCACGAGATCCGGGCGCAGCCGCGTGCCGAACATCAGTCCGACGGCAGCGGCGCAGACGCCGATCAGGATCCACTCGTGGGGAGTCATCGAATCGCCTGCTCGGGCCCGGCTGCTCGCGGCTGCGGAAGACACCGGTGCATGCGTGGGCCGTGTTCGGGATGGGGCATCCCTATTGTGTCGAGAGCCGGATCGACTCGCCATCCGGAAGCTTCCCGACTTCCTGTCGGGAATCGCCTGCTTCCCCGGGCCTGTCGGCTCCGGAGCCAGCCGTTCCGGCTCCCCCGCTCGAAGCGCGAGCGAGGACATCCCACCCTATCTTCTCACGTAGTCTCCGACCACCTCGGGTCCTGCCCTCGCGCCAGACCCTGACTCCATCTCTCCTTCGCCACCTACCGACATGCGCTCGACGCTTCCACGCCCTCTTCCCGCATTGATGATCTGTCTCGGCGCGTTCGGATGCAGCGCCGCCGAAGGTCCCGACACCTCCTTCACCTCGCCTTCCATGGCGCGAGCGCCCGAGAGTGTCATCCTCCTCGTGGCCGACGGTGCCGGCGTGGCGCACTGGAGTCTGGCCGCCTTCGCCGACGAGGACCTGTCGGTCCGTCGCATGACCACCGTCGGCCTCGTCGATACCCGGGGCGCGGACCACGTGGTATCCGGGAGCGCCCCCACCGCGACCGCCTACGCAACGGGCGTCCGGTCGAGGATGGGATACGTCGGTGTCGGGCCCGATGGCGAGCGCGTGCCCACGGTCGTCGAAGTGGCCATGGAACGGGGGATGAGTACCGGGCTCCTCACCACCACCGGCATCGTGGACGCGACCCCGGCCGCCTTCGGAGCGCACAGCACGTCACGGTACGCCTTCGGGGAGATCGCCCGGGACATGGCGACGAAAGGCATCACCGTGCTCATGGGCGGGGGCCGCGGCGCCTTCCGACCGGCGAGCCAACCGGACGGTCGGGATCTCCTGGCCGAGCTCCGGGACGACTACACCTACCTGGAGGAAATATCGGCGCTCCGGAGTCTCGATCCCGACACCGTCGACGCCCTCCTCGGTCTGTTCGCCGAAGGCGAGATGGGCGTCGTCGGAGAGCGCGGGGACGCGCTGGGCGCGATGACGGAGACGGCCCTCGACATCCTGGCCCGAGATGCGGATGGCTTCTTCCTGCTCATCGAGAACGAGGAGTCGGACACCCAATCCCACCGCAACGCCCCGGCGGAGATCATCACCAGGGAGATGTTGGACTTCGCGCGGAGCGTCCGCATCGCGCTGAATCATCAGCGAGAACACCCCGAGACCCTGGTGATCGTGACGTCGGATCACGAGACCGGCGGGATCAGCCTTCCCCACGACGAGAGCCGCGACATCGTCATGACGTATGCCACCGGCGGCCACACGGGAGAGCTGGTGCCCCTCTTCGCGGCCGGGCCCGGAGCCGAGCGGCTGGGTGGGATCATCGGCAACGAGGAGGTGGGCCGCATCCTCCTGGAGTTCGTACGCGACCCCTGATCCCGTCGGGTCGCGACGAGGTGGTCGTCCCGGTGTGGTGCCGTTGCCGACGTGGCGGAGGCGGCAGCTCGCGGTCCCCTCATGGCGGCCCGGGAAGACGAGATCCTCACATATCGGAGCGGACGGGTGCATATTCTGGATAGGGGGGCGTGCGTCAGGTGTCCCATTGAAGGAAGAACAAGAAGAGAACATGCCGGTTGTCGCCCCCCCCTGGACCGTCGCCCTGTATGCCCTTTGGCTCGTGCCCATCGGGCTGTTCGCCCGATGGCTCTATCTCCGCTCGGACCGACTCGAAGCGTCTCTCTGGAGGGTCGGGCTCCGTCTGATCGTGATCTTCGCGGTCTTCCTCATCGTGATCGAGCTCCTCCTCGACTCGGCATCGAGTGCCCGTGCCCAGAGCGACACCCCGGCATCGGCCGAGCCACCCCACCGTCCGAGGCCGACGGGAGCTCTGCGCGGTGGCCTGTTCGGTCTCGCTGCGCACGGAGGCCTCGGCGAGAAGACGGTCCTCCGCACCTTCCTTCGTCGACAGCTGACCGACTGACGGGAAGGACGGAGTCCGTGGAGGGAGAAGCCGAGCCCTCCGCCGACGGACGGGACGACGGGCCCCTGACGCCGTCGGTGCTCCGAGCCTGGGCTCCTTCTGCGCCGGCCTTCGATGACGGACGCGGCGGTCCCCGGAAGACAGGTATGGGGGACCCGCCCGGCACCGGTCGACCCCGAGCAGGGAGACTCGCCCCGACACGGAAGACGATCGGGAAACGACCGGGTGCGTTTGACAGAACCGCCATCGGCCCGGACCATGAGCGCTCCGATCCCGGACCCGGATAGGAGTGAGAACATGACGATGACTCGGGGTGACCGCCCATCTTCCTGCGTCCCCGACCCTTCCCCCACGTCCCGGGCGGCTGCGATTCCTGCGCTCCTCGGTGTGGTGGGGATCCTCGTCGCCACCCTGCTCGCCGCGCCGGCCGCCGCCCAACCGATGGACGAGGCCGTGATCCACGAGCCCGACCATCCCCTGCTCCAGGGCTTCCGCTGGCGCTCCATCGGTCCCACCGGGCAGGGCGGCAGAGTCGACGATCTCGCGGTGCACCCCGAGGACCCCCACACCTTCCTCGTGGGCCTGGCCACCGGCGGGCTCTGGAAGACGATCAACAACGCGACGACGTTCCGCCCGGTCTTCGACACGTACGGCACCCACTCCATCGGAGCCGTCGCCTATGCTCCGTCGAACCCCGACGTGGTGTACGTGGGCACGGGCGAGGCCAACAACCGGCAGAGCTCCTCCTT
Source organism: Longimicrobiales bacterium (assembly GCA_033722275.1). Classification (GTDB taxonomy): domain Bacteria; phylum Gemmatimonadota; class Gemmatimonadetes; order Longimicrobiales; family Gaopeijiaceae; genus UBA2589. The sequence goes on along the minus strand of JAWVZK010000085.1, from coordinate 7,196 downwards.
CGGCGACGGCGTCTACAAGTCCGAGGACGGTGGAGAGACGTTCACCCACGTGGGGCTGCGGGAAACGCAGACCATCGCCCGCGTGCGGGTCCATCCCACGGACCCGAACACGGTCTGGGTCGCGGCCAACGGGCCCCTGTTCGCTCCGAGTCCGGAACGGGGCGTGTTCAAGAGCACGGACGGCGGCAGCACCTGGCACAGAGTGCTCCACGTGGACGACGACACCGGCGCCACCGATCTCGTCCTTCATCCCACGGATCCGGACCGTCTCTACGCCGCCACCTACCAGCGGCGCCGAACGGCGTGCTGCTTCGTCGGCGGAGGACCCGGAAGCGGGATCTGGCGCTCCGACGACGGGGGCGAGACGTGGACCCGCCTGGAGGGCAACGGACTTCCCCGGGGCACCATGGGTCGCATCGCCCTGGCCACCACCCCCGCCGCGCCCGGTACGCTCTACGCGCAGATCGAGGTGGCAGCGGATCGCGAGGATCCGCTGTCGGAAGACGAGCGGGAGGAGTGGGAACGGATGGAGGAAGCCGATTCCCTCCCGCCCGACCCGCAGTGGAACGGCGTCTGGCGCTCCCAGGACGGCGGCGAGAGCTGGGACTTCCGCAGCAACGAGAACGGACGGCCCATGTACTTCAGCCAGATCCGCGTATCGCCGGAGGACCCGGACCTCGTCTACGTGGTCGACCAGCGGGTCCACAAGTCCCGCGACGGCGGGGTCACGTTCGAGGTGCTGGACGGATACGGCCACGTCGACCAGCACGCCTTCTGGATCGATCCCCGGGACGACGACCACATGATGGTGGGCAACGACGGAGGTGTCGACGTGACCTGGGACGAGGGCGAGACCTGGGAGTCGCTTCGTTGGGCGGCGCTCGGCCAGCCCTACCACGTGTCGGTGGACCTGCAGCGCCCCTACCGGGTCTGCACGGGGCTGCAGGACAACGGCACCTGGTGTGGCCCGAGCAGCGTGCGGGAGGGGCCGATCCTGGCGGAGGACTGGTTCGGCGCGGGCGGAGGGGACGGGTTCTACACCGCACAGCCCGGCGACGACCCCTTCACCATCTACTCCGAGTCGCAGAACGGGAACCTGCGGCGAGTGGACATGAGGACCGGGGAGAGCGAGGGCATCGATCCCGAAGCGCCCGACGAGGACGCGCCCACGGAGTCGAACATCGTGCCCACGCCACCGGTGGACACGGAGATCCGGTGGAACTGGAACACTCCGTTCATCCTGTCTCCGCACAACGCTCGTACCATCCATGCGGGCGGCAACCGCTTCTTCACCTCCCGTGACCGGGGCGAGAGGTGGACCATGAGCCCCGACCTCACGAAGAACGTGGACCGCGACACCGTGGTGGTGATGACCTTCCGAAATGATCTTCCCCGGTGCCAGCAGGAGGACCGCGGCGTGGAGTGCATCCTGTCGAGGAACGACGGCGTCCGGTCGTGGAGCACGATGGCCTCGGTGGCCGAATCGCCTGTCGTCCCCGGTCTGCTGTGGGCGGGGAGCGACGACGGCAACATCCAGGTCAGCCGCGACGGGGGTGCGACGTGGACGGAGGTCAGCCGGAACCTCCCGGGCGGGACGACCACCTACTACGTCTCGCGCGTGGAGCCCTCCCACGTCGATCCGGCCACGGCGTACGTCTCCGTCGATGGACACAAGAGCGGGGACATGCGTCCCTACGTCTTCGTCACGCGGGATTACGGCCGCAGCTGGACCTCCCTGGCGTCGAACCTTCCGCAATACGGCAACGTGAACACCGTGCGTCAGGATCCGGTCAATCCCGACCTGCTCTACGTGGGGACCGAGTTCGGCTTCTTCATCTCCCTCGACGAGGGGGCGGAGTGGCACCGCTTCATGCCGAACCTCCCCGTCGTGCGCATCGACGACGTGGTCGTGCATCCACGCGAGAACGATCTGGTCCTCGCGACGCACGGTCGGAGCATCATGATCCTCGACGACGTCACCGCCCTCCAGGCGATGACGGACGAGATCCCGGCGTCGGACGTCCACCTCTTCGAGCCACGCGACGCCGTCCTCTGGAAGGAAGACATCCGCAAGGACCGGGCGGCGCAGGGGGACAAGGTCTGGGAGGGCGAGAACGCCCCCCGGGGCACCTTCATCCAGTACCACCTGGGATCGTTGCCGTCCGGCGACGTCACGATCTCCATCGAGGACGCCACCACGTCGGAGCACGTGCGAGAGATCGAGGGGACCGCCAGGGAGGGACTCAACCGGGTTCTCTGGAACCTCGAGACCGATCCGCGCCCCGACCCCGACGATCCCGACGACGATCCCGAGCCCCAGCCGGTGGAGCCGGGACGCTACCGGGTCACGTTGACGGCTGGCGGCGAGGAGCAGACCGCCCTGGTCCGGGTCCTCGAAGACGTCTGGATGATGACGCCTCCCTGAGGGTGGGCCACTCGGCTGCCGGAGCCGCTGCGCGCTCAGGCCCGAGCGCGCCCGAAATCCGAGAGGACGAGCACGCTCCCGAGGAGGAAGACCGCGAGGTGGACCCCGAGGACGCCGACGTCCAGCACGAGATCGGGCTCCTGGGGCCCGAGAAGCGACGTCTGGATCCGGTAGAGCCAGTAGACGCTGACGAACAGCTGCGCCACCGTCTCGGCGATCCCGGAAAGGTCGGTGACCACGGCTCCGGAGAGCATGATCTGCGGGATCAGCGCCAGCGGCACCAGCGTCGCCGCCTGGGAGTCCCGCTCGGAGACCGAAGAGATGAGCAAGCCCAGCGCCGCACCGACGGTGACCGCGAAGAGGTGGAGGACGAGCAGCTCGCGGACGTGTGAGACCTGGACGCCCGTGGCCGCGATCACGCCGTGCATGAGAATCACCTGCCCGGCCCCGATGAGGGTCAACGCCATCAGCTTCGCCACCACGTAGGCGGGAACGCGGAGGTTCACGTCCCGCTCGAGCTCGAACAGGGCTCGCTCCTTGACGATCTCCTTGGAGCCCCCGCTGCACCCGAGCCAGAACGACGAGACGCCCAGAAGGAAGGCGAACTGGAGCTCCGCCGTGGGCCCGAGTCGTCCTCCGCTGAAGACGAGGCGGAACAGGAGACCCACGGCCAGCGCCTGACCGAGGGTGAAGGCGAGCCCCTTCGGGTCGGCGATCATCACCGCGAGGGTGCGCTGCAGCAGGACGGGGAGCTGGGAGAGGGGGAGCCGGCGGTCCGGCGGACTCTCGGCGCTCTCGGTCGCCCTGTCGCGTCCATGCCTCGCCGAGAGGTCGCCCGAAGCGGCCGAGGCCCGGGCGGCCCAGACCTTCCCCTCCTTCCCTTCGAGCGCGGGGTAGATCTGCGACAGGCCCCGGCAACCGAACCATGCCGGGGCATCGGCGGGTGGCCCATGGTAGGCCAGGTATCCTCCCGTCGCCAAGACGATCAGGCGATCGCAGTGATCGGCGACGTTGGCCACCGTGTGGGTCACACACATCACCGTGACCCCCTGTCCGGCGAGCTCCGCGAACAGCGCCATCATCTCGGCGTCCGTGGCTTCGTCGAGTCCGCTGGTGACCTCGTCGAGGAAGAGCACGGTGGGCTGGACCAGCAGCTCGTTGGCCAACGCGGCCCGCTTCCGTTGACCACCGCTGAGGGCCCCGATCGGCTGATCGCGCTGCCGCTGCAGGCCTACCCGCCGGAGCGCCGCATGGATCGCTTCGTCGCGATCGGCCCCGGTGGCGTCGGACGGGAAACGGAGTCGGGCGGTGAAGGTCAGGGCGTCCTCGAGGACGAGGTCGTCGGGCAGCGTCTCCCGCTGCGGCACGAACGCGATCGTGTGCTTGAGCAGGTCGAAGTGTGTGCTCAGGTCCCGACCCGAGTAGCTGACCCCGCCCGCCGAGGGCCGGCTCCGACCGCTCAGGAGCCGGATCAACGTGGACTTGCCGCAGCCACTCGGACCGAGGATGGCCGTGAACTCCCCCTCCCGCGCGTCGAGGGAGACGGAGTGCAACAGTCGCCGATCGACGCCGTCGACGCTCACCACCTTCTCGAGACTCCGAGCCCTGACCCGGGGAGCCGCGGGCGCTCTGGGGACGAACTCCGTGCCGCGCAGCGTCCAGCTGAAGAGCCCGATGTCGAGGGCGCCCCCTTGGCGCACCACCGTCGGTGCGCGTATCCGGGTCCCGTCGACGTAGACCCCGTTCGTGCTTCCCAGGTCGTCGGCCACGACGCCGTCGGGGCCCGTGGCGATCCGGGCGTGCCGTCGTGAGACGGCGGGATGATCCAGGTGCACGTCCGCCCTCGGATCACGGCCGAGGACGAGCGCGCCCTTCACCGAGAAGCGCTTCGCTCCGATCCGGGTCGGGTCCGCCGCCGCGCCTCTCACCGAGCCGGCGCGAGTCTCCGTCAACCGCTGGTCCGGAAGAGGTCCGGTGGGAATTCCCGCGCCGCCGGGCGATTCAACGCCACCACGGCCTCCATGCGCGCCCGGGCCAGCGTGCGCTCCCGGGCCGCCGCATCCGGTCCGGCCGTGGCCTCGACCCCCGAGCCAATGGTGTCCGTGAAGGCGCGGTAGCGCTCCAATCTGGCCTGGAACTCCACCTCCGAGCGCTGCCCGACTTCGCCTTCGATCGACGCGATCAGCTCCTGCGCCCGTCGTCCGCACGGGCCGGAGTCCCGCACGCCCATCAGCGCGTCGATGGAGGCCCCGTAGTGGTCCAGAGCCAACTCCGCTTCAGCGCGACGCACGCGCGCCTGGCAAAGGTCGGCTTCGTGAGCCGCGAAAAGCTCCGCCGCGGCGTCGTTCGTGGCCTGGTGGCACTGGACCGCGTCCCGGGGCACGGCGAAGAGCAGGGCCAGTCCCTCCTGGATCTCCCCGGCGGTGGCCATCGCCCTGCTTTCCGAGAGGATCTGCCGGCAGTTGCGTTCGTAGTATCCCACGATCTCGGCGCGGGCGTCCCGAACGAAGGCCCGGATCGACGGATCGCGGCCGTTCAGTTGGCGCACGGCGTCCCGAAGCGCCCGGTCGCGGCCACGGCCGCTCCCCGTCACCTCACGCGCCGTGGACGCGAAGAGGGCACCGTCCATGGCGTTCTTGACGTAGAGCACGATCTCCATGCGGATCACGTCGACGTTCTGGATGAGGCCGTCGGTCCGCTCTTCCCCCGTGATGACGAGCTCCGGGAACAGGACGATGTCGGCGTAGCCGTCCACAGCGGCCATGCCCGAGCCGGTCACGATCTGCGTCAGGCGGGACTGGAGCTGGCCGCGAACCGACGCGCCGAAGGCGTCCAGGTCGGGGGGCATCGCGACGGCGATGGGAATGTCCCGCCCGAGGTCCAGGGCCTGCGCCTGGGCCGCAGCGCCGGGAACGCCGAGAGTCCCGGCGGCCACCAGCCCCGCACCCAACGAGACGAGTCTCGTTCCCGCGGCCCTGCGACGTCGCCGGAGCATCGTCACCGGAGCTCGATGAAGACGCTGCCCCGCGAGACCGTCTGGCTCGCGCGCAGCCCCAGGTCGCGGAGGAACCGTATGAACTCCCGTGAGAACTGACTCGCGTTGTAGTTGCGGCACGTCTGCGGGTCGTACAGGGGAATCCGCACGGCGTCGAACACCATGCTGTAGTCCGTGATGGACGATACGCTGTAGTTGTTCTTCCACGCGTTCTCCGCGAACCAGTCCTCGACCAGGAAGGACAGCACGTCGGGATCGGGCCCCACGTCGCTGTTGAGGTTGTAGTCGGCGCCTTCGGCCACGGAGACGTCGAACGAGATGATGGCGCCGTTCTCCACCACGTCGTCGAAGCGCATCTGCATGACCTCGAGGAAGGCGTCGATGGAGTCGGCGGCCGCTCGCTCCACCAGACGGGAGTACTCCACTCCCCGGTATCGACCGGACCGGCCGATCATGTTGGCGAGGGACATCCCGTTGTTCGTCAGATACGCGGTCCGGATGACGCCGGCGTTGGACGCGTCGCCGCCCTCCTCGGGCTCCATGATCTCGAGCTCCACGTAGATGTCGGCTCTGGATTGCTGCACGATCTGGGTCTTGAAGTCGGTCTCGGCCCCCATCCGGAGCGCGCCGCCGGTCCGGAGGCTCCGGATGAGCGCCAACAGGTCGACGGTTGCGAACCCCCGATCATCGAACGCTTGCTTCACCGTCGTCACGGCGACGCGACGGTTGACGTCCTCCTGCAGGACGCTGTCCATCGACTCTCCGAGCTTGGTGAACGGGATGACGATGATGGTCGGCTGGACGGTCAGCGTCTCTCCGCCTCGGACCCCGTCCATCTCGCACGTATCGGGTGCCTGGGCCGATACGGAGAGGGCACCGCCGAGCACGCTCAACGCCAGGACGGCCGCGCCGAGGGGCACGAGGGGCCACGACCGGCCACCGCACGTCATCGTCCGAACCTCCGGATGACGCCTTCGTCCTCCAGCGAGCGCCGGAGCGCCGCCTGGTTCACCACGATGGTGAAGGCGTCGCCCTCCGGCCCCAGCGAGCGCACCACGTACCGGCCGTGCTCGCCCCCCTCCAGGAGCCTTTCGAAGTAATCCGCGTGGGCCTGCCGTGCCTGCCCCTCGTTGCGGACCATGGCTCTGGGGAGAGAGGTCCCGGGCACGCCGGTGAAGAGCAGGGCCTCGACGGCGGATATCTCGGCGCACTCCCGCTCCGGACCGTCGCACTCCTTGTCGCCGAGCGTCACCCGGACCGCCACGGTTCCCCTGGGAGCGTCCACCGAGCCGCCGGCCCCCTCGATCTCCGCGTACGACACCCCCGAGCTGCATCCCACCACGAGCGCCGAGGCGCACGCCGCGACCGCCACCCAGCTCCGCGATCCGCCGATGAGAGCGATCATCCGTCGCCTCCAGGCAGCACGATCACCCGGTACGGATCTTCGTGGATCGCTTCCGTGATCTCGCCTCGGCCCTCGGTGATCTCCGCGTATGCGTACTCCGAGTCCACGCGCTCGATGCGGGCCTTCCCGATGTCCTGACGGCGGAAGCCTCCGCCCATGCGGTTGCGGGCGTTGAACTTCACGATGAGCTCTTCGCCCTTCTCCAGGTCCGGGGCCCGGAGGAGGATCAGCTCGCTCACTCGGTCCTCGGCGTCCACGTCGTAGTCGACCAGGAGCAGGCTCACCTCGTCCTCGAGCATGGTCTTGATGGCCGCGGCGGCATTCTCGTGGACGTGATTGATGGCCTCCTGGGGGGTCGCATCCGTGCTTCC
>JAWVZK010000084.1:0-13184 GCA_033722275.1 Longimicrobiales bacterium | reverse complement strand
GATCGGATCCCGGGGGCCTCGTCCGCTCTCCGAGGGAAGGACGATCAGTTCAGGTCGTCACTGCCTTGCTCGGGTCCGGACACCATCGCGGGCGTCTGGCCATTGTGGTCGATGACCAGGACGACGCGGCGGTTCTGCCACCCCTCGGTCCCGGGACCCCAGGCGTCGGTGATGAGACGGTTCGTGTCCTCGCCGTAGCTGACGGCACGGACGCGCCCCTCATCCATGGCAGTGAACTCCACGAGGTAGTTGGCTACCGCCTGAGCCCGCTGCTCACCGAGCCACATGTTGTAAGACTCGTCACCGGCGGGATCCGTGAAGCCCTCTACGGTGATCTGCGCGTCGGGATAGTATTCGTTGGCGACGCTGGCGAAGCGATCGAGGACGGCCTGATCCCGCGACTGGATCTCGGACTCATCGAAGCCGAAATAGACCGGCACGTTGAAGCGGAGCTGATCCTCGAGCTCGGCGATGGCTACCTCGAAGACCTCCTCCATCTGCTGCAGGTCCTGCTCCAGCTGATCGAGGCGGGCCTCCACGGCGTCGATATCGGCCGAGAGGTCGGACCGGACGGACTCGTCACCCTCTTCCATCTCCTGAAGCATCTCCGAGCGGAGCTCGGCGAGGCTGGAGTCCATCTCTTCAGGGCTGACCGTCGAGCACGCTCCCGCGGAGCCGGCGACGGCGAGGGCCGTGATCAAGCCGAGCCCTCTCGTACGTGTGAATAGAGTCATGAAGTGAGCTCCCTCTGCGGTGAATAACGGTTCTCTGCGGTGGGCACTCGGTCCCCCCGAGCTGCTGCAACTTCGTATCGATGCAGGATCGATGCCAGGCTTCCCCGCTCCTTCACTCCAGATACGTGTAGCCCTGCAGGCCTTCATCGAAAAAGCGCCTCAGCATCGCGCCCTCCTGCAGGGTGAGCCGCTCGCTCTCGAGGGCGGCTTCGACGTCGCGATGGAGTCGCTCGCGTAAGTTGTCCACGTCGTACTGAACATAGCCCAGGACCTCGCGGACCGACTCCCCCTCGACGATGGTGTCGATGCGCCAGCGGTCGTCGTCGCCGAGGGACAGATGCACGGCGTTCGTGTCTCCCAGTAGATTGTGCAGGTCCCCGAGGGTCTCCTGATAGGCGCCGGCCAGGAAGATGCCCAGGTAGTACGGACGCCCATGCCCGTTCTGCGAGAAGTCCGTCCCGTCTGGAGCGGGGTGCAGCTCCAGAGTCGTGTTCACCCCGCCGCGTCCCGGGAAGCGGTCGATACGGCCGTCGGAGTCGCAGGTGATATCGGCGAGGATGCCTCGCCGCGTCGGTTCCTCGTCGAGCCTGTGGATCGGCATGATGGGGAAGAGCTGGCCGATGCCCCAGGAATCGAGAAGCGACTGGAAGACGCTGAGATTCACGAAGTAGAGATCCGCGAGCTGGTCGGGAAGGTCCAGCAGCGATTCGGGAAGCTCGTCGCCGAAATGCTCCAGCGTGGCGCTACCCACCGCCCAGTACAGCTCCTCGCACGCCGCCCGGGACCGCAGGTCCATGTAGCCGAGCGTGAAGAGGTCCGTGGCCTCGGCGAGCGCATGCGTCGCGTCGGCGTGTGCCTCCAGCATCTCGCGGTCGTCGGTGGTCTCCCGACGCAGGAACGCGTCATGGAGGTCCAGGAGCGGTTGGGCGGGGTCGTCGGCGCCGACCGCGCTCTCGATGAGCTCCCCGTCGGGCTCGGTGCGGAAGCTCCGGCTCCCGATGACCTCGCAGACCAATACGGAGGAGTGGGCCACGATGGCCCGACCGGACTCGGTCATGAGTCGGGGATGGGAGACTCCGGCCTCCTCGCATACGGAGCCGACCCTGTGCACGATGTCGGAGGCGTACTGTTCCACCGTGTAATTCATGGAGGAGTCGCTCGAAGATCCCGAGCCGTCGTAGTCGACACCCAACCCCCCACCCAGATCGAGGATCTCCACGGGCGCTCCCGCCCGCACCAGCTCCACGTACAGGTGGGTCAGCTCACTGACCACGAACTTCACCGTGCGGATGTCGAAGATCTGGGAGCCCACGTGGCAGTGGAGCATCGCCAGGCCTCCCAGGAGACCCTCGGACTGCAGATACTCCACCGCGTGCAGCATCTCCCCGACGGTGAGCCCGAACTTGCCTCGAAAGCCCGCCGAGCTCGCCCATCGCCCCACACCCGGCGTCGCCAGCTTCGCCCGCAGACCGAAACGGGGCAGGACCTCGTGGGTCTTCGCCACGTCCCGGAGGAGCCGGAGCTCGTGGAACTGCTCCACCACCGGGAGGATGTTGCGACCCATCTTCGCGGCGAGGACCACGGTCTCGATGTACTCGGTGTCCTTGAACCCGTTGCAGACCAGAGGCATGCCCTCGAAGCCCTGGGTGAGGGCGAGCCCCGCGAGCAGCTCCGGCTTGGAGCCGACCTCCAGCCCGAAGCCGAGCTCGGCACCCACGTCCCGAATGGCCTCGCAGATGTGGCGCTCCTGGTTCACCTTGATGGGGTAGACGCAGGCGTATCCCGCCTCGTATCCGGACTCGGCGATCGCTGTGTCGAAGGCGTGCCGCAGGTGGCGCATGCGGTGCTCGAGAATGCCCGGCAACCGCAGGATGAGCGGCGTGCCGATCTCTCGGACGGAGAGACCCTCCATGACCTCGTCCAGATCGATGGCTCGACGGCGGTCGCGGTCCGGGTACGCCTGGACGGTACCCTGCTCGGAGATGCCGAAATATCCACCGCCCCATTCGTCGATGCCGTAGAGCTCGACGGCGTCGGGCACCTGCCAGGGCCGGTTCACCTCGGGTAGAGCGGTCGCCACTGCCACTGGGTCAACCCCATGACGAGCCCGACGGCGACTCCGCCGACGGCGAAGGGCACGGCGGACAGGTCTTCGTTGAACTTCCCGGCGCCGAAACCTGCCAGCGCCCCGATTCCCCCATAGATGAGGACATTCTTCCCCACGGTCCGGTGCCGGCGCTCGAGACGCTCGATGGAGCGCACGTCGATGAGCCATTCCTGGCCACCTTCCAGGAGGTAGAGGGTTCCGTCGTCGACCTCCGACACGGTGCCCTGGTCGACCGACAAGCCCGGGGCCTGCACGCGCACGACCTCACCGGGGGCGAGCCGGGCGACCGCGCTCTCCGGGCCTGTCTGGGGAGATGCCGGAAACGGCCATCCCATGAACAGGAGCGCGAGCGCCAGCGCCGGGATACCGGATTCGAACCTCGCTCGACAGGACGCGGGGTGCCTCATGCGGGTCTTCCTCATCGAAGGACGATGTCCAGGACCCCGTTCTGCGTGAGGGGTCCCATGTACTGGAACTGCGCGAAGGCGGGTCGAAGGACCACGAATTCCCGAACACTCACCGGGTCGATGGTCGACACGAAGGTATGGGGATCGGAGACGCGGACGCCGTTCACGAAGACCTGCAGCATCGCGCAGTCTCCGGCGGCCCGCAGGAACTCGATACAAGCGCCGGTGCCCCCTTCGCCTCCACGGATGAGCAGTCCGGGAATATTCGCTCGCCGAAGCAGGGAGAGGAAGTCGATGGACCGGTGGAGAACGGCGTCGACCTCCTCGGCGGTCATCCCCAACTGCCGGGTGCCGCGCATCCGGGTGGACGGCGGGGTCCGTGCCGTCACCACGATGGGCTCGAGCTCCAGGGCCTCCTCGCCGAGCGTGATACGGAGGTCGATCTCCGCTCCGCTCGCCGCGAGCACGGTGTCCGTCCTCGGGGCGTAGCCGAGGCCTAGAGTCTCCAGCACCAAGGGCCCGCCTCCGACTCCGCGAAACGCGAAGCGCCCTTCGTCGTCGGTGACGGCCCGGACCCTGCCCTCCCGGATGGACACGCGCGCCCCCGGGACGGGTTGACCGGTCGTCTGGACGGTCACCCTTCCGCGGATGGACACCGGCTCCGACCACCGGATGTAGAGGGTGTCCGCTCCGTCGGTCCCGACCGGACGGGGGCTGCTCTCCAAGGTGTCGAGTCTGGCGACGGCATCCCAGTCCTCACCCACCCCCGCGACACAGATCCGGTAGCGCCCTCCCTCGCCTGCCGTACCCTGACCGACGATCTGGTGGACGAACTCGGCGGGTGCACGCAGAGTCACCACGGCTCCGGGCAGAGGCACGCCGCTGAGAAGGTCCGCGACCACACCGGTGACGGATACCGTACCCTGGCGACACGTCGATGGAGCTGCCGGCTCCTGGCCGCGGGCGTCTGCGGCGGGAAGCGCGAGCAAGGCGAGACAAGACACCACTTCGGCGAGCGAGCGACGCCGGCTGGAGCACCGGCTCATGCGCTCACCGTCCGTCGAAGCTCGCGATCTCCCGGACGGTCTCGTCATCGAGCCGTTGCAGCACTGCGAGGAGGAGGTCGACGGCCTGGTCGAAGTCCGAACGTTGGATGATTCCCGTATGCCCGTGGAGGTATCGCGTGGGGACGGTCATGTTGACCACGGGCCGACCGGTATCGTAGCGCTGGATCTCGGCTCCGTCCTCTCCGTAGCCCGTGAGAACGTCCGGCTGCAGCGGAATGCCCCGCTCCTCCGCGACCTGGAAGAAGAAGTCCCGGAACGCTCGGTTCGGGATCATCGACGAATCGAGGAGGAAGATACCCGGCCCTCCGCCGAGCCGCTCCTGGGCCTGCGTCGGCCCGATTCCCGGGTAGTCCGCCGAGACGCCCGCCTCGATGGAGATCCCGATGTCCGGATCCGCGAAGTCCACGGCCACCTGCGCGCCACGAAGCCCGATCTCCTCCTGGGTCGTGGAGACCCAGACCGGATTCCCGGGGAGCTCGATCCCCTCGTCCCGGATCCGTCGGGCCGCCGAGATCATCACGGCGACACCCACGCGGTCGTCCCATCCTTTGGCGGCGTACCGCTGGTTGGCCAGGATGGCGAAAGGACTCCAGGGAGCGATGCCGTCCCCGGGCCGGACGCCCATGGCCTCCACCTCGGCGCGCGACTCGGCGCCCACGTCCAGGAAGACGTCGTCCACCGACCACACCCGCTCTCGTTGCGGCCCCCGGGTCACATGCACGGTGGGGAGGCCGCTGACCCCCATCACCGGCCCTTCGCGGCCCAGGATCGTCCAGCGCTGATCCGGATAGGCGTGCCCGAGGAACCCACCCAGGTTCTTCACGCGGATGAAGCCGTCCGCGGTGATGTGCTGGACCATCAGCCCGACCTCGTCCATATGGGCGGTGACCATGATCCGGGGTCCGTCACCCGTGCCGGGAAGGGTCGCGTGGACGGAGCCGAGGCCATCGTATTCGACGGTGGCTCCGAGTGCCCTGAACTCCCCGGCGACGATCCTCCGGACTTCCTCCTCGAATCCCGGGGGAGCGGGAGCCTCGGTGAGCCGCTGCAGGAGCGCTTCGGTCTCGTCGGGCTCCTGGCCGGCGAGCTGAGCGGGCAGCAGCGCACCCGCCACGGCTGCGCTGAGGCCGACCAGCCAGCAGCCGATCCGGGAACAGGCTCGGTGTCGTGCGGGGCAGGCTCCGTCCCCTCCTTTCGCGCTCACGGATGGGTCTTCCGATCAGGTGTCGTAGAAGAACTCCTCACGGACCACCTTTCCGTTCTGGACCGTGTAGACGGCCACCTCGTGCATCTCGGTCCGCAGGTCGTCGGGCTTGTAGGTGGCGTCGAACTCGAAGATGGCCGCGAACTTGTCGTCTCCGTGGAAGAACGGCCCTTCGACGGACGACGCGTGTACCTCGTGATTCTCCGTCCACCAGTCGTTCTTGCGGAGGACGGCGTCCATGCCCTCGACGGCTCGGTCCTCTCCGGGGGGCGTGGCGGCCTCCACGCTGACGACACTCTCCGAGTACAGCTCCTCGACGGCGTCACGGTTGCGACCTTCGCGGCACAGCTCGACGAGCTTTCTTGCGACTTCCCTGGCATTCATGGTCATTGCGGTCCTCTCCGCGGTTCGAGCGGACGTGGAACATGGGACCGGGGAAGATCCCCGGCCCGTCCCTCGACGACGCTGGCGCTCACCGCCGGACGTCCTCGGCGGTCGGTTCGCCTTTCCGGACGGCGATGTACGAGAAGTTGAAGCACATCTCGTCGTACGAGCCGTAGCCTCCGTAGATCACGTCGTCGGTGGGATTGTAGTACGTGCACTGAACCCGGATGCTTGTTCCATCCAGCTCTTCGCGCGACACGACCTTCGGTTCGAGGAAGGTGAAGTCCCGTTGCCAGTGGAGGTCCCAGCGGGGAACCGAAAGGAGGGTCTCGTAGCGTCCGTCCGCATCCGTGAGACTGATGACACCGGAGTGCCCGAAGGCGTGCATGTGCAGATTCGCCGAGTGGACCTCGAAGGCGGAGATCCGAGCCTTCTCCACGTCGGTGATGGCCGAGGCGTATCCGAGGAGATCTCCCAGCGCGTCAGTGGTCTCGTACGTCGCCATCTCCCCTGGAGGGACGATCATGGTGCCGTTCCGCTCGCTTCCCAGCCAGGGCCCCCACGTCTGGGAGAAGTGGAAGGCGGGTCTCTCCACCTCGTCGGCGAACTCGAAGTCCAGACGGGTGGCCATATCGGCTTCACCGGGAGCGTCGGCCGTGTAGTAGTGCATCTGAACCACCAAGCCCGTCCCAGGCTCCAGCTTGATGCCCGTGCCGTCCGGGAAGTGGTGGCCGTCCATGCCCGGAGCCCAGTGCGCCAGCCACCACGCCGCCCGGTTCATCTCCCTGACCCCGTCTGGATACCTGGCCTCGTAGGCCTCGCGCTCGGAGCGTCGGCCCAGCCGATCCGGCAGGGCGCCGCCGAAGCACTGGTATCCCAACCCCTCCTCCTCCCGATCCAGCTCGCGGTACCGGTCGGTCATCGACGGATCGACGGCGTACACCACCACGTGGTGCGCCACGTTCAGATTACCGGGAACGGCCCGGAAGCCCGTCACGTACCCAGGCCGTTCGCCGGTCCATTCGGTGACGAAGCAACGATAGTCGTCGTTCATCCCCTGATCGGGCAGGTACGAAGCCCCGGGCATGACCTCGACGGAGAGGTCGGTTTCAAACGTGGGGGGCGTCGAGGGCGCCACCGTCGGATCAGGCCGCGGCGCCCCCTTCGGATAACCCGCCTCCCGCCAGGCCGCCACCATCCCGACGGTCTGGTCGTCGAGGGAGAGATCGTCCACGTACCGCTGGTGCCCGGGCTCGGCCAACCAGGGCGGCATCTTCCTCATCGTCACGGCTCCCGCGATCCGACGACGCTCCGCGTAGGTCTCCTCCGGATCCTCCATGGACCAGGCGATGCCGTCGTCCGTGTGGCAGCCCATGCAACGCTCTACCAGCACGGGACGGATCTCGCTGTAGTAGTCCTGAGCCCGTAGGGGCACGGGCGCGGTCACGGAGGCGACGAGGACACCGATGCACAGGGCGATGGAGAGGCGCATATCGACTCGGGGCTTGCTCAGAGGCGTCGTTGGACGCGCGAATGCGACGGCTCAAGATACGATCGGACCCTCGCCGAGCCCAGGATGCCAGTCATGCGGGGCCCGCCCCGGAGCGACGGAGCGACTCCGCCGGCGTCAAGCGGAGACGGGTCGGCTCTGCTGCAGATGGAATTCCCGGGCCTGGTGCATGAACGCCTCCAGACGCGTGTTCAGGTTCGTCTCCTTCTGGCCGTCGCACGCGACGTCCAGCCACGGGACGCCTCCGGCCGCGTCTCGAACGCTGGGGCCCATGCAGTTGACGATGAGGCCCGGAAGGCAGGAGAAGGGAAGGATGTTTACGGCTCCCGCCAACACCCCGTGGTCGGCCAACTCGACGATCCGGGCGATCGTGAGGACGGCTTCCGTCCCGAGCACGGGGTCGTAGAGTCCGTCGAGCCGCTTCACGACCTTCGCCACCGGCTCTTCCACGGGCAGACGGAGCAGAGGCGCTACGGGCTTCAGCAGGCGGCGCTCGACGGCGTGCTGGTAAAGGTCCGAAAGCCAGGCCTTGAACGACTCGCGGTAGCGTCCGAATCGGAAGGAGAGGTCGCGGCGGCGCCAGTCGACGAAGTACAGCCAATCCATGAAGGTGCCGAGCATCACCTCTCCCCCCAGGGCCTCCACGCTTCGGATGATGTTCAGGTTGGCCCGGGCGTTCAGCATCACGTAGATCTCGCCGAGGATGGCCACGAGTGGCTTCGATTCGCTCCGGTCGACGGCCACGTCGCCGAAGCGGTGGGCGGCGCTCTCCAGGGCGCCGACCAGACGTCGGCCCCCGCCCGCCTCCACCGCCTCCACCAGCTCGACGAGCGACGCTTCGTAGGCGGTGTCGGACTCGCCTGTTCGCACTTCGTAGGGGCGGTACTCGTGCAGGACCTTGGTCAGGAGATCGACGGCTGACAGCGCCTGCCAGGAGAGCATCCTGAGCCTCGTCGGGTGCTCGCCGAAGAGCCGGTACGAGTCGTCGGCCGAGCTCGTGATGAGGCCGACACCCTCGTGACCCTCCGCGTCCAGGATCGCGCGCTGGAGGACGTTGTACTGACCGAACCGGCAGGGCCCCGACCCCGTGGGCATGAAGAAGACCGACCGGTCGGAGTCGAATCCGGGCTCCCGACACGCCTTCAGCATGTCTCCGGTGGTCAGCAGGCAGGGAAGACACTCGTTGCCCCTGCAGTGGGCCGTGCCCAGGGCCAGGGACTCGTCGTCGGGGGGCGGCAGCGCTTCTGCCGCGATGTCGAAGTGACGCATGGCGGCGGCCACCGCCAACGCGTGGTCCGACATGCGGAGAAGGTGGATGGTGCGGGCACCGTCCGCACCGGTGGACCCGTTCACGCCGCCTCCGGCGCGACGGATCGGAGGCTGTCGAAAAACGCTTCGCAGCGGGTCACGATGCCGGCCTCGGCGGTGTGGTCGTCCATCTCCAGCTCCAGGAAGGGCCTGCCCCCCATCATCTGGCGGAAGTAGGTGAGGAGGAAGGCGTCGGGCCCGCAGTGGAAGTTCGTCACGTAGATGGCCTGGAGCCGTGGATCGGCGGCGATCGTCCGGCCCGCGCCCAGGATGGACTGGCCGTTGTGCCAGAACATGTCCCGGTGCACGTCGGAGATGTCCACGTCGCACCCCCGGAGGAAGTCCACGGGAATCGGAAGGACGCCCATGCGCCGGAGCTTTCTGGGGAGATCGTGACACGCCCCCTCGTCGCAGGTGTTGTACGGGCGGCCGACGAGGACGGCGGAAGGACGGTCGCCCAGGGAGTCGATCACCTGCCGGCCTCGCGTCTTCAGCCAGGCCTCGAACGCCGCCTGCGCCGCGTCCCCCTCCTCAGCGGCGACCAGAGCACGAGAAGTCGGCACGCCGAGGCTTCGAGCCAGGACTCCGAGCTCCCGACGTCGGGCCTGGGGTTCGCTCATGTGCAGGGGGAATTGGATCGTTCTGGCGCCCGCCACCTCCACGTCGACGTGTGCCGGAACCATGCGACCCGCGGCGGGAATCAGCGGACAGTAGTGGCTGTGTCGCTGTCCGGGTGCGGGACGCTCCCGATCCAGAATGCTGGGAAGGAAGACGTAGTCGACGTCGCGCTCGAGAAGCTGGAGCACGTGCCCGAAGACGAGCTTCACCGGGAAGCACGTCTCGGCCGCGGCGCGCTGCTGGGTCCGAGCGACGATGGGGGCGTTGGTCTCGGCGGAGAGGACGATGTCCATGTCGAGGTGGCGGAAGAACGCATGCCACCACGGGAAGAGCTCGTAGAAGATCAGGGTCCGCGGGATGCCCACCCGGACCCGGTCCGGGGTCCGATCCCCCGGGTCCTCCCAGCCGCCCAGCAGCGCATCCATGCGCTCGGCGAAGAGGTCCGGCACGTCGTCGAGGGCCTTCCTCCCGCGTCCGGCCTCCTCGAAGCGATCGCATCGGGCTCCGTAGAAGACCGGCGGCTCGTTCTCGATGGCAACCCGTTTCACCTCGCACAGATTCGGGCACGCACGGCAGAGGAAGCTCTCGGCCGAGTAACGACGATCGCTCAGATCGAAGCCACGGAAGCGCGTGGCGCCGTCGGGGGATCGCTCCTCCCGGGCCAGCATCGCCGCTCCGATGGCGCCGGTTACGTCGTGGTCCGCCGGCACCGTCACGGGTCGCTCGGTCACGGCCTCGAAGGCGGCTACCACCGCGTCGTTCGAGGCGACGCCGCCCTGGAAGCTGATCTTCCGGCCGATGGGCCGCCCGTTCACGACGCGGTTGAGGTAGTTCTCGACGATGGAGTAGGCCAGACCTGCGGTGAGATCCTCCACGGACGCACCGCGCTGTTGGTGATGGATGAGGTCCGACTCCATGAACACGGTGCAGCGCTCGCCGAGGCTCGCCGGCGCGGGTGCGGTGAGCGCGATCCGGGCGAAATCGCCTCGGATGCGGATCCCCAGCCGGTCGGCCTGCTCCTCGAGGAAGGATCCGGTTCCCGCCGCGCAGGCGTTGTTCATGGCGAAGTCCACGACGACGCCGTGGTCGATGCGGATGAACTTGCTGTCCTGGCCGCCGATCTCGAATACGGTGTCCACGTCGGGATCCAGCGCCACGGCGGCCCGTGCCTGTGCGGTGATCTCGTTCCGGACCGAGTCGGCACCCAGGTAGTGGCCCGTCAGGTAGCGACCCGAGCCGGTGACGCCGGCCGCGAGAACCTCGACGTCGTCGCCCACCTCGCCGCCTACCGCCCCCAACGCCTTCCGGACGGCCTCCAACGGCTTGCCGGCGGTGGGAAGGTAGGAGCGGGCCAGCAGTCGGTCGTCGTCGTCGATGACGACCGCGTTGGTGCTCACGGAGCCCACGTCCACGCCCACGTAGACCCGGGTGGGCGACGTACCCCGCGGCGTGATCGAGGGCGGATGGCAGGCCGGAGCGCGAGGCGTGCGGAGTGGGGGGAGGCCGGCTTCGGAGAAACCGCTTCGCAGGGCCGCTTCCAGCGCGTCCAGACCCGCGAAGGCCCGGCCCTTGCCATGCGGCTGGTCCCGGGCGACCAGCGCGGACCCGATGGCGGCCATGAAGTCGTGATGACGCAGAACGACGAGGCTACCGACCTCCAGGCCCAGCACCTCCTCGAAGGCGCGGACCACCGCCCTGTTGTGCGCGACTCCACCCTGGAAGAGGATGGGCTCGACGAAGGGCTTGGCCTTGCCGATGACCGTGATGAAGTTGCGTGCCAACGCCAGACACAGGCCGGCCAGGATATCGGACAGGGGCGTTCCTTCCTGCTGCAGGTGGATCATGTCCGACTTGGCGAACACCGTGCAGCGCCCGGCGACGCGGGCCGGTGTCTCGGAGGAGAGGGCGATCCGCTCGAACTCGCCGTCGATGTCGATGCCGAGGCGCTCGGCCTGTTGGTCCAGGAACGAGCCCGTGCCCGCGGCGCAGAGGGCATTCATGGCGAAGTCCTCGAGGACCATCGATCCGTCCCCCTCGCGGTAGCGGACGCTCAGGAGCTTGCTGTCCTGGCCGCCGATCTCGATGACGGTGCGGGCTTCGGGGTGGTAGACGCCCACCGCCCGGGTCTGGGCGACGAGCTCGTTGACGTGCAGGCCCCCGAGGATCTCGGCCACCGGTCCGCCCCCGGATCCCGACAGACCCAGGGACTCCACTGAAGCGCCGGAGAAGGGCTCGAGGAGCGCCCGAGCCGTGGTGAGCACCGTCTCGCGCGGTCTTCCGGCCGCCCGAACGTAGCGGCTGGCCAGAAGAGATCCGTCAGGAGAAAGGAGGACGACCTTGACCGTCGTGGAGCCCACGTCGATGCCCAGGCTCAACGGTTCCGCCGAGCCGTCGCGACCGGACGGGACGCCGAGATCCTGCCGCGTGCCTGGCTCGGACATCCACACCTCCCGAGGAGAGCCTTCGTGCGTCAATCATGGCTTCCCTGGCGCAGGATATCCGTCGGGCAGGGCCTGCTGGGCCGTGTGGGGCGATCTCCCGTCCCTTCATGTCGCGGACTGGCTCCCGGAGCCTCCTATGGGGCCTCCGGCGATGCTGGCCTTCCCTCGGAGAGGGGCGTTTCCTCAGACGGTGGCGAGCTTCCTGGGAGAGACGGGCTGGAAAGGGCGTCCGGGCTGCCAGCTCGTCACGTACCCCGAAACGGCGCTGGCGGCCACAGAGTAGGGTGAGCCCAGATAGAGGTTCCCCGGTCCCGAGCGACCGGGGAAGTTCCGGTTCTGCGAGGAGATGGAGACCTCCTCGGCCGAGCTCGTCACCCCCGGACCCGCCGCGATGCAGGCCCCGCAGCCGGGCTCGATGAACTCCGCTCCCATCCGCTGGAACAGATCGAGATACCCTCGCGTGCGGCAGTACTCCCGCACCTCCACGGATCCGCACTGGATGTAGGCCCGGACGTCGGGATGGATGGTCAGTCCCTGGGCGTGGGCGTCGGCGAAGACCCGGGCGTACATGTCCATGTCCTCCTTCTTGCCCGCCGTGCAGGAGCCCGCGTAGGCGATGTCGATCCGGATGCGCTCGTCCTCCAGCTCGTCGATGAAGACACCGTTGCCCGGATCGTTGGGGAGGGCCGCCATCGGCCGGATCGTGGAAGCGTCGATCTCGATGGTCTTGACGTAGTGGGCCCCGGGATCGGACTGCATCCCTTCCACCAGCGCTTCGGCTCGCACCCTCTCCATGCCCCGCTCGTCGACGAGGAAGTCGACGGACTTCGCGTCGGCGGCGATGATCCCCGTGAACGCGCCGACTTCTGCGGCCATGTTCGTCATGGTCGCCCGCTCGTCGACGCTCAGAGCCTCGACCGCCGGGCCGGCGTACTCGATGATCTGTCCAATGGCATGGCCGTCACGGATGTACGGGTGGCGGAGGATCTCCAGCATGTAGTCCTTGGCCGTGACGTTGGGCGCCGGCTCGCCGTCGATGACCACTTTGAAGGAGGTGGGCACCTGTACGCGGACGTCCTTGGTGATCCAGGAATTGAAGATGGCCGTGGTCCCTACACCGAAGGCCACCGAGCCGATGGCCCCGGCGTGGGGCGTGTGGGAATCGGAGCCGATGATCAGCATCCCGGGCTCGGCGTACTCCTCCAGGATCTTCGAGTGGCAGATGGCCTCCGAGCCCAGCCGGTGGCCCTTCTGCTCGCCATAGAGCCGGATCTCCTGCTTCTCGGCGAACTCCCGCTGCTTGACCTCGAGCTGGTTGGCCACGTCCAGGAGCCCCTCCTCGATCCGCTCCTGGGTCATGGCCTTCTCCAGGAACGCCAGGTGGTCCCGGAAGAAGAGGATGCT
>JAWVZK010000083.1:0-13275 GCA_033722275.1 Longimicrobiales bacterium | reverse complement strand
AGAATCAGGTACGCCATCCCCCGGTAATACCGGGCCTCCGCCACATCGGCCGGTTCCGCCGTCTCGTCTTCGGGCGCGATGTCCTCGATGACGAAGCTCGCCAGCGCCTTGAGCTCCTGAGCGTTCCAGTAGACACCGGTAGCCGTCCCCGTCGAGTTGGCCACCGAAGGAGTGATGCTCGATGGGCTGTCCCACGCCTTGACCAGGCCCGTCCCGTGGATGGAGAAGTTGTCGCTCACGACCTCGGGGACGACCGACGTCGTGGCGACCAAACGGGCCAGCTGTGCTCGGAGCCCGGGAAGAAGCGCCCGGGTGGGATTCTCCGCAGATTGGAGGTCGTCCGCAGTGGTGCGCGGGTTCTCGACTTCCGTGGGATCCAGGAAGTCACATCCGGTCACCGCGGTGGCCAACACCACGAGTGATCCGAGGATCACCCGGCGGCCAGTGTGCCGGCTGAATGTGTTCGTCTTCATCGTGTATTTCCTTCTGAAATCCAAGTGGGCTCGATCTCGTGGTCTCATCAGAACACCAGCTCGATTCCGAAGCGGAAGCGGCGCGGCGGCGAGGCCGTGATGCTGCTTTCTCCGCCCAGCTCGAGCCCTCCACCGCTGAGTCCGTTCAGCTCGGGATCGATCATCTGGTTCTCGGACCAGATCCAGAGATTCCGGCCGGAGGCGTAGAGCGCGCCACGGTCGGACCGGAGTGCGTTGGCGAGGCGGCGAGGCAGCTGGTAGCGAACCGAGATTTCACGCCACTTGAACCAATCCCCGTCGTAGATGAACGCGGACCGAGCCGAGCTCTGGAAGTAACGACCCAGCTCGTTGCCGTCGGTGTCGTATTGCACGGGGAACAGATAGGCGCAGTCCGCTCCCGGCGTCCCGCCCGTCGTCCACTCGGACTCCGGCACGCATCGCACCGTCTCGCGGCGGTAGATGCCGTTGAAGGTCGACCACACGGACCCGTAGTCCATGACCTCGTGCCCGAAGGCGAAGTCCGCCAGGGACGAAATCGTCCACGCGGTCCCGAGCCGGAACGACGTGTTGATGCTACCGCTGGACGTGGGCTGAGGTTGGCCGCCGGTGAACTGGAGCTCGGAGTCGTCCAGGAGCCCGTCGCCATTGGTGTCGATAGGGGTCGTCACATACCACGCGCCCACGGGTAGCTCGTCGGCGGAGTTGACGTCTCCGTCTCCGTTGCAGTCCACCGGAGGTCCGCACACCCGCTTCTGCGCCTCCACGAAGAAGGCGGCCGCGCCCCCCATGTCGGTCACCTTGTTGTCGACGGTCTGATAGGTGCCGCCGAGGGTCCAGGCGAAGTTCTCCATGTTGACGACCTGAACGTTCATCGCCACCTCGATCCCCCTGTTGGAGAGCTCGCCCACGTTTCGGAGCTGGGTCCCCTGACCGGTCACGGGCTGCTCGGGCACGAAGAAGAGCGCATCCGTGGTCGTGGCGTCGAACCAGGTGAAGTCGAGCCCGACACGGCTGTTGAAGAGGGAGGCGTCGAAACCGGCCTCGTAGGTCACCGTTCGCTCGGGCCGGAGGTCTTCGTTGCCCGGGTTGTCGAAGCGTGGCGCCGATTCACCCCGGAAGGACACGGCGCTGAAGCTCGCGTCCTTGTCGAAGGGCGTCGGCGGCTTGCCCGTCTCGCCGTAGGCGCCCCGGAGCTTCAGCTCGTTGACGAAACCGCCCGTCGGGAAGAAGTCCTCGTTGCTCACGAGGTAGCTCAAACCGGCCTTGGGGTACGTTTCGAAGGTGACCTCGTCGCCGAAGGCCGTGGAGCCGTCGAAGCGGACACCGGCGCTGAGGGTGAGGCGGCTCCAGAGGTCGAAGGACTCGTCGACGTAGAGTCCGCCGGTGAAGACCTCTTCGTTGATCTCGAACGACGAGATGTCGGCAGCCTCGTCGAAGTCCGGGGCTCCGGGAAGCGCGAAGGTCGTGCCCGTGGACGAGATGATGCTCAGGTCCTCACGGTATCCCTGCACGCCCACCGTGATGTCATTGGCGAAGTCCCCGCTGTCCGAGATCCACGAATAGCCCGTGGCGGCATCGAACGAGAAGGTGGACTTGGATCGGTCGAAGCGTGTGAGCTCGCCCTCCGGCTCGCCCGGGGTGAAGCCAATGGGCTCCAGCGTGCGCTGCTGGTTGGACCGATAGTCGATGCCCGTGCTCAGCCGGGCGAACCAGTCCGGGGTGATGGACCAGTCGAAGCCGCCGGAGACGATGAAGCGATCGACCTGCTCGTCGATGTCGGGAGACAGGAAGATGTCGAGCGCCTCGTCCAGCGTTTCGGCTCCGGAGAAGAAGAGCGCGTCACCCACCTCGAAGGTCGTCAGCGGATCGGCGATGGCCGCACCGTTGAAGAGCCGTTCGAACTGGCTCCGGGTGTAATTCCCGGAGAAGTTGACCGTGAAGTCTTCGTTGATATTCGCCCGGAGGCCGCCCCGGACGGCGTAGATGCTGCTCTGATTCTTGGGTTGGACGCCGTCCTCGTTCTGGACGCGCCCGCTTACGTTGTAGGTCACCCGATCCGAGCCGCCGTTCACGGCCAGGTACTGGTTGAGGGCAAACCCGGTCTGCCAGTAGTTGTCGTCCATGAACGTCGGGGAGACGTCTCCCGACTCGACGAGGCCGGGGAAGGTCAGCGGCGTGTCGAACATGTACTTCAGCTCGGGCTGATCCCAACCGTACTCCGACCGGAAGGTGAAGCGTGGCGCCCCAGGCGTCCCCTGCTTCGTGAAGATCTGGATCACGCCGGTCGCGGCGTCGGATCCGTAGAGGGTGGATGCGGCACCACCCTTGGTGATCTCGATCCGCTCGATATCGGAGGTCAGGAGGTCCGCGATGGCCGACGACTGCTCGCCGCCGGTTCCTGCCGCGGTAGACTGGGAGTTGTCTACCCGGACGCCGTCCACGTAGATGACGGGGGTCTGGGATCCGAAGACCGACGAAGCGCCGCGGAAGTTGATCAATGTCGCCGTCCCGGCCTGCGCCGATTGGGCGTTGACGGTGGCGCCCGCCACGCGCCCCTGCAGGAGCTGGTCGACGGACGTCACCGGAATCTCGGAGATCTCCTCGGCGCTGATGACGTCGACCGAGGTGGAGAGCTTGCGCTTCTCCGTCTCCTGGCCGACGCCGGTCACGACGATCCCGGTCAGGTTGATGGCGTCCTGGCTGAGGCGGAAATCCGCCGTCGCCGTCGCGCCGGAGGAGACGTTGACGGTCTCCTCCTGGGTCGCGTAGCCGAGGATCTGGACGCGCACCGTCTGGGTGCCGGCGGGAACCCCGGTGATGCGGTAGGTCCCGTCGGCCTGGGTCAGACCTCCGAGCCCCGTGCCGGGAATCGAGATCTGCGCGTTGGTGAGTGGTCTGCTGGACTGAGCGTCGACCACCCGTCCGGCGACGATGCCGGTCTGGGCCGACGCGATGTCGGCGGTCGCCAAGAGAAGCGCCATCGCTGTCGCGACGATCGCCCCTGGAATCGAACCAGGTATGGGTCGCATGCTGCCTCCCTGGATGGAGAACGTGAAACTGAGGTGCGTTCGGCACCGACTGAATATATCCAAAGAACGCGTATCCGAAGGCGTTTGTGCCCTGGATCGCCAAACAAGCGTTTCAGCGCCGTGCGGATTCCAGCAGCGGAGGAGCGACGAGAGGCGGTCCGCGGCGGCCAAGGTGCGACGTCGACCGGGTCGTGGTCCGGAGCCGGCGCGCGGACCCTCGACATCGGGGGTGTCGCGGTCCGGG
The DNA here is from genome assembly GCA_033722275.1 of Longimicrobiales bacterium. Taxonomy (GTDB): domain Bacteria; phylum Gemmatimonadota; class Gemmatimonadetes; order Longimicrobiales; family Gaopeijiaceae; genus UBA2589. Next base: position 9,529 of record JAWVZK010000083.1, on the reverse strand, counting down.
GCCCGTGCCCTGCCCGTCGACGTCAGGCGGCATCGTGGTCCGGAGCCCGTGCCTGGCCCGCCGACATCAGGGGTGTCGTGGTCCGAACCCCTGCCCGGCCCGTCGACATCCCGGGTCGCCTCCTTCGGCGTGGCCCGGGAAGGCGGAGCTCACCAGGGGTTGACCCGGTACCCCTCGTCCTGCAGGAGGAGGAAGGCGGTCATGGCCGAGAGGGCGACCTCCACCCCCGCTACGAGGTCGTCGGTGGGCACGCCTCGGGACGCGGCGCTCTGGCCACAGAGAATCACGCGATGGCCGGCGTCGACGAGCTCGCGGAGCAGTTCCCCATTCGGGTTGTCGACCCCGAAGCGCGCGCGATGCGCCTCGTCGTCGAGAAGCTCGAAGGAGGCGGCTCCGTGGACCACGATGCCGGCGTGGAGGTGGTCTGCGGGAACGCCGGCCTGGGCATGCATGTTCAGAAAACGGGCCACCGTGTTGAAGCCCGCGTTGAGCGTGCCCGGCGTTGCCGCAGGCGAGGCGACCTCGAACGCGAGCTTGTACTCCCGGTCCACCGGAGTAGCGACGTCCGGATCCACATCGAAGACGGCTCCCCCCGATGCGATGATCGGTCCTGCCCGGGGGGCTTGCTGCGCCAGGCTCCCGGCGGGTCCAGCCGCAAAGGCCAGGAGTGCGAGGAGTATCGTGAGGACGGGGTGTCGGATCGGCATGGAACGCTCCATCAGGATCGGGTGTGCTCGGGATCGTGCCGGTGGTGGTGACGGTCCTGGCGCTTCCGGTGATCGTGGTCGTGGCGGCCCAGGTGATACACCACATGGACGAGCGAGCCGCTCACGAAGATCTGGTAGAGGTGGGCCGCTCCCGGGTCGCCGCCACCCAGGAGCTCCGATCCGACGCCGAAGCCGGCCAGCGTCGCCACGACCACGGAGGCGACACCCGCCGTAGCCGCGACCTGCCCGAACCGGGGACGGACCAGCCACCAGATGATCAGGCCCACGGGGATCCGGTGGAGGATCACGGCGAGGGCGAACACGGTCTCCACGCCTCCGTCGCCCGGAGCGAAGGCCGCTCCTTCGAGGGCGGCGTGGAGCGTGAGACCGGAGATGCCCACGACCAGGGCCAGATTGTCGGTCTGCTCGGCCAGCGCATGGGAGGCACGCTCCGCCGCGGCCGGGAGGAGAAAGCCCAAGAGCACGATCATCACGGGCAGCAGGCTGGACTCCTCCCGGACGTGGTCGAGGACCTGCCAGCCCACGAGCAGGGGCACCGCCAGATAGACGAAGCCGTCCACCACGCCCACCGCCTGGGGCCGCGGGTGGAGGATCTTGTACAGCACGGGCCCGAGGACGGGCGCCAGCGTCGCGGCGGCGAGATAGCCCAAAGACCCGAGCCCGGCCGAGGATCGGAGTGAGGGGCGCGAGGCCTAGCGGATGCCCACGATTCCCCGGACCGAGTCGATGAGCCTCTGCGAGTCCCAACCCACGCCGTGGCGGAAGACGATACGGGTGTCTTGAAGGTCGCCGGCCTCCGCCAGGTCGGCTCCGATCACGACCAGATCGGCGGTCTTCCCGGCTTCGACGGTGCCGACCCGGTCGTCGATCCCCAGGACCTTGGCCCCGTTGTGTGTCATGATCTCCACGACCTCCGACGGTGTGAAGCCCGCCTCCAGAAGGAGCTCGTAGTTGCGCTGGTCGCCGAAGCCCGGGGGCGCGGCGCCATAGCCGGTGGGATCGACGCCGGCGGCCAACAGGCCTCCCGCCTCGACGAACGCCTTCTCGTACTCCAGGGCCTTCTGGTACACCGCGGGATCGATGGCTCCCCGGCCGGCTCGACGGTCCTCGGAGATGGCTCGGACCTCCTCGGCGATCTCCGGCGCCAGGACGTCGAACACCCTCTCGTCGATGGGGTCCCGACCGGCGACGGAGATCTCGTAGACCACGAGCGTGGACGTCATGGGCACGTCGTTCTCGATCATGTCGCGGAAGGTGGCCTGCACCTCCGGGCTCTCCACATCCAGGTCCGCATAGCCGGCGCGGAAGCCCGACGGGCACTCGTCCGGCCTCTTGTCGGGAGCGTACTCGCTGTTCGCGAAGAGCCCGTGCTCCAGGTTGTCGATGCCGAGCGCCACCGCCTCGCGGTATCCCACGGAGCAGAGGTGGGCCGTGACCTTCACGCCGTGCTGGTGAGCCTCGTCGATGGCGGCGCCGAGCTCGGCACGCGAGATCCACGTGTACGCCTTGAACCAATCCACGCCCTCCTCGGCCCAGTAGCGAACCACTCGCCTCGCCTGCTCCGGTCCGTCGAGCCGGGTCATCGTCCGCGAGCCCTGCTCGCCGGTGAGATACGGTCCGGTGGTGAACATCGTGGGGCCGATGACGCGACCGGCATCGATCTCGCGCTTGAGGTTGAGCTCGGTGTAGGGCTCCTGGGCACCGGTGGTCCGGATCGTGGTGACGCCGGACGCCAGATACAGGCGTGATCCCGAGAAGGAGAGCTGCGCTGCACGGCCGTACCCGCCGGTGTAGTAGCTGTGGTTGTGGAGCCCCACGATGCCGGGGATCACCGTCTGACCCGTGAGGTCGAGGACCCGGGCGCCGTCGGGAATCTCGACGCTGCCCGTGGGACCCACCGCCGTGATCACGTCCCCTTCGATGACGATGGTCTGGTCCGTCTTCGGCGAAGTGCCGGTCCCGTCGTAGACCTTGGCATGGGTGAGAGCCACCTTTCCCGGCTGGACGGCGACGAACTCCTCGAACTCCTGGGCCGTGACGCCGCCGGCCGCCACGTGGGTCGCCAGCGCTCCGGTCAGGGCCCCGAGAAAGAGGCGAGAGGCGCGGTTCGTGACGGATGACTTCATGGTCGGCTCCCTTCCACGTCGAAGACGAACTTCATTCCCGATTCCAGATGCTCGGCGATGTGACAGTGCACCATCCAGCGTCCGGGGTTGGACAACTCCAGGAGGATGTCTGTCGTGGACCCGGCGGGCAACAGGACGGTGTCCTTCCAGACCATGTTCTCGTTCACCACACCATTCTGCTCCAGCACCAGGAAGCGCTGCCCGTGGATGTGGAGCGGGTGCTGCATGGCGTGGAACGCGGCCCGGTCGTTGGTGATCCGGATCTTCACCACGTCCCCAACGCGAAAGGCCCAGTCGATGTCCATGTTCTCGGCCCCCGACCGCCGGTCCCGGAGGACCCACTCCACCTGCTTCCCGCTCGTGGCCCAGTTCATCACGGGCATGGTGCCGGTCCATTCCACCGGATTGAAATAGACCCAATCCAGGCTCATCGACTGCTGGATGGCCATGGGGAGGCTGTCCACCTCGAGGGTCATCACCAGCTCGTGGTCCGGAGCCCGATGGATGTGGTGCCGATAGCGGTCGATGTCGGCGACGACGTCGTCGTGGGTGCGGAGTGTGTGGAAGTCGTGCCGGTGTATCTCGTGGGAGCCTTCGGCATCCTCGTCGTCACCGGCTCCGTCGGCGCCCGCCGACGTCGGGATCCGTACACGTACGTCGTCCGTCCCGCCCCGGGAGACGCCGGAGACGGCCACCTGTCCCAGCACCGTCGCTTCCTCGAGGAAGAGGCCCTGGCGGTGATTGATCCCCTGGACGCGGTTGACCAGGGCGTACGATCCGCCACGGGGGAAGAGGACCTCGACGACGTACCGCTCGGCGGGGGCCAGGACGACGCTCTCCACCATCGACTCGCGCTCGAAGCGGCTCACGTCCGACGCCACCGTCTTGATGGGAAGGGGCTCGCCGTCGATCGCTCCGTCCGCCCGGAAGGAGAGATTGAACGTCCGGGTGTTCGAGACGTTGGTGAGATGGAAACGGACCACCTCGCCCGCCTGCACCTCCAGCCCGTACTCCGGCTCGCCGTTGGTGAGGAGGATGTTCCCGAAGCGGCCCATGAGGACGAAGTTGGCGGCCTCGTCACCGAAGGGGACCACGTCCACGGGACCGAGGAGAAGGTCATCCACCATGACGATCTCCTCCCGATCCACCGGATTGTAGTATCCGTCGCCCGTCGGCTCGATGAGCATGTTGCCCGCCAGGCCGAGCTCCTGCTGAACGTCCTCGCGGTGATGGGGGTGGTACCAGTAGATGCCGGGGTCCGGGAAGTGGACGCGGTATCGGAAGCTGCCCCCCGGCGGGACGGCGTCCTGGGTCACGCCGGGAACTCCGTCGTATCGGTTGTCCAACCGGATCCCGTGCCAATGCACCGCGGTGGGCATGGACGTCTGGTTCCGGAAGTCGACGAAGATGGTCGACGCCTCCTCCACCCGGAGGAGAGGACCGGGAATCTGGCCGTTGAAGGCCATCATCACCATGTCCCGGCCCCGGACCGTCTTCCGCACGAACCCCGCCGTGAGGTCCAGCGTCCCACCGTCGGGCAGGGTCAAGACCTGACGGGGGCCAGCGGCGGGGATCTCCGGGCGCTCTGCCGCGGTCCCCGGTCGGAGTGGGCTCACGTCGGGCCGGGCCTCCATGACGCCGGGCAGCATGGGGACCCCCTCGTACCCGGGTGGAGGGACCCAGCGTACCGCGGCGTCCTCCCGGCGATCCGTCGGCCTGTCGATGGCGGGGTCCGGTCGCGTCGCCATGTCCGCTCCCTCCTCCGCCGAGGGTGCGAAGGCCAGAAGGTCGTGCGCCTCCATGCGGCTGGACGGCGAACGTCCCCGTAGGACCAGTGGCCCCTGGCGCTCCGTCACCTCGTCCGAAGCTTCGGCGGAGATCCACAGCAGGTACTTGTTGAGGGCCACCTCCCCGAGCTCGTTTCGACCGTTCCGGACCTCGCCGAGCTTGAGGACCGGGTCGAGGGCCAGCGACGTGGCCCATGCGACGTACGTGGTGTAGGGACCGAGGGTGGAGGGATCGGGCAGGCGGGCGAGCCACGCGACCAGATCGTGGCGATGTCGTCCCTCCGCGGTGACGGTGACGCCGAAGGGAGACCAGGGGCGGCGAAGCTCGACGACCCCGGCGGCGTCCCCCCCGCGGGTCGTGGGATACAGGTCGACGCAGTACAGGTCCGAGGCCGGCCGATCGGCGTCGGACCCTCTTCGCGAGGGTCGGACCGCCTCCAGCTCGAACAGGGACTCGCCCGTGGCCGGGGGGCGATCCCGGCATATCGGAGAGACGTCGGAGATCTGGGCCGAGCCCGGGAGCGCCGTGGCGGCAGCCGCCACCACCATCCCGAGCCCCGCGCAGGCGGATCGTACGGTCATGGAGCCGACGTTCGCCTGGCCAAGCCGGAGGAGCAAGGGCATCGGTTGACAGCGCAGGAGAAAGATGGAATCTTTAGGCTAGCCTAAAACACCTGCTCCGCGGTCGCCCGCCGACGCCCCCGACTCCCATGGTCGATCCTCTCGTCGCCCTCCTCGTCTTCACCGGACTCGTCGCCGTCCTGGCGGTCCTGCTCTGGCCCCGCAGAGGCCTCGTCGCGCGGGTGAGGAAGGTGACGTACCTGAGCGATCGCGTCCTGCTGGAGGACGCGCTCAAGCACGTCTATACGTGCGAGAGCGTCGGGCGGGCGTGCACCCTCGAGTCCTTGGCCGGACGATTGGAGATCTCCCGTGGGCACGCGGCGGATCTCCTGTCGAAGCTCGCTGCTTCGGAGCTGACCCGGCATTCCGCGACGGGTCCCAAGCTCACGGAGAAGGGGCGCGCCTCGGCCCTGCAGCTCGTCCGCACCCATCGACTCTGGGAGCGTTACCTGGCGGACCGAACCGGTGTCCCCGCGGGAGAATGGCACCAGGAGGCGGAACGGATGGAGCATGCCCTCTCCAGGGAGGAGGCCGACGAGCTGGCGGCCCGACTGGGACATCCCGCCTGGGACCCTCACGGTGATCCCATCCCCACCTCCACCGGGGACCTGCCGGCCATGGAGCGGACGACCCTGGCGAGCGTCTCCGCGGGCCAGGCCGTGGAGGTCATCCACGTGGAGGACGAGCCGCGCGTGATCTACGACGCCCTTCTCGAGGACGGCCTCGACGTGGGCGCTCGGGTGGATGTCGTGGCTCGAGACGGCAACGCGGTGACGATCAGCGCCCGTGGCCGGGAGTGGAGCATCGACCCGATCGTGGCGGGGAACGTGACCGTCCGTCCACTCCCCCAAGGGGTGGGTGCCGATACCGAGCTCCTCACCCTGGCGGACCTCCCCGCGGGAGGGTCGGCCCGCGTGTTGGGAATCTCCCCCGCCTGCAAGGGCGCACAGCGCCGGCGCCTCCTGGACCTGGGAATCGTCCGGGGGACGGTGGTCGAATCGGCCCTCCGGTCGGCGGGCGGCGATCCCATCGCCTACCGCGTCCGCGGGGCGCTCATCGCCCTTCGCCGGGAGCAGGCCGAGTGGGTGCGGGTCGAGTCCCTCTCCGGCGCCGATGAGGAGGCGTCCCGTAGCGAGTCGGCGCACGGCGCGTCCCGCGAGGAGGCCGGGACGACCCGAGACGAGGCGTCGGACGGCTCCCAGGAGGTGGCGTGATGCCGACGCTGGCCGTCGACCCCTGCGTGACCTGCTCCGAGCATCGGGAGCAGAGTCTCGTCCGTCTCGGGCTCCGTCCCGACAAATGGGACTACCTCGTCGCCCTGGCCGGGAACCCGAACGTAGGGAAGAGCACCGTCTTCAATCAGCTCACCGGGCTGCGCCAGCACACCGGGAACTGGCCGGGCAAGACCGTCGTCCGGGCGGAAGGGGCCTTCGCCCACGAGGGGAGCCGAGTCAAGGTCGTGGACCTGCCCGGGACCTACTCGTTGCAGGCCGGAAGCGCCGACGAGGAGGTGGCGCGGGACTTCGTTCTCTTCGGACGCCCGGACGTCACGGTGGTGGTGGTGGACGCCACGAAACTGGAGCGGAATCTCAACCTGGTCCTGCAGATCCTGGAGATCACGGACCGGGTGGTGGTCTTTCTCAATCTCATGGACGAGGCCCGCCGTAACGGCATCGCCCTCGATCCTCCCAAGCTGGAGGAGAAGCTGGGCGTCCCGGTGGTGCCGGGCACGGCCCGCGACGGCGACGGGATCGACAAGCTTCTGGACGCGGCGCACCGGGTGGCCACGGGAGAGCGGCGGAGCCGACCGTTCCGGGCGGAGCGGCAGGCGCCGGAGGTGGAGCACGCGGTGGCGCGGCTGGTGCCCGTGGTGGAGGACGTGTTCGAGGATGTGCCGAACGCGCGCTGGGTGGCGCTCCGGCTTCTGAATGCCGACGAGGCCGTCCAGGAGGCCGTGCGCTCCGGCGAGCTGGGCCAGCTGGCCTACGAGGGCGCAGAGGAGCGGACGGTGCCCGTACCCGAGGAGCGACAGCGGGTCCTCGACGCGGCGACCCGTCTCCGCTGGGAGCTCCCCCCGGACTTCCACGACCTGGTGACGGAGCACACGTACGCCGCCGCTCAGGAGATCGCCGAGGCGGTCCAGAAGAAGGGGCTCGCACGAGCGGGCTTCGAGCTGGACCGGAAGCTCGACCAGTATCTGACGAGTCCGGTGTTCGGCTTCCCGCTGATGCTCCTGATCCTGGCCGTCGTCTTCTGGATCACCATCGAGGGAGCGAACGTCCCGTCGTCCATGCTGGCCACGCTTCTCATCGACAACGGGCACGCGTGGCTGACGGGCGTCTCCCAGTCCATGGGGGCGCCCTGGTGGCTCCAGGGCTTCCTCCTGGACGGTGTCTACCTGGCCACGGCCTGGGTCGTGAGCGTGATGCTCCCGCCCATGGCGATCTTCTTTCCCCTCTTCACGCTCCTGGAGGATTTCGGATACCTGCCCCGGGTCGCCTTCAACCTGGACTCGCTCTTCCGGAGGGCCGGTGCCCATGGGAAGCAGGCGCTGACCATGTGCATGGGTTTCGGCTGCAACGCCGCCGGCGTCGTGTCCACCCGGGTGATCGACTCCCCGCGGGAGCGGCTCATCGCCATCATCACCAACAACTTCTCCCTCTGCAACGGGCGATGGCCGACCCAGATCCTCATCGCGACGATCTTCATCGGCGCCCTGGTGCCGGCCGAGCTGGGCGGCGTCGTGGCGGCCTCGTCCGTGGTGGGGATCGCCCTGTTGGGCATCACCATGATGTTCGTCTCGTCGTGGCTCCTCTCCCGGACCGTGCTGAGGGGAGAGGCGACGAGCTTCAGCCTCGAGCTTCCCCCGTACAGGCCTCCCAGGATCCTCCAGACGCTCTACACGTCGGTCATCGACCGAACCCTCATCGTCCTCTGGCGCGCCGTGGTCTTCGCCATACCCGCCGGCGCCGTGATCTGGCTCAGCTCCAACCTCATGATCGGGGGAGAGAGCATCGCCGGCCACGCGGTGGATCTCTTCGATCCTCTGGGTCTCCTCATCGGGCTCAATGGCGTGATCATGGTGGCGTACATCGTGGCCATCCCCGCCAACGAGATCGTCATCCCCACGGTGCTCATGCTGACGGTTCTCGTCACGCCCGAGCTCGCCCAGGCGGGGGCCGGAGCCGGGGTCATGTTCGAGGAGGGAGCGGCCCAGACCGAGGTCATCCTCCGGACCGGAGGCTGGACGCTCCTCACCGCCGTGAATCTCATGCTCTTCAGCCTCCTCCATAACCCGTGCTCCACGACGATCTACACGATCTACAAGGAGACCCGGAGCGTGAGATGGACGTCGGTGGCGACCTTCATGCCCATCGTCATGGGCCTCACCGTCTGTTTTCTGGTCGCTCAGGTCTGGAGACTGCTCTCCGGGTGATCCGCGACGGCCACGGCGCACCGGGATCCCGGTCTCCGGGGGTGGAGTCCCGCGGGGGGCGCTGTGAGTTTTCGGGCTCCCAAAGATCCCCTGCGACTCCGGAGTCACCGCGATGTTCGATCTCGACCAGCTCGTCTCGTCCGCCACCGCCGTCGTCGCCGCCTGGACGCCGAAGGTCCTGGGGGCGCTGGCCATTCTCGTCTTCGGATGGATCTTCGCAGGCTGGGCCAAGAGACTGACCCGACGGATGCTCGAGCAGTCGCGCGTCGACGACATGCTCATCCCCTTCCTCTCCAGCGTTCTCCACGTCCTCGTCATCGCCCTGGTGGCCGTGACGGCCGTGGGCACTCTGGGCGTCAGCACGGCATCCTTCGTGGCGGTCCTCGGTGCCGCGGGCCTGGCCATCGCGCTGGCCTTCCAGGGGACGTTCTCGAACTTCGCCGCGGGAGTCATGCTCCTGACCTTTCGCCCCTTCAAGGTGGGAGACTTCGTGGAGATGGCCGGCGAGTCGGGGACCGTGACGGAGGTCTCGATCTTCACGTGCGTGATCCATACCGGAGACAACGTGCAGATCCGGGTGCCGAACTCGAAGATCTTCGGCGAGACCATCAAGAACTACTCGGCGAACGACACGCGACGGATCGACCTCGTCGTGGGCGTGGACTATGGTGACGATCTGAGCGTGGCGACGCGGACGTGCATGGACACCGTCACCGCCGACCCCCGGGTTCTCGCCGAGCCGGTGCCGCTGGTCGCCGTCGACTCGCTCGGGGATTCCTCGGTCAACTTCGTGGTGCGGCCGTGGGTCAAGACGGCCGACTACTGGGGCGT
>JAWVZK010000082.1:0-13320 GCA_033722275.1 Longimicrobiales bacterium | reverse complement strand
CGTCCAGGCGATGACCACCATGAAGACGCCCTGGAACGTGTTCGTCCAGCCCACCGCCATGGCCCCGGAGGAGAGCACGTAGACGATGACGATCCCGTAGGCCACCAGGGAGCCGAGCCAGATGGGGACGTTGCCGTCGGTCACGGCCTCGATGACGATCCCGGCGCCCCTCATCTGCAGCGTGACGTAGGGGATGAAGGCGATGAGGCTCAAGAGGGCGATGAGGGCGGACAGCCCCCGGGAAGGAAAGCGGCCAGTGATGAGCTGGGCCTGGGTCACGTATCCGTGGCGCCGGCCCAGCTCCGCCACCCTCGGACCGATCCAGTAGAAGGGGGCCATTCCGATGGCGCCGTACGCGAGGATGTAGAAGGCTGCGGCACCCCGGGAGTATGCCCATCCCGGGCCTCCCAGGAACGCGAAGGCGCTGAAGACCGAGGCGCCCGTGACGAAGTACATGACGAGAAGCCCGAAGCTGCGGTCGGCGGCCACGTATCCGGCCACGCTGCGCGTCGAGCGCCGGCCGGCCAGCATGCCGATGGTCAGCGTCAGGCCCAGGTACGCGGCGATGATGACGGTGACGACGACCCATTGCTCCATCACGACCCTCCCCCGCCCGTCGAGCCCGGGGAGGGCGTCTCGTCACGGTGACGCGCCTCGACGCGGTCCAGCCCGTACAGGACCAGCACGCTGCCGGCGATCCACCCGGCGATCCAGGCCATGGAGAAAGGCAGCCCGAGGATGAGCGGATGGACCCGGGCGAAGGGCACGAGACCCGGCCAGGTGACGAAGACGAGCATGAGGACGAAGTAGGCGCCGGCGAGCACGCGCGCCGTGCGGAGGGCCATGGTCAGCGCCCCCCGCTCACGCGGCGCTTCACGTCGAGCGGGACCCGCGTCCCGTATTCGGTGATGCCGGAGAGACGGCTGAAATAGCGGTACGTCGCGTCGGACACCGCCTCGATGACCTGCCCGCCGTTCCCCCCGTAGCTCGACATGACCACCATCACGTACGGACGGTCGGGGAGGTCCACGAGGGACCAGACCGTGGCGACGCCCGTGATGCCACCGGGCTTGAAGGCCATGGGCACCGAGGAGGGCACCGGCCTTCGCACGGGACCGCCCTTGGGAAGCTCCAGGATCTCCCTCGCCCGGGCGCAGCCGTCCTCCCCCATGGGGACGTCACAACGGGCGAGGCGCTCCATGATCCGCGCGGCGTCCCGAGGCGTCGACAGGTTCTCGTTTCCTCGTGCCGACTCCTCCGGCCGGATCATCTTCCGCTGAAGAAGCGTCTGCCTGGCCCCCAGCGAGGCGGACAGCTCGTTGACGGCGTCCATGCCGAGCTCGTCGATGAGGACGTTCGTCGCCGTGTTGTCCGAGTGCTGGATCATGTAGATGGCGTAGTCCTCCAACGAGAGCGCCGAGCCCCCGTCCGTCAGGACCCGGAGCACGCCGCTACCACCCGTGCGGACCTCGTCCGTGAGCACCACGCGTCTTCGAAGCATGTCCGGATCGCTCTCGGCCCTGCGAAAGAGCTCCAGGAGGATCGGGATCTTGATGGCGCTGGCCTGGGGGAAGAGGAAGTCGTCACGAACGGCGAAACGATCGCCGGTGGTGAGGTCGACGACGTGGAGCCCGGCCACGCCTTCGTACTCGTCCACGATCCGCGTCAGCTCCTGGGCGAGCTTCTCGCGAAGGATGGCCAGGTGGTCCTCCTGGGCGCTCGCGCGGGCACCCGGTGCGGCGAAAAGGAGCGGGAGGGCGAGAATCGCCAGGAGGACCGGCAGAGGCGCCAGCCGCGGGGCGGAGGGCGAGGGGCATCCCGCGCGGGGCGGAGGGGCCGGGAGCGCAGGGAGGACGGTGGGCTGGCGGACGACGCGTCGGCGAAGCGGGAAAGGGCGCATCCAAGGCTCCGGGGCTGAAGGATCGGAGCCATCCTAGCGACGCGGACGCCGGACCGCACGGGCCTCGACGCGCCCCCTCACCCGGGGGGACTCAGCGCCCCCTGAACTCGGGCTTCCTCTTGTCGACGAATGCCGCCACCCCTTCCTGACCGTCTTCCGAGGCGAAGGCGTCCAGAAAGCGCTCCTTCTCGTATTCCAGGCCCTCGGCCAGCGGCAGCTCGAAGGCGGCCCGGATGGCATCCTTGGCCAGACGGAGAGAGACGGGGCTCCAGCGCGCCATCCGACGGGCCAGGTCCAGAGCCCGTTCCAGGTGCTCCCCCTCGTCGACGAGGATGTCCACGAGTCCGATGCGATGGGCTTCCTCGGCCTCCACGAAGTCCCCGGTCAGACTGATGATGGAGGCCCATCCACGGCCCACGAGCCTCGCCAGTCGTTGGGTCCCGCCGCCACCCGGGATGAGTCCGATGCGGATCTCGGCCTGACTGATCCGGGCGGTCCGGTCGGCGACGCGCACGTCGCACGCCAGGGCCAGCTCCGAGCCCCCGCCGATACAGAAGCCGTGGATCGCCGCGATCACCGGCTTGGAGAAATCCGCCACCGTCTCGTAGATCCGGGGCTGGCGGTAGACCTCTCGCTGCTCCTCGGGCGTCCGGGCGTGGAACTCGGTGATGTCGGCACCGGCGACGAACGCCTTCTCCCCCGAGCCGTGAAGCACCACGACCCGCACCGCTTCGTCTTCCGCCAGCTCGTCGAAGGTCTCCCGGAGGAGCCGCCGGACCCGGGCGTCGAGGGCATTGAGCTTCTCCGGGCGATTGAGGGTGACGACGCCGATCCCGTCGCCACGTCTCTCCACGAGAACGGGTGAATCGCTCATGTCCGGATCTCCGGTCGGGTCGGGTCTACCACTCGTAGAAGCCTTCTCCCGCCTTCTTCCCCAGCTTGCCTTCCTCCACCATGCGGCGGAGGAGGTCCGGTGGCTCGAAGGCGTCCGAATCCAGGGTCCCATGAAGATATTCGGCGATCCCGAGCCGGACATCGAGGCCGACGAGGTCGGTGAGCTTCAGGGGGCCCATGGGGTGCCGATATCCCAGCTCCATGGCCTTGTCGATGTCCTGGGCGCTCGCCACGCCCTGCTCCACCATGCGGATGGCCTCCATACCCAGGACGATGCCCAGCCTGGACGAAGCGAAGCCAGGCGTGTCCTTCACGACGATGGGCTCCTTGCCCAGCCGTCGGGCGAATGCCACGGCGGCGTCTCGGGTCGCCTCGGAGGTCCGCGGGCCCCACACCACCTCTACGAGCTCCATGATGTGGACGGGATTGAAGAAGTGCATCCCGACGAAGCGTGCCGGATCGTCGAGGACCGAAGCGATGCGGTCGATGGAGAGGGACGAAGTGTTGGTGGCGAGAAGGGCGTGCTCCGGGACGGCCCGGTCCACCGTGCGGAAGATGGACTCCTTGAGCGTCACCGACTCCGGCGCGGCCTCCACCACCAGGTCCGCGCTCTCCACGGCACGGGGAAGGTCGGTGGTCGTCACCACGTTCCCCAGGACGGTCTCCTTCTCCTCGATGGTCACCTTCTCGCGCTCGATGCCCGTCTCCAGATTCCCGCGGATGCGGTCGAGGCCCCTGGTCACGGCGTCCTCGTCGACGTCGTAGAGGCGGACGCGACAGCCGGCGGCGGCGCTCACCTGGGCGATCCCGTGACCCATCGTACCGGCGCCCAGGACGCTGACGTGTTCGATCTCGCTCATGGCCCCTCCCCTCGTCCCGTCATGGGCGCTCCAGGAGGCTCGCGATTCCCTGGCCCACGCCGATGCACATGGTGGCGAGCCCCCGCCGGACATCCTGTCGTCTCATCTCGTGGACCAGGGTCACGAGGATACGAGCGCCGGAGCATCCTACCGGATGCCCCAGGGCGATGGCTCCTCCGTTCACATTGACCCGCTCCGGATCCAGGCCGAGCTCGTCCATGCAGGGGATCGCCTGCGCGGCGAAGGCCTCGTTGAGCTCCACGAGGTCGATCTCGTCGACGGTCCAGCCCTGGCGAGCCAGGAGCTTCCGCGTGGCCGGCACGGGGCCGATGCCCATGCGGTGTGGCTCGACTCCGGCCACGGCTCCCCCCACGACCCGGGCCATGGGCTCGAGGCCGAGCTCCCTTCCGTACTCCTCCGATACCACCAGAAGGGCGGCGGCTCCGTCGTTGATCCCCGAGGCGTTCCCCGCCGTGACCGTCCCGTCCTTCTCGAAGACGGGCCGCAGTCGGGCGAGGGACTCGACCGTGGTGTCGGGTCGAGGGTGCTCGTCGACGGAGACCACCTGGGCCGCCCCCTTCCGGCGGGGAACGGTGACCGGCACGATCTCGTCGGTGAAGCGTCCCGCCGCCAGGGCCCGCTGGGCGCGCTGCTGACTTTCGGCGGCGAAGACGTCCTGCGCCGAACGGGAGACATGGAACTCCCGGGCGATGACCTCGGCGGTCTCCCCGAGGCCGATGGTCCACTCCGGGACGAAAGTCGGGTTCGGAAAACGCCACCCGAGGACCGTGTCGGCGGTCTCCGGGTGCCCTCGGGCATAGGCGCGCTCCGGCTTCAGCATCACGTAGGGTGCTCGGCTCATGCTCTCCACGCCCCCGGCGATGAAGGCGTCCCCTTCTCCCGCGGCGATGGCCTGATGGGCGGAGAGAACGGCCTGCATCCCGGATCCACAGAGCCGATTCACCGTCTGACCGGCGACGCTCACCGGCAATCCGGCTCGCAGCAGAGCCATGCGGGCCACGTTCCGATTGTCCTCACCCGCCTGATTGGTGCAACCGAAGATCACGTCGTCGATGGTCTCCGGGGCCGCCCCGGTCCGCTCCAGGATCGCCTCGATGGTTCGAGCCGCCAGATCGTCGGGCCGGACGGGGGCGAGCGCGCCCCCGTGTCGCCCGATGGGCGTCCGGACAGCGTCGATGATCCAGGACTCACGCATCGCGGCTCCTTTCGCCGTGCCCGTGATCACCCATCGACGGCGACCCAGACGCTCTTGACCTGCGTGTACTTCTCCAGCGCCGCTTCAAAGCCCAGGTCACGGCCGAAGCCGCTCTGCTTGTACCCGCCGAAGGGTGAGGCCGAGTCGTACTGGTTGTAGGTGTTGATCCAGATCGTGCCGGCCTTGATCTCCCGGGCCATCCGGTGGGCCTTGCCGATGTCCCGGGTCCAGATCCCCGCGGCCAATCCGTAGATGGTCCGATTGGCGGTCCGGATGGCGTCGTCCACGTCGTCCACCGGGATCACCGCCGCCACCGGCCCGAAGATCTCTTCCTGGGCGATCCTCATCGCGGGGTCCACGTCGGCGAAGACGGTGGCCGTGACGAAGTTGCCCTTGCCGTCGACCGTCGTGCGCTCACCGCCCTGGACCAGTCGCGCTCCTTCGCTCCGGCCCGCCTCGACATACTCCATCACGCGGTCGAGCTGCTCCTCGCTGACGATGGCGCCGAGGCGGGTCCCCGAGTCCATGGGATCCCCCACCGCCATCTTCGCGGCGCGGTCGGCGAAGGCCTCGACGAACTCGTCGTAGACGGACCGCTCCACCAGGATCCGGGAGCCTGCGGCGCAGACCTCCCCCTTCCCGTAGAAGATGCCGGTGGAGGCGCCGCGGACGGCGCTCTTCAGATCGGCGTCGGCCAGGATCACGTTGGGGGACTTTCCGCCCAGCTCGAGAGAGACCTTCTTCAGCGTGTCGGCGGCTTCCCGCATGACCACCTTCCCCACCTCCGTGGAGCCGGTAAAGGCGACGGCGTCGACGTCGGGATGGCGGACCAGGGCGGCGCCGGCCGTCTCCCCCAGTCCGGGCACGACGTTGAGGACGCCCTCGGGGAAGCCCACCTCCGCCGCCAGCTCCCCGAGGCGGAGCGCCGTCAGGGGGGTCTGTTCGGCCGGCTTGAGGATCACGGCGTTCCCGCAGGCCAACGCCGGGGCGACCTTCCACGAGGCCAGGGAGAGCGGGAAGTTCCACGGCGTGATGCATGCGACCACCCCCACCGGCTCCCTGAGGGTGTAGTTCAAGAAGGGGCCGGCCACGGGGATCGTGTCCCCCTGGATCTTGTCGGCCAGCCCGGAGAAGTAGCGGAAGTTCTCCACGACGCTGGGCAGGTCCACCTTCCGCGACTCGAAGTACGGCTTTCCGTTGTCGGCGGTCTCCAGCGCGCCCAGCTCGTCGGCGTTGGCCTCGATGGCGTCGGCGAGCTTCCAGAGAAGTCGAGCGCGCTCGTGGGGATTCATGTCACGCCACTCGCCGTCGTCCATGGCCGAGCGGGCGGCGTCCACGGCCCGGTCGACGTCGGCCGGGCCCGCCGACGCGACCCGGGCCAGGGTCTCGCCGCTGGCCGGATTCACGGTGGGGAAGGTCCCCCCGTCCTCCGCGTCGCACCATTCGTTCCCGATCCAGAGTCGATCGCGTACGGGCAGCTTCGGCATAAACGTCACCTCGAAGGTGGAAAGGCCGACCTGGGAGCCGGATCGATTCCGGATCCTTCCTCGATCAGCATGCGGCGGCGGGGAGCTTCAGCTCCCCGTGAACTCGGGCTTCCGCTTCTCCACGTACGCGTTCAGGCCCTCTGTCGCGTCCTCGCTGGCGAAGAGCTGGGCCTGCAGCTCCCGCTCCAGGGCCAGGGCGAGCTCGAAGGGAAGCTCCGAGCCGGTCTGCACCGATCGCTTGATGAGTCCCACGGCCTTCGTCGCCTTGTTGGGTGTCGTGAACTGCTCGGCGTACTCGAGAACGGCGTCGACGAACGCGTCCCGATCGCCGTAATCGTAGATCTCGTTGACCAGGCCGTACTCGTGGGCCTGATCGAAACCGAAGGTGGTGCCCTCTGCCATCATCTGGATGGCCAGGGGCTTGCCCACGAGGCGAACCAGGCGTTGCGTGCCGCCCGTGCCCGGAAGCACACCGAGGGCGACCTCGGGAAGGCCGACTTTACCGGCGTCCTTGCGGGCGATGCGGATGTCCGCGGCCATGGCGATCTCGAGTCCGCCACCGACGGTGTGTCCGTTGAGCGCGGCGATGACCAGCTTCGGCGTGTGCTCGAGACGGTTGAGCGTCTCGTTCGCGTGCAGGCAGAAGCAGTACTTCCAGTCCGGATCCGCCTCGGAGAGCATCCCGATGTTGGCTCCGGCGCAGAAGAACTTCTCACCGGCGCCGGTGATGACGATGACCTCCACGTCGTCGTCGAAGCGGGCGTTGATGATGCCTTCATCGAGCTGACGCATCATCTCGTGGGTGTAGGTATTGGCGGGCGGGTCGTCGAGGGTGAGGAGGGCGACGTTACCTTTGACCTCGTAGTGAACCAGGACCGAATCGGACATCTGGACGTTCCCCTGAAGGTTGGATGCGTGCGACGCTCTGCGGGCGGGCGAAAAACATCACCCCACGGACGTGTGCGGCCGCGCCGCCCGGACTGGCTGAAAGGTCCCGAAGTCTGACCGGAGGGTCAACCGGACGAGGCGCCCGGTCACGGGTCGAGAGACCCCGGCTCGAGGGACTCCCGAGCCCCGACAGGGCCGTCGAGCACCCGACTCCGGAGGGCTCCTCTCCAGGGCGATCTCGGCCTTCGCCGCACACGATTGCGTTGTGTGGGGTAGAAGAGTCGGTACCTTGAAGTCGATGCAGACGCTCCGGAGCATGTCCCGATGATTCGCGCACTTCACCCCGCCGTCGCAGCCTCCGCGGTCCTCCTGACCCTCGCCTCCGCCGTCCGGGCACAGGAGGACGTCGTCTGGCGCGTCCCGGTGACCGGAGTCGTCGAGCTGGGTCTGGCGCCCTTCATCGAGCGCAGCCTGGACGAGGCCGCCGCCGCCGGCGCCGACGCGGTGATCCTGGACATGGACACACCTGGCGGTCGCGTCGATGCTGCAGAGCGGATCTCGGACGCCATCAGCGATGCCTCCGTGCCGGTGTACACGCTGGTCAACCGCAGGGCCTTCTCCGCCGGCGCCCTCATCGCCCTGTCCACGGACCGTATCTACATGCGGCCGGGATCGGTCATCGGTGCCGCCACACCCGTGGACGGAAGCGGGACGAAGGCGTCGGAGAAGATCGTGTCGGCCATGCGCAGCGAGATGCGTGCGCTCGCCGAAGCCCGGGGCCTCGATCCCGACATCGCCGCCGCCATGGTGGACGAGGAGATCGAGGTCGAGGGGGTGGTCGAGGCGGGCAAGCTGCTCACCCTCACCACCGAGGAGGCCTTGGAGGTAGGGTACGCCGAGGCGGTGGAGGACCTGCCGGCCCTTCTGGAGCTCCTGGGACACGACGATGCGACGGTGGTGACGGCGGAGGCGAACTGGGCGGAGCGCGTGGTGCGTTTCTTCTCGAACCCGGTGGTGGCTCCCTTCCTGCTCACCCTGGGCTTCCTCGGGCTCATCACCGAGATCAAGACCCCGACTTTCGGCTTGGCCGGTGTGGCGGGGATCGTCTCTCTGGGCCTCTTCTTCGGGTCCCACATGATCGTCGGTCTGGCCGGTTGGGAGGACGTCATCATCTTCGGGATCGGGCTGGCGCTCCTGGGTGTGGAGGTCTTCCTCATCCCCGGGTTCGGCTTCTTCGGCCTTCTCGGCGGAATCGGGATCCTCGCCGGGCTCTACCTCAGCCTCATCGGGTCGCTTCCCACCGGGGCGGACTTCACGCAGGCCGGTCTGGTGATCAGCACCACCATCGTGCTCATCGCCGTATCGGCCTGGGTGCTGATCCGCACTTTGCCCTCGAGCTCGCGCCTCTCCAGGAGTGGAATCTTCCTCACGGAGCGGACGGATCGCGCCATCGGCTACGAGTCGGCCGCCCGTCGTCCGGAGCTCATCGGCAAGGTGGGGACGGCGCTCACCGATCTCCGACCGTCCGGAACCGCCGTTTTCGACGACGAGCGGGTGGACGTGGTTTCGGAGTCGTCGTGGATCATCAAAGGAACACCCGTGCGGATCGTGGCGGCCGAAGGGTATCGCCACGTCGTGCGGGAGCTCACCGAAGACGAGGCGGCGTCGGCGACGACGTAGCCTTTGGCTTCATCTCAAACAGAATCGAGGCTCATCCATGGATGGTGTTCTTGCTTTCAACGCGATCGTCATCGTCGGCGCGATCGTCCTGGTCTTCCTCATCGCGTGGGCCATCCCCGTGCGACTGTGGATCGAGGCCATCTCGGCCGGTGTGCGCGTCGGCATCGGCTACCTGGTGGGGATGCGCCTGAGAAAGGTTTCTCCTCCGGCGGTGGTCCGACCTCTCATCTGGTCGACCAAGGCCGGACTGGACCTCCAGATCTCGAACCTGGAGGCCCATTATCTGGCCGGCGGGCAGGTCGATCGCGTCGTGCGTGCGCTGATCTCGGCGGACAAGGCGAACATCGATCTGTCGTTCAACCAGGCCGCGGCCATCGATCTGGCGGGACGCGACGTCTTCGAGGCCGTTCAGGTCTCCGTCAACCCGAAGGTCATCAACACACCGAAGGTGGCCGCCATGGCCAAGGACGGCATCCAGCTCATCGCCGTGGCCCGCGTCACCGTGCGGGCCAACATCAACCGCCTCGTCGGAGGTGCCGGGGAGGACACGATCCTGGCGCGGGTCGGCGAGGGCATCGTGTCGACCATCGGTTCGGCAGATTCCCACAAGGCGGTGCTCGAGAATCCCGACGCCATCTCCAAGACGGTCCTCGGTAAGGGACTCGACTCCGGGACGGCGTTCGAGATCCTCTCCATCGACATCGCCGATGTCGACGTGGGCAAGAACATCGGCGCCGAGCTCCAGACTGACCAGGCCGAAGCCGACAAGCGCGTGGCCCAGGCCCGGGCGGAGGAGCGCCGGGCCATGGCCGTGGCGAAGGAGCAGGAGATGAAGGCCTTGGTGGGCGAGATGAAGGCGGAGGTCGTGAAAGCGGAGGCCCAGGTTCCGTTGGCTCTCGCCGAAGCCTTCCGGTCCGGCAACCTCGGCGTGATGGACTTCATGCGGTACCGGAACATCGAGGCCGACACCGGAATGCGGAACGCCATCGCCGGGCCCGACGAGGGCGGCAGCACGTCGAGCACGGACTGAGGAGGTGGTGCCCTTCATGTGTCCGTCTGCGCGGTTCCGGCGAGGGGGATCGCCGGGGTCGGGACGGCGGCGGGGGGCGGGAATCTAGATGGAAGAGCTGATCTTCTTCGCCGTCATCATCTTCTTCTCCATCCTCGAGTCCATCGCGCGCTCCCGGAGGGCCAAGCGGCGCGGGGAAACGGAGGAGGACGAATCCACCCGACCGCGGGAACGGGAGTGGGAGGCGCGACTGCCCGACATGGAGCCTCCGCGTCCCGAGCCTGGCGGAGAGCGCGGCGAACGCCTGTCCACGTACGACGACGACCCGTCGTACGACGAGATGGCCACGCGGGACCGGAGGCGGCCCTCTTCGGAGACGATGCTTCCCGGCGATCTCCTGGAGCAGCTCGAGGGACTCGCCCGGGGCCGTACCTCCCAGCGCGCGGAGACCGGCGCGGAATCGCCCAGTGAAGAGGCGAGGCGCAGGCGGGAGCTCCGTCGCCGCAGGGAGGAGGTGGAGCGTCAGCGAGAGGAGGCCAGGAGGCGACAGGAGGAGGCGAGCCGTCGCCTGGAAGAGGCCAGACGACAGCAGGTGGAGGCGAGGCGCCGGCGCGCCGAGCCCGGAGGCGAGCCCGGCCGAGCCTTGCCCCAGCGCCGCGGCGCTCCGCTCCCCCCGTTGGAACGAAGCGAGGTGGGATCGCGGGAGACCTGGTCTCGATCCGTCGGATCGACGACCCCGGTGGGGTCGAGGGATCCCATTGGCGGGGACGTGGTGGAGCACGAGATCCACCGATCCCATCGCGACTACGGGACCGATCCCTCCTCCAGGCCTCCGTCGGCCCAGGACGCGCCAGGTCCGTTGGCGGCGAAGTTGGACGAGCAGGCCGCGGCGGTCCGCCGCAGACTTCTACGCGGCGGCAGGCCCGCCCTCCGCGAGGCGATGGTCCTCAAGGAGGTCCTGGGCCCCCCCGTGTCCATGCGGGACGACCACCTGGGCGGAGAGTAGAGACCGGCCGCACCGGGAGATCTTCGAGAACGGCCGCCGCCTCTGCGGCGGTCACCACCCGTCGGGGGTCCGCGGAGTGCTGCTACATCTCGCCGCGGGCCATCTTCCGCAGAACGGTCTGCAGGATGCCTCCGTTGAGGTAGTACTGCACGTCCACCCCGGAGTCGAGTCGCGCGACGGTCTCGAAGCGCGTCTCCGACCCGTCCGTGTCGGTGGCCGTCACGTGGATGGTGCACCCCGGCTCGAGGCCGTCGGCCACACCCGTGACGTCGAAGGTCTCCCGGCCGGTGAGACCGAGGGAGCGGGGGCTCTCGCCTTCCTTGAACTGCAGCGGCAGAACGCCCATGCCCACCAGGTTGCTCCGGTGGATCCGCTCGTAGCTCTCGGCGATGACCGCCTTCACCCCCAGGAGGATGGTCCCCTTGGCCGCCCAGTCCCGGGAGGAGCCCGTGCCGTACTCCTTGCCCGCCAGGACGATGAGGGGCGTATCCGCCTCCTGATACCTCATCGAGGCGTCGAAGATGGGCATCTCCTCTCCCGACGGGAAATGGATGGTGTAGCCGCCTTCCTTCCCGTCCAGGAGGAGGTTCTTGATGCGCACGTTCCCGAAGGTCCCGCGCATCATGACCTCGTGGTTTCCTCGACGTGACCCGAAGGAGTTGAAGTCGCGGGGCGCGACTCCGTGCTCCTGAAGATACCGGCCGGCTGGCTCGCTCTTGGGGATGGCCCCGGCGGGTGAGATGTGATCGGTGGTGACGGACTGTCCGAGACGCACCAGGACCCGTGCGCCATGGATGTCCTCCGCCTCCGGGATCTCGGCGTCCATATCCTCGAAAAAGGGCGGACGACGGACGTACGTCGAGTCCGGTTGCCATTCGTAGAGGCTGCTCTCCTCGGGGATGGGCAGGGCCTGCCAGTTCTCGTCGCCCTCGTTCACCTCGGCGTACCGGCGGGTGAACATCTCGGGCTCGAGGGACGAGCGGATGGTCTCCTGGATCTCTTCCGGCGTCGGCCAGATATCGGCGAGGAAGACCGGGTTGCCCTCACGGTCCCGGCCCAGCGGCTCGTTGTACATGTCGATGTCGATCCGACCGGCCAAGGCGTAGGCCACCACGAGCACCGGCGAGGCCAGGTAGTTGGCGCGCACCAACGGGTGGATGCGGGCCTCGAAGTTCCGGTTCCCCGAGAGGATGGACGCCACCACCAGACCGTTGTCCTCCACCGCCTGATGGATCTTCTCGGGAAGGGGCCCCGAGTTGCCGATACAGGTCGTGCAACCGTAGCCCACCACGTCGAAGCCGAGCTTCTCCAGCGGGGGAAGGAGGCCGGACTGCTGAAGATAGTCCGTGACCACTTTGCTTCCGGGGGCCATGGACGTCTTGACCCAGGGTCGAACCTCCAGGCCCATCTCCACGGCCTTCTTCGCCAGGAGCCCGGCGCCGACCATGACCGAGGGGTTGGACGTGTTCGTGCACGACGTGATCGCCGCGATGACGATGGAGCCGTCGGTGATCTCCACCTCCTGCCCGTCGTCCAATTGGACGTCCACGGTCCGGTCGTGCCCGGCGGTGCGCACGGCCGTTCCGCCACCCCCTTCGCCGGCCCAGCTCTCGGCCGTCCGATCCTCCGAGGCCGACGGGACGGGAAGCTCGAACCCGGACGGAACGAGGGCCGGGAGATCCCGCTCGAACTGTCTCCGCATGTCGGCCATCCGGATCCGGTCCTGGGGACGCTTCGGGCCGGCCAGGCTCGGCTCCACCGTGGAGAGATCCAGCTCGAGACTCGACGTGAACTCGGGATCCGGCGTGTCGTCGGTGCGGAAGAGGTCGAGCTCCTTCGAGACGCGCTCCACGCGTTGTACGAGCTCCGCCGAGCGACCCGTGCCCCTGAGGTAGGACAGGGTGGCGTCGTCCACCGGGAAGAAGCCGATGGTGGCCCCGTATTCCGGAGACATGTTGGCCAGCGTCGCCTTGTCCGGGAGCGTCAAGCCGCTGAGGCCCGCGCCGTAGTACTCGACGAAGCGACCGACGACGCCGTGGTCGCGAAGCATCTCCGTGACCCGTAGGACCAGGTCCGTGGCGGTGGCGCCCTCCGGCAGAACGCCGGTGAGCTTCATGCCCACGACCTCGGGCAGAAGCATGTAGTAGGGCTGCCCGAGGACCACGGCCTCGGCCTCGATCCCACCCACGCCCCACCCGACGACACCGAGCCCGTTGACCATCGTCGTGTGGGAATCGGTACCCACCAGGGTGTCGGGATAGGCCAGATGCGTTCCGTCATGGTCCCGCCGGTGAACGACGGAAGCCAGATACTCGAGGTTCACCTGGTGGACGATGCCCGTCCCGGGCGGCACGACCGAGAAGTTGGCGAAGGCTTCTTG
>JAWVZK010000081.1:0-13485 GCA_033722275.1 Longimicrobiales bacterium | reverse complement strand
GGCCCAGAAATGCCTCCTCTCCTTCTTCGGATGCGGCTTCCTATTCGTTCGGAGGGAAGTGGCCGACGGTCTGACCCCGGCACACCTGGCGCGGTACGGGGTGGACCTCGACCTTCCCGAGACCGCCCACTCTCGCGAGCCGATCCGCTATCGGACCGGGGCGCTCCGCTTCGACCTCGGGAACTACAACTACCTCGGGGTCTCCGCCGTGGCCCTCTCCCTGGATCTCATCGAGGAGATCGGCGTGGACAACGTCGAGAGCCACGCCCGCGCCCTCGCCCGACGTCTGGTACGCGGGCTCCTCGAAGAAGGCGTCCCCGTGGTGGGTGGCGACGTCGGGCCCCACCTGGCCCACATCGTCACCGTGGGACGGTTCGGGGCAGGGCAAGGGGATCGCGACGTCGAGGGCCTCCACCGGGTCCTTCAGGAACAGGCCGTCGTGCACACGTTCCGGGATGGGATGCTTCGGTTCTCCGTAGGGCTCTACAACGACGAGACCGACATCGAGATGGCGCTGGAGGCCGTGCGTCTTTGGCGTCGTCGTGGCTCTCGCCCCGCCACCAGGAAGACGGGATCATGATGCCACCGCGTGGACGCCATCGTCCTTCCCGTTCCCCGCCGACCCCGAGAGGAGGACGTAGGCGATGCCGTGGAGCGGGACGGCCACCGCCACCACGGCCAGGGGCTGGATCACGGGGTCCATGAAGGCGAAGGGCACGAACGCGGCGGTCCAGAAGACCGTCTGGAGGAGGCTCAACGACGCCAGGATGCGTCTCGGGGCGTCCACCGCTGCCATGACCACGTCGGTCAGGCCCGCGAAGGTCCAGAGCAGCGCCAGCGAGGCGCTGTACAGCCGATAGACGCGCCAGAGGGTGGGACGAAGAGGATCAGGAGACTGGGCCTGTTTCATCGCGTTCATCGCGAACGCTCTCAGTCCCGCTGCGGTATCGCGCTCCATGACGACCCCCCACACGTGCCAGGTGAGGTGGGCGAGTCCTCCAAGGAGGAGCCAGCCACCCGCCACGTAGAGCCAGAGCCGTGGATCACGCGACATCGGGCGGGCTCCCACCGTCTCGGGCTGCGGCGTGTCCGACGTCCTCGTCGTCCGGAGCGTCCCAGCGGACGAGCCGCTGGGCCAGTCGGAAGACGGAGAGGGGTGCGGACCCCTCGGCCTTGTTGTTGGCGACGACGAAGGCGGGACGCTCGGCCACCAGGGCGTCGAGGACCGCCACGGCGATGCGCTCCCTCGATGCCCGATCCTCGTCGACGAGGCGGTCGAAGGGGTCGTACCGCTCTCTGGCCTCCTCGTACTTCAGCCCGGCATGGAGCATCCAGCGGACCACCAGCGCGGGCTGCCGAAAGGGAGCGATGCGGCCGAGCTGGCGATCCAGCGGGGCCATGGCCGGGTGGACGTTGTAGCAGTGGGTCGCCCCCGTGTCCTCCAGGAGCTGGACGTAGGCGTCCGTGAGGAATGCGGGCGTCCGGAGCTCGACGGCGTAGAGCACCCCCTTCGGCAACGCCCCCAGGAAGGCGCGGAGGCGGTCCAGAAACGCGTCGGTCCCGCCCACGACGCCGGGTGGGAGAGGAGAGAACTGGAAGAGTAGGGGACCCGCCTTGTCTCCAAGTCCCCGAATCATGGGCTCGACGACGGCCTGGCTGACGTATCGAGCATCCAGGAAGCGGGGATTCGGTTTGCGAATGCCGTACCCCTCGGGGTCCGTCGGAGAGGTGGTGAGCCGGTCGGCCTTCACCAGGAAACGGAAATCGGCCGGGACCGAGTCCGCGTAGGCCCGGAAGTCGTCCGCCGAGATGGGTCGATAGTAGGTCCGGTCGATCCCGACGGTCCGGAGCAGGGGATGCGCGGCGTACGCCGCCAGCCCGTGTCGGGCCAGGACCTTCTGCGAGGCCGGCCGGTCGTAGACGATTCCTCGCCAGCCGGGGAAGCTCCAGGACGAGGTGCCCATGCGGAGCGACCGGGGCAGCCGGTCCGCGGTCCTCGCGAGGCGGTGGGGGACCTCGGCCGGCCCGACGAAGGCGGTCTCCGGTGGCGTCGGCTCCTCGGGGAAGAGTCCCAGCTGTGCATCCATGAGCGCTCCAAGGTGGGCGGGCCCTCAACATGCCGAAGTAGAGCGGCGAGGCAATGGGTCGGCGCTGGGCCGGTGAGCGCGGGGGAGTCGGACCGGTGGAGCGGGCACCGCGGGAACCGGCCTCCGGATATGTATATTTGCCATATAGATCATTTGAAAATATATTTTTCACTTATGCATATGCCTTCCCGGACCGGACGCTCTTCATGACCCCCCTGACCTATCAGATCCTCCTGGCTCTGGCCGACGAGCCTCGCCACGGCTACGGCATCATCAAGGAGATCGAGGAGCGAGGCGGAGAAGGATCCGCCCCGTCGACGGGTGCCATGTACCTCGCGCTTCAGCGGATGGAGGGCGAGGGCCTCATCGAGGAGGACACGGAGCGGCCTCGGGAGGGCGATGATGCCCGTCGCAAGTACTACCGCATCACGGATACGGGGCGGGCACGAGCAGAGGCCGAGTCCCGGCGCCTGGCGGAGCTGGTGGCGACGGCGCGGTCCCGGCGGCTCCTCGGTGGTACGGCCGCGGGGGGCGGAGGAGCATGAGGATCTTTCGTCTCCTTCTGAAGGCGATCCTCCGATGGGCCCCTGCCGAGTTCCGGGAGCGTCACGGCGAGGAGTATCTGGAGATCGTCTCGAAGCGACTGCGGGAGGCCGACTCGCGGGGACGGATGTCGGTCTGGCCCTTCGCCGCCCGTGAGCTCGCGGGCGCGGTGACGGCCGTGCTGGGGATGCGGCTCGCGATGGAGCGCCCCGTGGCCGGTGCGGGAAGCGCGACGGGAGGAAGTTCCACGGGAGGACGGGAGACGATGATGAGGACGATGATCGAGGACGGGAGGCAGGCCCTGCGCGTGGTGCGACGCAACTCCGGGTTCACGTGGACCGCGGTGGTCGTGATGGCGCTGGGCATGGGTGCGGTCACCGCCATCTTCTCGGCGGCGAACGCCTACTTCTTCCGACCGCTTCCCTTTCAGGATCCCCAGCGCCTGGTCCTGCTCTACGAGACGAACCCGGACTTCGGCTGGACGCACGCTCAAGCGGCTCCTGCGAACGCTCTCGATTGGCGCGAGCAGGTGCAGGCCTTCGAGGACATCGCGCTCTACAGGGACCTGGGGGTCTGGGACGTGGTCCTCCCGTCGCCCGATGGGCCCCTGGTGGTCGGGGGCACTTCCGTCTCGGGGAACTTCTTCGACGTGCTGGGCGTGCGGCCCCTTCTCGGGCGCACGTTCACCTGGGAGGAGACCTTCGCCGGACGGGACGACGTGGTGATGCTGAGCCACGGACTGTGGGTGCGCCGTTTCGGAGCCGACCCCGACGTGGTCGGGTCCACGGTCCTCATGGGCAGCGACGCGGTCGAGCGGGAGATCGTCGGGATCATGCCGGAGGGGTTCGCGTTTCCGGCGGACGAGACCCAGCTCTGGATACCGTATGGGTGGGAGCCTGAAGCCTTGTCGTCCACGTCTTACCGCCGTGGTCACTGGGTTCGTCCCGTCGCCCGGCTGGCGCGGGGGGCGGGCCTGGAGGAGGCGGATGCACAGCTTCAGGCCGTCGTTCAGGAGCTCCAGGCGCGGTATCCAGAGACCAACCGGGTGATGGGTGCGGGTCTGGCGCCGCTCCGGGACTTTCTGGTTCGGGACGTCCGGACACCTCTGATGGTGCTCCTCGGCGCCGTCTTCCTGCTCCTCCTCCTCGCCTGCGCGAATGCCGCCAACCTCATGCTCGTCCGATCCAACGACCGTGCCCGTGAGATCGCCCTGCGCAGCGCGCTCGGCGCGGGTCGGCTCCGGGTCGCCAGACAGCTTCTCATGGAGAGCGTGCTCCTGAGTCTCCTGGGGGGAGTCCTCGGGCTGGGTCTGGGGTGGCTCGGGGCGATAGCGATGGCCACGCGGACGCGCCTCGGTATCGAAGGGGCGACGCAGATCGCCCTGGACGGGCGTGTGGTGCTCGTGATCCTCAGCGTGGCGATCATCAGCGGGGTCGTGTTCGGCACCGGACCGGCCCTCCGGGTCACCACCGGTGGGCTGCAGGAGACCCTCAGGGAGGGGGGAGGGGGCGGAAGAGGCACCCGGAGCCTGCGCGTTGCGGGCTTGCTCGTCGCGGCCGAGGTGGCCCTGGCGCTTCTCCTCGTCGTGGGGGCCGGGTTGATGATCCGGAGCGCCTACCTCCTCCGTTCGGTGGATCCCGGCTTCCGGGTGGACGGGACCCTCGCGGTGGAGCTCACCATCCCGTCGTCGCGCTATCCGCACCGCGACCAGGTCCTGGCCTTCTGGGACGAGCTCGAGGATCGCGTCGAGGCCCGACCGGGGATCGAGCGTGCGGGGATGGTGGGCTGGCTTCCC
The DNA here is from genome assembly GCA_033722275.1 of Longimicrobiales bacterium. Lineage (GTDB taxonomy): Bacteria > Gemmatimonadota > Gemmatimonadetes > Longimicrobiales > Gaopeijiaceae > UBA2589. The sequence continues at coordinate 9,060 of JAWVZK010000081.1, read as the reverse complement.
CTGGCGGGGACGGGCTGGACGAGCCAGTTCCAGGCCGAGGGTTGGCCCCCGGATCGCGTCGGTCTCGAGATCGTCCATCGTCGGGCGGATCGAGGCTACTTCGAGGCGCTGGACGTCCCCCTCGTGCGGGGTCGTCTCTTCGACGCCTCCGACGGTCCGGAGACGCCGAACGTGGTGGTGATCAACGAGACGCTCGCGCGGGAGCACTTCCCCGGCGAGGATCCCGTCGGGCAGAAGATCGCATACGATCGCCGTCCGACGGAGGAGTCCATCTGGTACGAGATCGTGGGAATCGTCGGAGACCAGCACCAGGTCAGCCCAGGCGTCGCCCCGAGGGCGGAGGTCTTCGAGAGCCGGAGCCAGGACTGGGGTCGGTCCGGGTGGCTGGTGATGAAGACCAGCGTCGAGCCGCGTTCCGTGGTCTCCGCCGTCCGGGCGTCGCTGGCAGAGATGGACTCCGGCATTCCACTCGCGGCGGTCCGTCCGCTCCGTGAGGTGTGGGTCGACTCCCTGCGACGGGAGCGCTTCATCCTCGTCCTCCTGAGCGCCTTCGGCGCTGCGGCGCTGGTGCTCGCTTCGGTGGGGATCTACGCGGTGACCGCCCAGGCGATGCGGAGGAGGACCCGGGAGATCGGCGTCCGTATCGCTCTCGGAGCCGATCGGGTCGACGTCCTGTCGCTGGCGTTGCGCCAGGGGATCCTCGTGATCGGTCTCGGCCTCCTGGTGGGTCTGATGGTCTCGCTGGTCGCGACCCGGGCCCTCGCCTCTTTCCTCTTCGGAATCGAGCCCACCGATCCGTGGGTGCTGGCCTCGGTCATGGCGCTCCTCGGCGGCGTGGGGCTGGTGGCGTGTTACATCCCGGCGCGGCGGGCCACGGCCGTGGATCCCGTGACGTCCCTGCGGGCGGAGTGAGGCGTCTGCGCAGACCGGATGCCTTATCTTCCGGCCATGGACGTGCAGATCTTCGGGGTCCGGAACAACGCCGACGTGCGGAAGGCGGAGCGTTTCTTCAAAGAGCGTCGCGTCCCGGTCCACTTCATGGACTTCAAGCAGCGCGGCCCCTCCAAGGGGGAGCTGAGGCGGTTCTTCCAGAGGTTCGGTGAAGAGGCCCTCATCGACCGGGAGTCGAAGCGCTTCAAGGCCCTGGGGCTCCACACGGCGTACTACGGCGACGACCGGTGGATGGAGATCGCTTCCGAGGAGCCGATGATTCTCCGACAGCCCCTCGTGCGCAGTGGGAAGAACCTCTCGGTGGGACTGGCGGAGGATGCCTGGCGCGACTGGGTGGGCGGTTGAGCTAGGGGACGTCCACCTCGATGCGCGCGTCGGCGATCCGGTACCCGTGGCCCGGCGTCATGGCGAAGACGGGGTTGAGGTCGAGCTGGCCGATGCACGGCACCTCCTCCACCAGCCGCGAGAGCCTGAGGAGCGCCTCTTCCAGGGCCTCCACGTCGCCCTCGGCGTGGTCCCGGTATCCCGTGAGGAGCGTGTAGCCCCGAGTCTCGCGGATCATCTCTCGGGCGTCCCGGTCCGTGAGCGGCGCTACCCTGAAGGCCACGTCCCGGAGCACCTCCACGTGGACGCCGCCCAGTCCGAAGGCAAGGACGGGGCCGAAGACCGGATCCGGATCCATCCCGATCATCACCTCCGTGCCCTCGAGCATGGGCTGGATCAGGACGCCGTCCATCTCCTCGAGCGAGGCTTCCCGCTCCATGGTCTCCCGGATCTCGCGGAACGCCTCTCGGACGTCCTCCGTCCCTTCCAGCCCCAGACGCACCATCCCGAGCTCCGTCTTGTGCACGACGGAGCTCGACGTGAGCTTGACCGCCACCGGAAACCCGATGGCGGCGGCGGCCTCCGCCGCCTCGTCTTCCGTCCTGGCCACCCGACTGTGCGCTCCCCGCAGGCCAGCGGCCTCGAGGACGCCACGCGTCTCCTCCGCCGTGAGCCATCCCTTCCCCCGCTCGTCCACGGCCTGGGCGCAGATGCGGCGTACGCGGTCGAAATCCTGGTCCGGGAAGTCGGGGAAGCCTCCGGGATCGGCTTCCGCCCATTCCCGGTGCGCCACCGCCCGACGCAGCACCCGCCCCATCTCTTCCGGGAAGGGATAGGCCGGGATCGTCTCGCCCTCCCCCTCGAGGACGTGCACGTACTCCGAGGCGCCGATGAACGACGCCAGGACCGGCACGTCTGCCGAGCCGCGCGCCCGGGCCTTCTCGACGGACTCGACGATGGCCCCTTGCATCGCCTCTCCCACGTGCAGGCCCACGGGCGTGTAGATGACCACCAGGGCGTCCACCTCCCCGGAGCCCAGGACGATCTCGATGGTCTTCCGGTAATCGTCGGGGCTGGCCGAGGCGATCATGTCCACCGGATTGCTGAGCCCCGCCTCCGGGGGGAGGAATTCGCTCAGAGCCTCCCGGATCCCGGACGACAGGGCCGGCACCTCGAGTCCGGAGCGCTCCAGGGCGTCGACGCAGAGAATGGCCGGCCCGCCGGCGTTGCTCACCACGCCCACCCTGCGTCCAGCCGGGACGGGCTGGAGCGTGAGGAACCGAGCGAGATCGAACATCTCCCGAAGTGAGCCCGCCCGGATCATCCCGGTCTGGTCGAAGAAGGCGTCCACCGCGCTGTCCGACCCGGTGAGCGAGGCCGTATGCGACCCCACAGCGCGCTCCCCGGCCTCGGTCCGACCGGATTTCACCACGATGACCGGCTTCGACCGGCTCACCCGCCGCGCGATGCGGCCCAGACGGTGGGGGTCGCTGAAGGACTCGAGATAGAAGAGGATGACGTCCGTCCCGTCGTGCTCGCCCCAATACTCCAGGAGATCGTCGTCGTCGACGTCGGCCTTGTTGCCCACGCTGACGAAGGCCGACAGTCCCAGCGAGACTCTCCGTGCCTGCGCGATGATCGCCACGCCGAGGGCGCCGCTCTGGGAGCAGAGAGCGGCTCGGCCGGCGGGTGGGGCCTGGGGGGCGAACGTGGCATTGAGGCGCACCTCGGAGCCGGGCGACGCGACGCCGAGGCAGTTGGGGCCCACGACGCGGATCCCGTAGCGCCGCGCCACTTCCAGCACCTCCTGCTGGCGACGTCCTCCCTCTTCGCCGCTCTCGGCGAATCCCGCGGTGATGATGACCGCGGCTTCGACCCCCTTCTCTCCGCACTCGGCGAGGATCCCGGCGACCTGGGGAGCGGGCACCGCCACCACGGCCAGCTCCACCGGATCCGGGATCTGGTCCACGGAGGGATAGCTCTTGACCGACGCGACGTGCTCGGCCACCGGATTCACGGGGAAGACCGGTCCCTCGAAGTCGGCGGCGATGAGAGAGCGGAGGACCCGGTGTCCGAGCTTCGCCGGATTGCGGGAGGCTCCGATGACGGCCACGGATCGCGGACGGAAGAAGGGTCGCAGTGAATCGGTGCCTGACATCGTATCCATTCCTGAGGGGGACGGTGGACGGGTGCTTCCGCACCGCCCCAATCGTGGCCGAGAGGGGGAAGCGGGACAACCGGGGCGTCCCCATCGGGCGCGGGGCGGATCCGCGGGATCGGCGGGGGTGGGTATCTTCCGAAGGACCCTCCGACTCCCGAAACGAAGGACCGACGGATGAGCCAAGAGGAAGGTGGTGAGGACCGTGGACCGGAGCGCTGGGTCCGCCCCTTCGAAGAGCTGACCAACGCCGACCTGGGTTCGGTGGGCGGGAAGAACGCGTCGTTGGGTGAGATGGTCCGGACGCTTGCCGGGGAAGGAGTCCAGGTCCCCTCCGGCTTCGCCACTACGGCAGCCGCATACTGGCGCTTCGTCGACGAGAACGATCTGCGTGAAGGCATGCGGGACGTCGTGGCGGAGCTGGGGACGGGGAAGAGCGTCGGATCGGTGGGGAAGAGGATCCGGGAGATGGTGCTCGGAGGAGAGATCCCCTCCGAGGTCGCCGAGGCCGTCCGCTCGGCGTATGCCACCCTGTCGGAGGAATACGGGGGTGGGGCCACCGACGTCGCGGTCCGGAGCAGCGCCACGGCCGAGGACCTTCCCGAGGCCTCCTTCGCGGGCCAGCAGGAGAGCTACCTGAACGTCCGAGGGGAGGAGGCCCTTCTCGACGCGTGTCGTCGCTGCTACGCCTCGCTGTTCACCGACCGTGCCCTCGCCTACCGGGAGGAGAAGGGCTTCGACCATATGGACGTCGCGCTTTCGGTCGGGGTGCAGAAGATGGTGCGCTCCGACTGCGGTGCGGCCGGCGTGATGTTCACCCTCGACACCGAGACCGGCTTCCCGGACGTCGTGCTCGTCGATGGGGCCTGGGGTCTCGGCGAAGCGGTGGTCCAGGGCATGGTCAACCCCGACCGCTTCCTCGTCTTCAAGCCCTTCCTTCGACGGAAGGGTGTCGTGCCCATCGTCGAGCAGCGTCTCGGGGATAAGGCCCGCAAGGTCGTATACCGGGAGGATCGTGAGGGCGGGGTGACGGAGGTCGACGTTGCGCCGGAGGACCGGGATCGATTCGTCCTGGAGGAACACGAGATCCTGCAGCTCGCTCGATGGGCGACGGCCATCGAGACGCACTACGAGCGCCCCATGGACATCGAATGGGCGAAGGACGGGACCTCCGGCGAGCTCTTCATCGTGCAGGCCCGGCCCGAGACCGTGGAGTCGGCCAAGGCCGGGGCGCGTCTGAAGACGTATACGCTCCAGGAGCAGGGCGAAGTCCTGGCACGTGGAGCCGCCATCGGCGGGGCCGTGGCGGCGGGACGGGCCGTCCGACTGGACTCCCCGGAGGAAGCCGACGACCTGGAGAAGGGAGCGATCCTGGTGACGGGCAGGACCGACCCCGACTGGGGACCGGTCCTGGAGCGGGTCGGAGGCATCGTCACCGACCGCGGTGGGAGGACCAGCCACGCCGCCATCGTGAGCCGCGAGCTGGGCATCCCCGCGGTGGTGGGCACCGGCGACGCCACCCGAGCCATCGCCGACGGCGACGAGGTCACGGTATCGTGCGCGGAAGGAGCGGAGGGAAGGGTGTACGCGGGAGCGTTGGCCTGGGACGAGGAGGAGATCGACGTCGACGCACTTCCCTCGGTGGACACGCCCATCATGATGATCGTGGCGGATCCCGCGACGGCTTTCCGATGGTGGCGTCTGCCGGTGAAGGGCATCGGGATCGCGCGCATCGAGTTCATCATCGCCGACCTCATCGGGATCCATCCCGTGGCGCTCACCCGTCTCGAATCCGTGGAGGATCCCGACGTGCGGGAGCGGATACGGGACCGATTGAGGGGCGCCGAGCCCGAGGCGTTCTTCGTGGACACGCTGGCACGGGAGGTGGCGCGCATCGCCGCCTCGCGGTATCCGGATCCGGTGGTCGTCCGGACCAGCGACTTCAAGACGAACGAATATGCCCAGCTCCTCGGAGGGCGGACGTTCGAGCCGGCGGAGGACAACCCCATGCTCGGCTTCCGGGGCGCGTCGCGCTACTACAGCGACGAGTACCGCGAGGGTTTTCGCCTCGAGTGCCGGGCTCTCCGGCGGGCGAGGGTCCGGCTCGGATTCGACAACATCGTTCCCATGATCCCCTTCTGCCGGACGCCGGAAGAGGCCGACCGGGTCCTGGCGCTCATGTCCGAGGAGGGACTTCGCAGCGGCGACGACGGCCTCCGCATCTACGTCATGTGCGAGGTCCCCTCCAACGTGGTCCGCGCCGGAGACTTCGCCGAGCGCTTCGACGGCTTCTCCATCGGCTCCAACGACCTGACCCAGCTGGTCCTCGGAGTCGACCGGGATTCGGAGCGGCTGCGGGGCCTGTTCGACGAGCGGGACGTTGCGGTGAAGGAGATGATCCGGATGGTCATCGAACGGGCCCACGCCGCGGGGCGTCCTGTGGGGATCTGCGGCCAGGCTCCCAGCGACCACCCGGACTTCGCGTCCTTCCTCGTGGGGCTGGGTATCGACTCGATCTCGGTGAACCCCGACTCCGTGGCCGACGTGATCCGGGTGGTGGCGGACGCCGAGGCGGAGTGAAGAGGCGGCGTCCTCGACCCTGCCGAGCCCCGAACGACGGTTCGCGTCACCGCCCCTGCCGGAGCCAGCGGTCGAACCACGCCTCGAGCCGGCGATACATGTCGATCCGGTTCATGGGGTTCCGGAATCCGTGGGGCTCTCCGGGATAGGAGCGAGCCTCGTACGTCTTCCCCGTCCGCTGCAGGATCTCCACCGCCAGCTCGTACTGGCGAAACGGCGCCCGGACGTCCTCTTCTCCGTGCATCACGAGGACCGGTGTCCGGATGTTCTCCACGCGGGCGAGGGTATTGCTCACGTCGTAGATCTCCGGTACCTCCTCCGGCGATCCACCGTGACCCGTCCGGATGAAGATCTTTCCCAGTCGATCCGCGTGGTCGTAGGCATCGGCGAAGTCGTAGATGCCGGCCATGGGGACGGCGGCGTCGAAGGCGTCGGGCACCCGGGCGATGGCGGCCATGCTCGTGATGCCACCGTAGCTGTACCCGTAGATCCCGACGTTTCCGTTGGACCAGGGTCGGGCTCTCAGGAAGGTGGCGGCCGCTGCGGCGTCACGGGCTTGACCATTGGCCCAGTCCTGGACACCCAGATCCTGGAAGCGTCTGCCGAAGCCCGAGCCGCCGCGGTAGTTGACGGCCAGGACGACGTAGCCCTGCTGAGCCAGGTATTGCTCCGTCGTGTTCAGAGCGTGGAGGTAGGAGTTGGTGCCGCCTCCGTGGACCTGCACCAGGGCCGGGTACGTCCTCGAGGGATCGAATCCGGGGGGCCGGTAGAGGAACGCCTGGATATAGAGCCCGTCCCAGCTCCGGTAGCTGATCTCTTCAGGCTCCACCAGGCCCTGCCACTCGGTGCCGAAGTCCGTGAGCTGCCGGGCCGGCCCACCCCGGACGTCGTAGTAATCCACGTCCGTGCCCCGGGTGGGCGTCGAACGTACGAAGACGAAGCCGGAGGCCACCGGATTCGTGTCGTACGACCGGAAATGGCCGCCCATGTTCGTCATGCGCGTCGCCACGCCGCCTTGGGCCGGGACGCGCCAGAGCTCCATCCGTCCTCGCTGAAGGAACGGGAAGAAGAGCTCGGAGCCGTCGGCGCTCCAGAACACGCCGAGGTTGTGGAGCCAGTCGGTGGCGTGGACCTGCATCTCGACCCTGCGCTCGGTGCCGGCTTCGGGATCGAGGACGTAGAGGTAGGCCAGATCCTCGTACCAGTACTCGTCCTTCGCCGTCCCGAGGAGGGCGATGCGGGTGCCGTCGGGGGACCAGACCGGAGTGGAGGAGGCCATGAGCCCGCGACTGATCCGCCGCTCGACCCGGCTGGCGACGTCCACGACCCAGATGTCGTCTTCCCAGTAATCGGCCTTGTTGGAGAAATACGCGATACGCGATCCGTCCGGCGACCATCCGGGCGCGAACCGGAGGTCGTCCGGGGCCATGCTCTCTCGCGTGAGCCGTCGCGGCGTCCCCGATCCGTCCGCGTCCACTAGCCAGATGTCCTGAGCTCCTCCGCGACCGGAGTAGAAGGCGACGGTGCGTCCGTCGGGGGAAGGGCGGGCGGCGCGCTCCCCATCGTCGTCGTGGGTGAGCCGGAGGACGCCCGGCGACGGGGCGTCCAGATCCACCACGGGATCCCCGGGAGGGGACCCGGGGTCGCGGAGCGGTCCTCGTCCCGCGGCGGGTCCCTCCGCGAGGGCCTGGAGTCCATCCTCCACCGGGACGATCCACAGGTCTCCCCGGGCCGAGACCAGAAGCGCTCCACCATGGGGCATCCACACCGGGGACGAGCCGCCGGCGATCAGCCGGACGGGATCTCCACCCGCGACGGGCACGAGGAAGATGCCGGACCCCTGGGGCGTCGAGGCCGCGACGGCCACCACCCGGCCGTCGGGGGAGAGGGACGCGTCCCGTGCTCCCGTCGACTCGGTGAAGATGTTCTCCCAGGTCAGAGGCAGGCTCTCGCCGGCCTGAGCGCGCCCCGGCGCCGGGAGGAGAACGAGGAGACCGCACACGGCGCACACGAGCAGGAAGCCGAGAGCGCTCGCATCGGGCCGGGAGTGGACGGGGGCCGGCGATCGGATGTGCCCGCTCACGGTGCGTGCTCCTCACGGGTGGCGTCCGTGTGCGTGGAGTCGTCTCCGTCCTCCTCTCCCCCGGACGGCCGCGCCGACGCGACGACACCGGGGCGGCCCTCCGCCGCACCCGCTCCGATCCGTCGCTCGATGCGCCCCAGCTTGTCCTCCAGACCCTCGAGGCGACGACTCATGAGATGCACCTGGTTCTGCAGGTGGTCCATGCCGTCCAGGAGCCGATCCCGGGTGGGCTCGTCCTCCTCCGCGCGGATGAGCTGCCACGTCCGCCGGACGTAGGTGACGGCGACGGCGGCGAGGAGGATCGAGCCGATCCCGCTGACGGTCCAGGCGAAGAGGAAGAACAGCTCGTTCATGTGGGATCGGCGCCGGCGGAACGCGGAGACGTGGGGGTCGATGGGTGCGCCAGGCGGGAGGTGCCCGGGATCGTGGCCGCCCTCACGGCAGATAGCTCAGGATGCGGGACAGACGAAGGACGCCTCTGTCGCCGAAGAGATGGCCCGCGAGGGCGCCCAGCACGACGGGCACCCAGAGGAGGACGCCCCAGTATCCGAGCCCGAAGACGAGAGCGACGCTGGCGACGCCACCCAGGAACGCCCCGACCAGGGTGGCCAGGAGCCGCTCCAGGCGCGTGGGTCGCACCCACCGGGGCTTCCGCTCCGGTGGCCTCGGCGCGGACGGCTCCCGTCCGGATCCCGGGGGGTGGAAGGTCATCGCGGCTACGAGATCGGCCGTCCCTTCGGCTGCAGCTTCACGACCCACAGCCCGGAGTTGGTGTCGCTGAAGAAGATGTGTCCCTTGTGGGGCTGGGCGCCCCAGACCATGGTGGCGTTGGGCGTGTACCCCGCCGGCGACGCCGACTTGAAGACGGCGATCTCACGGCCCTGGGTGTAGAGGTTGCCCATGAGCTCGCCGCCCACGTCCACGACTCTCAGCCCGCCTTCGTAGTAGGCCTGATAGAGCTTGT
>JAWVZK010000080.1:0-13580 GCA_033722275.1 Longimicrobiales bacterium | reverse complement strand
GGTTCGCCACCTACTTCACGCTCCTCTTCCGCGAGCACGCGTACGGGCGCGACGACTTCGTGGCGGGTCTGAGGGAAGCTCGCGAGCGGGTGTGGGCCTGGTACGACGAGAACCCGGACTACCGCATCATCCACGACGACCTGGACGACATGAGCCGGGTGACGAGCGTCGCCACCTACCAGAAGGGTGCCTGGGTGCTCCACATGCTCCGCCGACGGATCGGCGACGAAGCCTTCTGGCGAGGCATCCGCGACTACTACGCCCGGTACGTGAACGCCACCGCCTCCACCGACGACTTCATGCGCGTCATGGAGCGGGCTTCGGGAGACGACCTGCGGGACTTCTTCGACCAGTGGCTGCGCCAGGGTGGCAACCCGCGACTCGAGGGGATGTGGGAGTACGATCCGGCCGCCCGGGAGGTCCACGTCCTGCTCGGCCAGGTCCAGCGGATCGGGTCGTTCACGCTGCCGGTCGATATCGGCATCTACCTGGAGGGAGACGACATGCCGGCCGTGGTGGAGACGGCGGACGTGACCGGCGAGGTCCAGCGCTTCGTGATCCCGGTGGCCGGGCGGCCGACGGACGTCCGCCTCGATCCCTACACCTGGGCGCTCTTCAGAGCGGACTTCGGGAGGCCCGGGCGCTGAGGGCGCGCGCGCCGGGCTCATCTCTTCAAGCTCGGCGAAGCGCGTCGTTCGGGTCCATGCGGGCCGCGCGCAGCGCGGGCTCGCTCGCGGCAACCACGGCGATCAGAAGCAGGCTCGCCGCCGTAGCGGCCAACGTGATCGGATCCGTGGGAGAGAGGGCATAGAGCGAGGTGCGCAGCAGGCCCCCGGTGAGGATGGCGAGGACCGTCCCAAGGGTAGCGCCCAGGCCGGCGAGGAGGAGCGCATCCCGCAGGACCATGCCGACCAGATCGGTTCCGCTCGCCCCGAGGGCTGCGCGCAGTCCCAGCTCACGGCGACGAAGGCCGATCTGGAACCTGAGGATGCTGTAGATGCCCACGCTGGCCAGGAGCACCGCGATCACGGCGAAGCCGCCCAACAGCAGCGTCAGAGCCTGATGCTGCGCGAGGGGTTCCGCCAGATCCGCGGTGAGAAGCCTGGTCTCCACCGCCAGATCCCCGTCGACGGCCCGTACCTCCTCGCCGACGGGTCCGAGAATGTCGGACTCCTGGCTCTCGGCGCGGGCCACGACGGCAGCGGTGCCCATCCAGACGGGGATCTGCTCGGCGAGCACGTACATCTCCGGCGGGATCTCGTCGGCCTGATACCCCCACGCGCGCGTGGAGCCGACGACACCCACGACCCCGAGCCAGGGGGCCTGATCCGCTCCGAATCCTTCCATGCTCAACGCCTGGATCCGCTTGCCGAGCGCGGACTCGCCGGGCCAGTAGCGATCCGCGAGCACCTCGCTCACGAGAACGACCCGCTCCGTGTCGGGACCGTCTCCGGCATCGAAGGCACGGCCCGAGATCAGGGGGATCCCCATGGCCTCCAGGTACGCGCCTCCGATGGCGGCGTAGATCGCACCGCCGGAGGGCTCGGACTCCCCCTCCGCGAGAACGAAGCCGTTCGGTCGGTGATCGGTGGTCGACCGATTCGCGATGCCCGCGGCGGCGACGCCCGGGATCCGGGACACGCGGCGCAGGGCCTCGTCCCACCACTCCATGCGCGGATCCACGGCGTCCCGATACGCCTCCGACGTGAGGGCGACCTCGGCGGTGACGACACCGCGGGGCTCGAACCCGAGGTCGCGGGTGAGGACGGTCCGGTAGTCGCGAAGCAGGGCGCCTCCGGCCGAAAGCAGGACCACGGCCAAGACGACTTCGAAGACCACCAGGGCCCTTCCCACCACGACGCCGCGTCGGGACGTGACCTCGGCTCTCGAGCCCGTGGGCGTCGCCGAGTTGGATGTGAAAAGCGCCGGGAGCATCGCCGAAGCGAGTCCTACCAGGCCGACCACCGCGGCTCCGAGAAGGCCGGCGCGAACGTCCAGGCCGATCTCGCCGGATCTCGGCAAGGGTAGATCGATCTTCCGTACAGACAGCTCGATGCCCAGGGCCGCGATGCCGATGCCGAGGACCGCCGCCATCGCGATCACGAGCAGATGTCCTGTGAGCTCGTGGCGTATGAGCCGCGCGCGGCCGGCTCCGAGGGCTCGGCGGACCGCGCCCTCACCGACCCGTGCCGTGGCACGGGCCACGTTGAGAGCGGCCACGTTCGCTCCTGCCACCAGGAGGACGCCGAGCGCACCGGCCAGGAGCAGCAGCAGGGGGCTTCGGGCGTCGTCGGTGACGAAATCGGCGAAGGGGACGATCCCCACGCCCCACGAGTAGATCGCCGCAGGATCGCTCTCGCGGATCGCTGCGGCGATCCCGTCGAGCTCCGCTTTCGCGGCTCCGGTCGTCACGCCGGGCCCGAGACGGGCCACCGCGTTCCAGTTGATACTGTTGCGGGCACGACCGGCCATGCGACGGACGGGACGGACACGCCACAGCTGCGCCCCGGAGGGGTAGGCCGCGTCCCGCCGCGCGACGCCGATCACGTCGACCCGCCGGTCCCCGATCTCGATCTGGGCGGGCAGCTCGGCCGCCGACATCCGAGAGCGCCAGAACGACTCCTCGACGAGCGCCACCGACGCGCCGACCTCCACCTCGTCCTCGCTGGGCCACCGTCCGGAGAGCAGAGGCATCCGGAGCGCGGAGAAGAAGCCCCCCGCCACGTCGTATGCGGAGATGCGTCGGGGTACGTCGTCCTCCAGGGTCACCGACATGTCGCTTTGCGCGAAGAGGCCCGAAGCCTCGATGGCCGCGGCGTCGTTCCAGTCCGCCCAGTTGGACATGGAGACCCAGGGGAAGGCGTCGCCCTCCTCTCCAACGGACCAGAGCGACACGAGTCGCTCGGCTTCGGGAAAGGGCAGGGGGCGCAGGAGGACCCGATCCACGAGGGTCACCGTGCCCGTCAGCAGGGCTACGGCGAGGGTGAGGATCAAGAGCTCCGCCGCCGTCGACACGGGCTGGCGCACCGCTCGTCGGAGAGCGAGTACGAGATCCTGCCGGAGGTCCGAGCAACGGTCCGACAGCGTCAGCTTCCGATCGCGGCGCGCGGCGCTCGCCCGCACCGCTTCGATACCTTCGTCACCCCCGAATCTGCGACGCGCCTCGGCCGTCGCTTCCTCCGGCGTGAACCCCCGACGCTCGAGCTCGGCCGCCCGGAGCTCCAGATGACGCTCGATCTCCTCGTCGACCTCGCGTCGCCTCCGTTCCGGACGCCACAACCGGAGCAATCGCTTCACGCCAGACCCGGGAGATCCAGGAGGCGCGTGACGATGTCGGTGTAGTCACGCCACTGCTTCTCGCTCTCGGTGAGCTTCGCCCGTCCCGAAGGCGTGATGTGGTAGTAGCGGGCACGACGGTTGTTGTCCGACGTGTCCCACTCCGCTTCCACCAGTCCATCGGCTTCCAGACGATGAAGGGCCTGATAGGTCGCGCTGTCCCCGGGCGATACGCGCTCCCCGGACTGCTCCTCCAACCACGTCGTCAGTCCGTATCCGTGCATCGGCTCCATGGAAAGGCACTTGAGGATCAGCAGGTCCAGCGTGCCCTTGAGCAACGGTATGGTCTCGTCCGACGACATCTCTCACCCCACAGAACGTTACCCGTATGTGCTAAGGGGAGACAGATTAGTTGAAGCCCCGGTGCCCGTCAAGCACCGATTTGCCTGGCGGACGACAGACTGCTATCATGTGATATCAATATCACGTGATACCAAAGAGCCGCGATGATCGCCACGCCCCTCAACCCCCGGTACTTCCAGATCCTCCTGGCCTTGTCGAAGGAGGCCCTGCACGGCTATGGCATCCAGAGGGCGGTCCTGGAACAGACCGACGAGGGGATGCATCTGTGGCCGGCGACGCTCTACCGGTCCCTGGCGGCCCTCGAGGAGGGAGGACTCATCGAGCAGAGCGAGACGCCGGTGGGGGAGCCCGAAGACGAGCGCCGTCAGTACTACGTGCTGACTTCGGAAGGGCGGAGACGCCTGAAGACGGAGGCGGAGCTGATGGCTCGGTGGGTCGCCGAGGCCCGGGCGGGAGGGTCCTGACGTGTCGGGCCCCGGACGGGATCGCTGGTTCCGGCTTCTCCTTTCCCTCTTCCCACCCGGTTTCCGGAGGCGACGGGGGCCGGAGATGGAGCGCCTGTACCGCGACATGTACGAGGCCCGGACGGGAGGGAGAGACCGGCCCGGATTGGGATTCTGGCTGGCCCTGACCTGGGATGCCGGTCGGGGAGCCCTCGGCGAATGGATGGCCCTGGGCGGCTCCGTCCTCCGCGCGTGGACCGGAGGGGGGGAGGCGTGGGCCGCGGTGGGGACCGATGTCCGCTTCGCCGTCCGGCAGGCGTGGCGCCAGCCGCTCCACAGCTTCCTGATCGTGCTGCTCATGGCCGTGGGCATCGCGGGGAACGCGGCGGTCTTCCGCGTCTTCAACGGCCTCTTTCTCCGGCCCCTGCCCTTCGACCAGGCCCATGAGCTGGTCGATCTCGACGAGACCGCACCCCAGTGGAACCTGGAGTACGTGGGCGTCTCCATCATGGACTTCCGCGACTGGCAGCGGGAGAACGAGACCCTCCAGGGGATGGCCGCCTACTCTACCGGGGGGGCCAACCTGGCCCGGGACGGCAGGGGCGAACGGGTCGACTATCTGGCGGTGACCCACACGATGGACGACGTCCTCGGTCTGGATGCTCTCCACGGGCGGTTCTTCACCGAAGAGGAGGATTCGCCGGACGCGCCGCCGGTCGCCCTCCTGAGCCCGGCGTTCTGGGAGCAGAGCTTCGGCTCCGATCCGGGCGTGGTGGGACGGGACGTGTCCATGGACGGGCGTTCGGTTCAGGTCATCGGCGTCCTTCCCCACAAAGCCCGGTTCCTCGGCGAAGCGGATCTTTGGCTCCCCCTGCGCGAGGATGACCGGAGCTCCTACTACCTCAGCGTCATCGGGCGGCTCCGACCGGGCGTGAGCGTCGAGCAGGCGCGTGCCGATCTGACGGCCGTGCACGAGGCCCGGGCCGAGGTCCGTAGCGAGAACGAGGTGACGTCGCCCACCGTCCAGTCCCTCCGTGAGCGCTATCTGGGCGAGCACCGTGTCGGTGGTGGCCTTCTGCTGTCCGCCGTGGCCGTGGTCCTCCTCATCGCGTGCGGTAACATCGCCGGCCTCATGTTCGCCAGGTCCATCGCTCGCCGGAGGGAGATGAGGGTTCGGGCGGCGCTGGGCGCAGGTCGAGGGCGCCTGGTTCGACAGCTGCTCACCGAGTCGGCCGTGCTTGCGCTGGCAGGTGCGTCGGCCGGGACCATTCTCGGGCTGTGGAGCTCCGAGCGCCTGGTCCGGGTCGTCGCCGAGCGTGCGCCGGCCTGGGTGACCTTCGATCTCGATGCCCACGTGCTCCTGTTCATGGTGGGGGCGACGGCCGGAGCGGCCCTCCTCTTCGGCCTCCTGCCGGCGCTGAGGACGTCCCGCGTCGACGCCGCCGGGATGGGCGGTCCACGCTCCACGTCTCCGTCCGGCGTGCGTCGTGCGATCAGTGCCCTGGTGACGGCCGAGGTCGCCCTCGCCGTCGCCCTGCTCGTCGTCTCGGGACTCACGGTTCTCGATCTCTTTCGTCTCCACGCCGTGGCCCCCGGCTATCGGACGGAGGGAGTGATCACGTACCGACTCGAGCTTCCGGACGAGCGGTATCCGGAGCGGGAGGACCGTCGAGCCTTCATGGAGAGCTATCTGGACCGTCTCGAGGCGATCGCGGGGGTCGACGAGGCGGCGCTGGCCAGCACCCTGCCTTTGAGCGGGCACTCCGGGTGGTTCTTCGAGGTGGAAGGGAGCGAGATCCCCCCCATGGACAATGCCGTGGTGCTGAGACGCTGGGTCACGCCGAGCTACGGGGACGCCCTGGACGTGCGGCTCGTCCGCGGGCGGTGGATCGAGCAGTCCGACAACCGGGAAGGGCAACCGCCGGTAGCGGTGGTCAACGAGGCGTTCGTCCGGACCCACGTGCCGGAAGGGACGGAGCCGGTGGGGGTTCGCATCAGGACGGGTGGTGAGGACGCTCCCTGGTCCACCATCGTGGGGGTCGCGGCGGACGTACGGCATTACGGTGTCGACCGGGAGATGCGCCCCGGCACGTACGAGCCCCTCCGCTGGAATCCTCAACCGTTCATCCAGGTGGCCCTGACCACGTCCGGAGAGCCCGCCCCCGTCCTGTCGGCGGCGCGCTCCGTGACGCAGGCGACGGATCCCGAGCTTCCGCTGTTCGATGTCCGCACCATGCGAGAGCGTCTCGACGAGACGCTGTCGGCGCGGAGGGCGACGACGTGGCTCATCGTCACCTTCTCGGCCGTGGCGCTCCTCCTGGCCATGGCCGGCATCTACGGGATGATCTCGTACTCGGTGAGCCAGCGGACGCGGGAGATCAGCATTCGCATGGCCATGGGCGCTCGCATGGCAGGCGTCATGCGGGAGGTGGTGGGCCGGGGGATGGGGCTCGTGGGCTTGGGCGCGGTGGTCGGTCTGGCCCTGGCGCGGGTGGGCGCCGGGGTCGTCTCCAGCCTTCTCGTGGGCGTGCGTCCCGACACGCCTTCGGTGTACGCGGTCGTGACCGCGCTGGTCCTGGGCGTGGCCGTGCTGGCGAACTACCTCCCGGCTCGTAGAGCCTCTCGCCTCGATCCCATGGAAACGCTGCGCGGGGAGTAGGATCGCGCGTTGCCGTCCGACATGGCTCGACCCCGATTGGCCCCTTCGTGCCGTCGGTACTCCGAGGGCTCCAGGTGGTCGTCCTCGCGGCCGACGGCGACCGGATCGACGAGGGCGTGGCCGGTGAGGTCCCCTCGTCGTGATGAAGGGGGGCGATGCCCGCCGGATGAAGGGGAGCGGGCCCGAGCCGCCCAGGCTCAGCGGGTTCCGAGCTCCAGGAGACGGATGTCGCGCCAGCGGACCTTGATGCCGCCGCCGTCGTGGATCTGAAGCGCGATGTGACCGGTGGCTCCGCCGATGGCTTCGTCGGTCATGTCCACCATCTCGTGACCGTTGATCCAGGTGGTCACGCGATCCCCGACCACCCGGATCTTCATCTCGTTCCACTCCCCCATGCGCAGCGCCGACTCCCTCTCGGGCTCGGGCTGCACGAGCCACCCGCGGCCGTACGATTCGTAGATCCCCCCGGAGTGGAGCCCCAGGGGCGCGACCTCGGCCTGCCAGCCGCGGATGCGCGTGCCCTCGAGGGTCGAGCGGAAGAAGACTCCCGAGTTGCCGTCCGCCTCCTGCTTGAACTCCAGCGTGAGCTCGAAGTCCGTGAAGGTCTCATCGGTGCGTAGATAGCCGTACTCGGCGTCCGGACCGCTCTCGCACACGAGCTCGCCGTCTTCCACGTACCAGAGCTCGGTGCCGTGGACGGTCCAGCCGTCCAGGTCCTGACCGTTGAACAGACCCACCGGCTCCTGCCCCACCACCGGCTCCTGCCCCACCACCGGGACCGTCGTCAGCCACGTCGCCGCGGCCGCGAGCGCGGCGGCACCGGCTCTAACCACCGTCGATCCGCCGGATCTTGACGTTCCGATACCACACGGGCGTGCCGTGGTCCTGAAGTCCGATGGAGCCGGACGGCGCCCGGGCGTAGTGCTCCTCGACAGCGAACTTGCTCGCCTCCACGAGCGCCCTCCACTCGTCGGAGTGGAGCTCGTACTCCACGGTCTTCCGTCCGTTGAGCCAGTGCTCGACGTGATCGCCCTCGACGACGATCCGACCGGAGTTCCACTCCCCGGTGGGGTGCACCACTCGGTCGTCCGCGGCGTGCAGATCGTAGTTCTCCCCCGTCCGGTGCGTGCGAGGATCCCAGTCGGCCGAGGCCGGATGGGCCGGATCGTCGAGGACCTGGTACTCGGGGGCGACCTGCCAGAGGTCCTTCCCGTCGACCTCCCGCGCGCGGTAGAAGACTCCGCTGTTTCCCTCGGGCCCGACCTTGAAGTCGAAGGCGAGCTCGAAGTCCGCGTACTCCTCCACGGTGACGAGGTCGCCGCCGTCCATGTTGCCCCCCTGGGTCTGCAGCATCATCTCGCCGTCCCGGACCACCCAGGTCTCGGGCACGTCGTCCCGCCCGTATCCGCGCCAGCCCTCCAGGGTCTCGCCGTCGAACAGGAGCCGCCAGCCCGCCGCCGACTCTTCCGCCGTCAACGTGTTGTGGGGCACCGACGACGCGGGCGACGTCCCCGCGGCGCTCCGCGAGCCCTCCTCGGTCCGGGCTTCGGGGCCCCCGCACGCCGTCACGGACCACGCCAGCAGGAGAGACACGGCCGCCGCCGGACTCGGGGCGCGGGAGGGTGGCGTGGTCCGGACGCGCTCCGATCCCACCGGACCCCTCGCCGTCCGGTGCCTCGCCCCTCTCTTCATGCGATCTCCATGGCCACGGGGTCCCAACGTACGATCTCGTCGCCGAAATAGCTGTCGTTGCAGGCCAGGGCCGGTGCCGCCGCCCGCAGCCCGAACACCGCGTCCTCCGTGACGCGCGTTCCGTTCCTCACCCCGTCGAAGAAGTTCATGAAGTGGTCGAAGTGGGCGCCCCGGTACGACGGCTCGGCCATGTACACGCTCTCCGCAGGCGGGAGCATCTCGGCCCGGGACTCCAGCGCCTGCGCCATCTCGTCGGACTTCATCTGCGAGAAGACGTCGGTGGGGCTCACGGACTTGTTGCGTCGGAGCACGACCTCGGTCCACGTGACGTCCATCGCCCCTTCGTTGCCCACCAGGCGAAGGAACGTGCTTCCGGACGTCCCGTCGACGAAGTTGACCCGCAGCGAGAGGTTGAACGGCGGGTGGGTGTCCGTCTCCGGGTAGTCGAACATGCCGAGGAGGACGTCGGGGACCTCCCGGCCGTCCTTCCAGTACCGGAGCCCGCCCTGCGCCATGATCTTCCGAGGTCCGAGGGAGGACGCGATGAAGTGGAGGCTGCTGAAGAGGTGGACGAAGAGGTCGCCGGAGACGCCCGTGCCGTAGTCGCGGTAATTGCGCCACCGGAACACCCGAAGCGGATCGAAGGGGCGGGGAGGGGCGTCGCCGAGGTACATCTCCCAGTCGACGGTCTCCTCCGACGCGTCCTCGGGGATGGCGTACTGCCAGGCCCCGACGGGATCGTTACGAGCCCAGAACCCCTCGGCGTAGTTGAGCTCTCCGATGGCACCCTCCTCGAGGAGCTGCTTGGCCTTCTCGTTCCCCAGGGAGCTCATGCCCTGGCTCCCCACCTGGAACGTCTCGCCGGTCTCGTCCTGCGCCTCGATGAGGTCGGCTCCCTCGGGTATGGAGTGGACCATGGGCTTCTCGCAGTAGACCGCCTTGCCGGCGCTAATGGCCTCCACCGACACCCCTCGGTGCCAGTGGTCCGGCGTCGCGCAGATGACGGCATCGACGTCGTCGCGCGCGAGGACCTCCCTGAAATCACGGGTCGTGAACACGTCGGCCCCGTGTCGTTCCTTCACGGTCTCCAGGCGACCGGTGTAACAGTCGGCCGCGGCGACGAGCTTCACGCCGGGGACCTCCAGGGCGGTGCTCACGTCGGCCATGCCCATCCCCCCCGCTCCGATGACGGCGAGCTGGATCTGGTCGTTGGCGGCGACGTGCCGGCGTGCCGCGAGCCAAGCCACGTCTCGGCGGGCCGAGGCGGAGATCAGGTGCGGCGTGGCGCCGGCGGCGACGGCGCCGGCGGCGAGCTGGCCGAGGAAGCGGCGTCGGGACTTGGTCGGTGGGGGCGGGGTCATGGTGCGGGCCTCCGGGTGGGTCGGGTCCCGCAGGATGGGACGAGGAGCGGACCTCCGCCAGCCGGAGGCCGACCGCGCCCGCCTAGGGGCCGCCCCGAAGAGCCTGCATGAAGGCGTCGGTGGCGATGCCCCTTCCCAGCGCGACCTGGGGCAGGGAGAAGTCGCCACCGATGTTGACCTCGAGGGGGACCGGGCCCTGGTCGGCAAGGGCGACGTCCCACGCCTGGACCCTCAGGCCGGCGAAGAGGGGCGCCGCCGCGGCCACGAGCGCTTTCAGATCGGACCAGCCGGGCATCGTGAGGTCCGTCAGCTCCGCACCGGTGTCCGGATGGGACGTGAGCTCCACCGGAAGTCCGTCGGCCATCGAGACGGCCCGGACGATGCGACCGGAGTCCAGATCGAGCCCGGCGGCGATGTTGCCCGCCCGCCAGAAGTTGTCGACGTCGTGGGAGCCCACCGGGATCTTGGCGAGGGCCGCGTGGAAGGAGACCTCGTCCCGGGAGTCCGTCGTCACCACGATGCGCGTGCTCATCAGCTTGTCGCCGCCCCAGGCTCGGGTGCGGTCGTCGGGGCGGAGGAGATCCTGGAGGAGGTAGGCGTCCTCCGCGTCCAAGAGGAAGGCCGCGAGCTCCTGGAGGGCCACCCGGTGGGGACCGACACGCACCGTCGCCGAGTCTGCGTCGAAGCCCCTGAGCAGCGCCGTCCCTCCGCTCCGGATGCCGTGCATCGGCTTCGCGAAGAGCGGATATCGATCAGGAGCCGAGAGGTAGGCTTCGAGCTCGTCGGAAGAGCGGATGGAGGAGATGTCCGGGGGGGCCGCGCTCCCGATGACCGCTCGGGTGCGGGGGGCCGGGAGCCCGGCGCCTCGGAGGAGGAGCTCGTACCGAAGCTTGTCGTCGGCCAGGCCGGCTCCCAGCGACGTCGTGTGCGGCTTGAGCAGCCGGTCCTGCGCCGCACGGCCGCGGAAGGTCGCCTTCTCCTCCCGGCTCAGGTGCTCGGCGTGGAGCCCCAGCGTGAAGTACTCTTCGGGCTTGATCTTCGGCGCGCCCCAGGTGAGACGAGCCATCTCGAGGATCAGACCGCCGAGGGACCGGTCCCCCGCCGTGGCACGCTCGAGGGCCAGGGCGAAATCGAGCTCGGGCTTCTCCGGACGGAGGGAGATGGCCGTCCGCGGGGGCACCACGTGCGGCGACAAATCGGTTCCGACGTCAGGCTCATTGGTCAATGGTCTCCACCTCTCGCTCGATGGCGCTCATGAGGATTCGAAGGTCTTCGGCCGTCGTCCGATGGTTCGTGATGGCGATCCGGATACCGACCCGGCCGCGCACCGTCGTCTCGGAGGGGAGGACGACGCCGTCGCGCTGGAGCCTGCGGACCAGCTCCCGGTTGAGCTCGTCGATCTCCCCCTCCTCGGTACGTCCGCCCAGGGCTCGGAACACCACGATCTGAAGGTCCGGGCGATGCAGGAGCTGGAAGGAGTCCCCGGCCTCCACGAGGTCCGCGAGCTCGTCGGCGAGGGTGACCGACCGCTCCACCTGCTCTGCCACCCCCTTCCGACCGTGCTCGATCAGTGGCCACCAGACCCGAAGAGCCCGGAAGCCCCGGGAGAGCTCGGGGCCCAGCTCCATCGGCCAGCGGACCGGGGCCCCCGCCGGTCCATGCTCCGCTCCCCTCAGGTATCCCGGCCGACCACCGAAGGCTGCCAGATGACGGTCCGGGTCGCGGACCAGGACGCACCCGGCCGAGTACGGCACGTGCATCCACTTGTGGAAGTCGAAGGCGATGCTGTCCGATCGCTCCACTCCTGCGGCCAGGGGACGCAGCTCGTCGGAGAGGACGACCAGCCCGCCGAAGGCTGCGTCGGTGTGCAGCCACACGCCGAACTCACGAGCGATGTCCGCGATGGCCTCCAGGGGATCGATGCTGCCCGTGCTGGCGGTGCCCAGGGAGGCCACCACGGCGACGGACCGATCCCCTGCGGCGTGAGCCCGCCGGAGCTCGTCGAGCAAGGCGTCGGGCCGCATCCTCAGCTCGTCGTCGACTGCGACGGGTACGACGGCGTTCCGGCCCAGGCCGAGGAGCTCGGCGGCCTTGGGGATGGAGAGGTGCCCTTCCTCCGACACGTAGATCCTCGGCCGCCCGGTCAGGGCCGTGGGACCGGCCTCGCGGATCCCCGGGAAGGCCTGCTCTCTGGCCACCGCGAGGGCGATGACGTTGGCGAGGGACGTCCCTGTGGTCAGGATCCCGCTCGCGACGTCGGGGAATCCGAACTGTCCTGCGAACCATCGCAGGACCTGATGCTCCAGTCGGGTGCCGACATGATCCCTCCCGCCGGCGTTCGTGTTCAGGGCCGCCTCGGCGGCGGCGGCCAGGATGGCACCCGGTGTCCCCGCCCCGTGGATCCATCCGAAGAAGCGGGGATGCAGATTCCCCAGATCGTACGGGAGGATCTCCGTCCGCAGGCGCTCACGGATGCCCTCGAGGCCTTCACCGATCTCCGGAAAGAGCTCCGCGGCCGAGTCGCTGGGCGGCGGCTCCGTCCAGACGTCCCGCTCCGGTCTCTCCTCGATATGGGACAGGAGGTCCTCGAGAAGCTCGTGAGCCTGCCGTCGAAAGACCTTCCAGTCGACCGGATCCATGGAGGGTGAGGTACGTCTCCGTATCATGGCGTTCAGGGGACCTCAGCGAAGTATGTCGCCGTGGCGCGCAGAAGCCAACGGACGTCCGCTGCTTGATGGTGGCCCGCCCGCGGCCCACTCTGGAGCTTTGTCCATCCCACAGTCCGCCACGCCATGCCGCTCCGCTTCCTGAAACTCGCCATGAAGGCGCGGGATCTTCCCGAGGCCCGCGTCGTCGGACGGGTGGTCCTCGCCCTTCTGGGCGTGTTCGTCCTGTGGCCCGTCGTCTCGAGCCTTCGAGATCCCGCGGGACTGGCGCCCACCGACTACGTGGGCATCGTCGTCTTCACGGCCGTCGGGGGTTGGCTCGTCGGTATGGCGGTGCGCGGCTGGGAGTAGAGGGACACCGGGTCGCGCGCTGGTCGTCGGACCACTCGGCTTCCGGAGCGCGCGTGCCGCCTCAACCGTTCTGCTCGTACGCCACCCGCAACACGCGCTCGACCTCTCCGGTCACCTCGTCGACGGAAATGACCGACAGCTTGTGGGTCGCCTGACCCGGAGCCGTGGCCGGCTGAAGCACCGAGGACCCGGGCGGCTCGACGAAGCGCAGACCGACGTCGATCCGCGTACGAGTCGCAGCGGCGACGGCTGCGAACTGCCGGGCCCGGACGAAGGGGATGTAGCTGGACCGGCCCTCCAGGACGACATCGTCTCCGAGTCCCTCCAGGATCTCCCGGAGGCGGTCGAAGGTCGGTCGCAGGGAGGCCTTGTCCCCGGTGTACTGGCGGTCGATCTGTTCCTCCGTCGTGGGGGGCACCCACCCGGCGGCCCGCGCGGCGGCGTGGGCGACGGCGTACCGCGAGTTCTGCGGCAGGCCATGTTCGGACTTCAGCCACCGTCGGACGGCGCGCTGATCCAGAGGATCGATCCCGCTCGATTCCACGAGGTCCACCCACTCGGCCACGCTCCGGCCCGTGCGCTCCTTCATGGAAGCGCTGACGGCTCGGATCATCTCGGCCGGCGACCTGGGCATCGGAGCTCTCCGGGACCTGTACGCGGGGGAGGGTCGGACTCCGGATTCATGAGAATAGGACGGGCACCGGGTCCGCGCGAGCCGAGCTTCCGTACCGGACGAGGAGTTGCCCCGGGTGTCGACCGCAGCCACTGT
>JAWVZK010000079.1:0-13604 GCA_033722275.1 Longimicrobiales bacterium | reverse complement strand
TAGTGGCGGATGTAATTGATGTACTCCAGAAGGAATACGGCGAAGGCGGCCTGGAGAACGAAGGCGCCGGCCACCCAGGGGCCGAGGCTCAGAGCCAGGGTCGTGACGAGAGCGAGCTGTAGGACGGCGCCTCGGACCACGGGGTTTCTCCACCCCTTCCGTCCCTTGGCGCTCTGGACCCGGAGCGCGTCCAGGAACTGGGCCGGGATCGTCCGGGCGACGAACCTCCAGAGCGACTCCCCTCGACGAGCGCTGGCCGGGTCCTCGTGGGTAGCCACCAGACGGTGGTGGGTGTGGTTGTGCTCCGTGGTGAAATGGAGATAGAGGACCGTGAGGAGGTTCGCCTGTCCCACCCACCAGGCGAAGGAACGCGGACGACGGTGTCCCAGCTCGTGGGCGACGATGATGCCGGACACACCGGAGGAGAGGCCGGTGCTGGTGGCCGCCGCCCACGTCGTCCACGCCGATCCATCGGCCCAGGCCCGGTAGAGGAGCGCGGCCACGGCCCCGAACTGAAGGGCGGCATGGACGTACAGGAGAGCGTCGAAGGGCCGTCCGGACGATGGGGGCGGGCTCGGTCGCTCCGCCTTGCCCAGCGCCATGTCCAGAAGAGGCCCCAGCCCCAACATGTAGATCAGCCCCGTGAGCACCCATGGGCCGCCCACGAGGTTGCCCGCGATCACCAGAACGGGGTTGACGAGCCCCAGGAGGTGCCAGGTCCAGGGCTCGGGGCGGATGTCCACCGGGTCGGTGCTCGTCTCCATGCTCGTCGGTCGGTCGGGATGGAAGGGGGCTGCGCTCCAGACTACACCGGGTCCCGCAAGATCGAGCCGCTCGCCGGGGCGGCTCAGGGGGTCCGGGGCTCCGGGCGGGTTCCAGTCCGGCTCCCGAACGCTTAGTTTCCCGGTCCTCGGGACGTGGCGCAGCCCGGTAGCGCACTGCAATGGGGTTGCAGGGGTCGCCGGTTCGAATCCGGCCGTCCCGACTGGTCGAGCGTCGCGCTGAACGACGCGAGGCCGTGAGGAACCCGGGGTAGCGTGGTCGACAGAGGCCGATCGGCGCGTGGAGCTGGTCGGCCTCTTTTCGTCCGGGACGAAGCCGTATCGGGCACCCACGGGCGGTACACGGTCGGATGGACCACAGTCATCCACCTCTCGGCTGTTTGCCGATGTCCCCCCCGCCGACGTATCCTGCTTCCGCGCTCGCCGTGTCGGCGATTTCCCGAACCGGAGTCCGGCCCGCATGGTCCCTTCACCCTCCCTCACTCCACGCTTCGGGTCGCTCGCCATCGTCGGCGTGCTCCTCGTCGCGGCTGCGAGACCCGCTTCCGCCCAGGAGGAAGCCGTCCTCGCCGTGGTGGACTCCGCCCTCGCGCGCATCAGCGTCGAGGACAAGGTCGGATTCACCGACCTGATGGTCCCGGGTTCGGTGATCGGGGTCGTGGGCGAGCGCGACGGTCGACCTTTCTTCGGGATGCGCTCCCGGGCCGAGGAGCGGTCGAGGCGGATGGATGCGGACGTGGTCGAACGGGGATTCGACCCCGAGGTGCTGCTCTCCGGTCCAATCGCGACGGTCTGGCTCCCGTACGACCTCTACATCGACGGAGCGTGGTCTCACTGCGGCGTCGACGTATTCACGCTCTTCCGCACGGAGGAGGGCTGGCGCATCGCCTCCGTCGTCTACTCCATCGAGCAGCCTCCGGCGTGCCGGCAGCATCCCGCGGGCCCGCCCGGCGGCTGACGGGCACGCCGCCCTCCCCGCGTCTCATCTCTCTCGGCAAGACCGCGGCGAGCCGATGACCTCCCGGTCCGCGCGCGGAGATCGGGCCGCCGGCACGCCTCTGCGCATCGACTACGAAGCCTTCGAGGAGGCGGAGGAGGATCGCTATCACCCCCGGGACAATCCGTCCGGGAAGATCCCGCTGAACATCGCGGAGAATCGCCTTGGCTGGGGGGAGCTGCGAGGGAAGATCCAGGGAGTGACGGCGGATCTGGCCATCCCCGACTGGGTCGCGGGGTATACCGAGCCTCGCGGCGCGCCCGAGTTCCGGGAGGCAGCGGCGCGCTTCCTCTCCCGGCACCTCACCGGCTGCTCCGTCGATCCCCAACACCTGGCGGTCTCGGCGGGGGCGACCAGCGTCATCGAGACCACGAGTCTGATCCTCGGGGATCCCGGCGACGTGGCCGTGATCCCGGCGCCCTCCTATCCGGTCTACCGTCAAGACATCGGGAACGCGGCCGGTCTGCGCCGCTTCGATCTGATCACCCACCACGAGCCGTCCGACCTCGCCGACGGACCGGCCCTTCGAATCGAGCATCTGGATCGGGCGCATCGGGACATCTCCGCCTCCGGCGGGCGCTTCCGAATGCTCATCCTGACGACGCCGGACAACCCTACCGGCGGCGTGTACGCTCCGGCCATCCTCGAGGAGGTGGCCGACTGGTGCATCGACCACGAGATTCATCTGGCGGTCAACGAGATCTACGGCCTATCGCTCATCGACACGGGCCATCCGGAGATCCGAGGGGACTACGAGACGGATGTCCGGTTCGTCTCCTTCGCCAACGTCATGAAGGCCAGGCGGAGCGAGTACCTCCACCTCTGGTATGCGCTGTCGAAAGATCTGGGCATATCGGGCTTCCGCGTAGGTTTCGCGTACTCCCTGAGCGCCGACTTCCTCCGGGCGTACGAGACGCTGAATCTCCCTCGCACCGTCTCGAACCACACGCAGTGGCTCCTGGGCCACGTGCTGACGGACCGCGATTTCATGACGGCCTACGTGGCCGCGAACAAGCGGCGACTCACCGGCGCGTACGCTCTGGTGGTGGGTCATCTGCGGGATATGGACGTTCCCTATGTTCCGGCCCGGGGAAGTCTCTTCGTCTGGCTGGACCTCTCCCGGTGGATGCATGCCGACACCGAAGAGGCGGAGCTCGGGCTCTGGGAGGAGATCTTCCGAAGCGCGGGCGTGCTGTTGACTCCGGGGGTGGGATTCGGACACGCGAAGCGCGGGCTCTTTCGTCTCGTTTATCCCTGTGTCCCCCGAGAGGAGCTTCGGTTGGCGATGACCCGCCTGAAGCAGTACTTAGAAGGGAAGGGACGGCGTGGACGATGAGTCACCATGACGGTCTTGCTCCCGGTGATGGAGATTGTTGCGTCGCCTCGACGTTGCTTTGACGCTCCGGCGTCACGGTAACCGCGCAGGATGGATTCCCCGTGCCCGGAGCTCGAGCGCGAATGGACACGAGCATTCTGCTCGACTATGAGGAGGTGGCCGACGGCGGCTTCTTCGTGCGCGCCGTCCTGCTCATCGAAGGCAGCCTCGGACACGAGGGTGCCGAGCGCGTGCGGGAGCGGAGACGGCACGGCGCTGCGATGGCGGGGTCCGGGGAGGGGTCGGGCCGACTCGCGGCTCGGAACGTCCACGTCGCGGTGCGTCCCGGGCAGCACGCCGAGTTCATCCAGATGACCCACGGGTTCTCCAGCGCCGGCACCGGGAGACTGCTGACGATCCTGGTGGGGGACGTCCATGCTCGTGATCGCATCCGCATCCGTATGCATGCTCTGGTGGGCGGCGCCCCCGGAGCGGAAGGCGAGATCGACGTGGCTCAGCTCGCGGTGATGAATCACAGAGACGGGACGCGAGGAGAGGTAGAGCTCGAGACGGTGAGTTTCCCCATCGTCCTCTCTGGCGATCGCCGGGGCCGGGTGCAGCCGGACGTGGGGACGATGCCCGTGGCGCGGGACCTGAGGGTCCGGCGCAGCTCGCGTCGTCCAGGGATCCCTCTGGACGAGCCACCTCCCCGGCCCACCTGACGTCGTCGCGTGTCCGGCAGGAACTCCGCAGGCCTTCCCATCCGGGCCCGTGGCCAGAACCGGGGATCTAGGAGTCTTCCTCTCCAGCGCCTCGCTTCGAACGCGCCGGCACCATGGTCACCCCGGGCCGCCAACCCGTGACGTCCACGATCCGAGAACGCTGGGCGACGCGACCGTCGACCCCATCGGTGACCGTGACCGTGACGCGGTACCGACCCCGGTCCAGGGCGGACTCCACCCGGCGAAGCTCTCCGATGACGCCGTCGTCGCCTGCGTCCGACTCTCCCTGGAAGACGGTCCGGACCACGGGCTCGTCGTCGTCGTCCAGGGGTTGGATGGCGATCTCCGTCTCGTACGGACGAGTCGGAGGGAGGTTGTAGATTTCGTAATAGACGTCGAACGAGCTCTCGGGGAACTGACTCGTGGGGAGCAGAGCCAGGCTGACGTCCCGACGCGTCCAGCCCGCCCGGGCGCCGGGCAGGCCGAACGCCACGTCGCTCAGCATGAGATCCGTGCCCGTGTAGTCCGGGACGGGGAAGTCCGACTGGTAGAGCTGCCCGTAGCCGGGTCGGGCCACGTCGGTGACGACGATCCGCTGCCGGATCGCGCGGGAGGGCTCGGTCCGCAGCTCGACGACCGTGTGGAGGAGGTGCCTTCGAGCCAGGGGACGGGGGACGCTCACGAAGACCGAGTCGATCCGGTCCACCACCGACTTCTCGGCGGTGTCGGCGAGGACGAATCGGACGTCGAACCGATATCGGACCCGGCCCTCGTGACGCTCCCGTCCCAGTCGACGGACCGGCACGGCGACGGCCGCCACCACGTCGGTCTCGCCCGCCTCCCCCTTGAACGTGTGGAGATCGTAATGGAAGGGGAGGGGGCCGAGGGGCGTACGGGAGGCCGTGGTGGCCATGGGCGTCGGTACCGGAACCCCATCTCCTGAGCTTCGGGCGCCGAGAAGCAGCGCGACACCGAACGTCGCGATGAGGGCGGCGACGTTCCGTGGGAAGCGGTGAAGGGGCGAAGGAGGCGTCATGGCGGTCACGGGACGTCGTCGAGAGCCGGACCTCTCTGTACATCCCTGAGCGGGATTGGTTCGCTCCGCCGAGACCGAGGCCACCTTCCACCATCAGGAGGCCGAGCCCGGGTCCGCCCCCGCTCCTGCTTTGCCTGCCCGGCGGTTGGGGGTACTCCCGCTCCCCCAAGCGTCAGGTCAGCACCCGTCGATCGAAGTCCTCGTCACTGAGGGTCGCCCAGTATACGCCCTCCACGATCCCGAGGAGGGAAGGGATGCCCGTCCACCAGAAGAGGAGGTACAGGATCCCCTTGCCCGTCCTGCCCGTGTAGAACTTGTGCGCTCCGATTCCGCCGAGGACGAGGGCCAGGATCACGCCGATGGCCTTGCTCTTGTCGCCGCGACGCAAGGCCTTCGATGCCGGGTCGGGCACCGGCATCGACGACCGGCGGACCTGACACTCGTGGCAGTACCCCCGCGCCGCCCACTCTCCCTTGATGGGCGTGTTGCAGGAGAGACACCGGCGCGCCACCCACTCTCCGCAGTAGCGGCACTTCTTGGCTTTGACCCCGATCTCCGCTTCGCAGAAGGGGCAGGGGGTGGTGTCGGTGGGCATGGCGTTGGCGCTGGTTTCGGCTCTCGTATCCGCAGCGGGCACTCCCAATGATAAAGAGCCCTACGGATGGGGAGAGGCAAGGATTCGCGCACGGGGGATTCAGCGACCGAGAGGAGGGAGACCGAGAAGAGCGCCGTGCTGGGCGAGGGCGGAATGGGTACGGTCTACCGGGCTGTGTAGACCGAGCCGGCCGACAACTCTGAATTCCGCCTCTCTCGAGGCACGGCCGAGCTTTCGAGCCTCACGGACGGGTCCACGCCCCACGTCCGCGGTCTCCGGGTCCAGCCACCCCACGAAGGGGGCGCAGAGGCCCAGTAGCAGCCAGCCCTCCCAGCGGTTGAGCTACAGACTCGGTGCTGAGCGGGGTCAACAGGACGACGGTCCCCGGCGTGAGGAAGACCATGAGGGGAGCGGCGACCCGGTAAGTTCGCCACCGACGGGCCCGCGATGAGGACACTTGCGGGGATGGCTAAGAGGAGGTCGAAGACGTTTGCGCCGAGACTGCGGCGGGTGGCTCGGCGTAGGGCCGGTGGTGCCCCGGAGCTACAGCGGCCTTCTAGACGAAGTTCTGGGGACCGATCTCCCGACCGATGGGAATCACGTCGTCAACGGGTAGCTTCGCTTCCTCCGCGTGTCTCACGCAGGCCTGGGCGTCGGGGGCCTCGAACTCGCAGAAGGAGTGTCGTCCATCGGCGGTCAGGTGACTGCGGATCCACTTGATCCCCACCTGGTCTGCGGCCTGGACCACGCGCTTGCCCACGTCCTCCAGCTCCGCCTCGGTGAGGCTGGGGAGTGTGCGCTTTACGATGAAGCGACCCATGCTGCCTCCGTCCGAAGAGTTCGATGCATCTACGGCTCAGAGTAGGCTTCGAACTATCGGGGGGTCAAGTCGTGGCCCACGCCCGGGCGGCCTCCACCACGGTGGGATCGAATGGCCGCCGGCCCTCCCTCAACGATTGGGCACCGGCACGGAATCGAGCTTCCTCCTCGGTGGCGCCGTCGTCCGAGGCAAGCTCGGCCAGCGCCTCGAGGGTCTCCGCCAGCCCACGCGGGCTGCCCAGCCGGAGGTACTCGTCCAGCGCTTCCGCGTGATGGTCGCGCGCCTCATCGGAATACCCTCGATCCCGCTGTAGACGACCGAGCTCGAGAAGGGAGCGAGCGATCTGAGGCCGATTCCCGGTTTCCCGGAAGGCTGAAAGACTCTCCTGGTAGAGCTCCGCGGCCGTCGCCGCGTCTCCCTCGTCCCGGGCTACCTCGGCGAGGAGCCGCAGGGTGAGTGCACACCCGTCGAGGTCTTCGGCGGAGCGTTGCATCTCGAGGCTCTCCTCCAGCGCGGCTCGCGCCTCATGGTGTCGCCCCATGAGACGTGCGGCGTTGCCCAGGTTGTTCAAGCCCAGAGCCACAGCGGCCTCGTTACCGAGCTCTCGCCAGAGCCGGTTGCTCTCCCCGTACAGGCGGTGGGCCGCCTCATGGTCTCCGTGACGCAGAGCGATGACCCCCATGTTGTTCAAGGCATTGGCGACCCCCCACTCGTCGCCCGCCTCTCGGTGGAGGGTGAGGGATCTTTCGAAATAGCGCTGTGCCGCGGCGTAGTCCTCCTGCGCGTCGGCCATGATGCCCGCTGCGTAGAGACCCTTGAGTCGGATCTTCTCGTCGGTGATCGACATCTCCAGCAGCTCGCTCAAGCGGCGCCGTCCCTCCGTGAGATGTCCCCGGACCTCCCAGAACCGACGCAGGACGACGGCCAGAGCGAGGGCGTCGGTGGGATTCTCGACCCTCAGCCAATCGAGAGCCGCTCGGAGGTTGTCGTGCTCCTCCTCGAGGCACGCCAGCCAGTCGGCTTGACGGGGCCCGACCAGCTCCGGCTCGGCCGTGCGCGCCAAGTCGGCGTAGTGCTCGGCATGCAGTCGACGGATCACGGCCGCGTCGTCTCCGGCGATGAGGAGCTCCGTGGCGTAGGCCCGGATGGTCTCGAGCATCTCGAAGCGGGACTCGCGCCCGGCTCGGCGATCCGGTTGCACCAGCGAGTGGTCCACCAGAGATCCGAGGACGTCGAGCAGCTGGGTCTCCAGATCTTCGGACGCCACCGCCTCGGCGGCGTCGAGGTCGAATCCACCGTTGAAGACCGCGAGGCGGCGAAACAGCACCTGCCCCTGCCGATCCAGGAGCTCGTGGCTCCACGCGATGGTGTCGTGCAGCGTTCGTTGGTGGTCCGGCAGATCCCGGGCCCCTTCGCCCAGCACGGGCATCCGCTGCTCGAGGCGCTCCAGGATGGCCGTGGGGCTCAAGAGCTTGGAGCGAGCCGCTACGAGCTCCAGCGCCAGTGGGAGTCCGTCGAGGCGCCGGCAAATGGTGGCGACGGCCGACACGTTCCCCTCGGTGAGGCGGAATCGGGGATTCATGTCGCGGGCTCGTTCCTCGAAGAGTCGCACGGCCGGCGAGCGCATGAGCTCCGCCGGAGAACGGCCTGTCGGAGCCACCGAAAGCGGTGACAGTGGGAATTCCCGTTCCCCTCGCACGCGCAACGGCGCCCGGCTGGTCACCAGCACGCGGAGGTCCGGGCACGCCTCCACCAGCGCGGCGACGAGAGAAGCCGCTCGGAGGACCTGCTCGAAGTTGTCCAGGACCAGCAGGATCCGTCGCCGACGGAGCAAGCTCCCGATGGTCACCGTGATCTCTTCTTCTCCCGACTCCCCTACTCCGAGCGCACGGCCGACGGCGGAGGGGACCAGATCGGGGTCACGGACCGCCTCGAGGGAAACCCAGGCCACACCGTCCCGGAAGTTCGGCCGCAGCTCGCGCGCCAGCTCGAGTGCCAGCCGCGTCTTGCCCGACCCGCCGGGACCGACCAGCGTCAGCACCCGGGTCGCAGCGTCCTGGAGCAAGTGCTTCAGCTCCTCGAGCTCCTGGGCTCGTCCCACGAGCTGAGTGGCTGGGTTCGGAGGACCCGTCTGGATCGTCAGGGGTGGGGGGATGCCAGACGATTCGTCGGGCCCGGGTCGGGCCTCGGCGTCGGCGGTGGGTTGCAGTCCCCGCGGCGTGATGTCGAAGATCCAGGCGAGAACGAGAGCCACGGGAACGCCGGCCACGGCGAGGACGATGACGATGGTGACGGCCCGGTCCGGGAGCCCGAGATAGGGAAACGTCGTCTCGGCGACCTGAATGAGAACCCAAGCGGCCAATGCGTACCCGATGAACGCACGAAAGACCTTGCGCCTTTTGAGCTCCTCGAAGAAGTCGGCGAGTGAGCCAGGTGACATCAAGGCATCGAGCGATGGCGGACGCCGGAACGTCGGTCCGGGTCTACGAGAGCGGTGGAGCTGATCATGGCGCTCAAAGTGCGCCGGTGCTGATCGTCGGCAAGTCCCACGCACGACCCCACGGTAGCCGCGTGCTCCTCAGTCGGCGATCCGCTCGACTTCCGACCCTCGTCGGCGACAGGCTTCACGTCTGGTCTCGGTCGCTCTCCGCATTGGGGCGTTGCGACGACGCCGAGGTACCGCTCCCGGAGGCCCATGCGATGCTGCTCGAGGCCTCGAGCGCCGACGCCTACGGGACGCGGCGGGTGTCGGAGGCGCCGGCCGACCTCTACGAATCGTGGGGCGGAGGGGAGGCAGCGCGGGAGTGGCGGGCTCGCGTCGGGCGGTGAGGCCGGTCCGGCGCTCTACCGCCCTTCCCAGTCCACGTCCGACAGGCTGGCCGTGGCTCCCTCCCAGGAGGTGGAGCCCAGCGTCTCGTACCAGGCAAGTGCCTCGAGGACACGCCTGGCTGACAGACCCGTCGATAGTCCGGGGCGCGGAAGCGGTCCCGATCTCCGACCCGCGGACTTCCTCAGCTCCCGAAGCCCCGCGGGTCGAAAGATCCGAAGGAACGTCAGTTTATCATGACGTCCTGGTAGACGGTCTGTCCGCGGGCGAACTGCCACCTGCAGACCGCGCGGGCCGTGGATCCGTCGGTGAGACTCGCAAGCTCGGCCGTGCCCTCCAGAGAGGCGGAATTCAGGGCGGCGAACGGGGCCGTGGCGTCGTAGCTGGAGATCGTCACCGTCACCTGTCCGCTTCCGACGTAGACGGGGCTGAAAGGAAACCCCGGGGCCGTCGGGGCGTCGGGATCCGGTCGGTAGACCACGAAGCCCGCTTGATGGCTCTCGAGTCGGAGAAAGAACCGGCCGTGCCGATTCACGTGGACGAAATCGTTGATATCGGCGGGTGGCTCGAAGTTACCCGTGCAGAGCATTCCGCTCTCCGGGTCCAGCACGGCGATGCCGGTGACCACGTGGTCGGAGAAGATGATGCCTTCGCCCTCTCCTCCCATGGTGGGATGGGCGGTCGTGCTCAAACGAGGGCTCGGCTCGGACGCATGATCCTCCAACCCCGTGGGCTCGCCGTCGCACGCTGCGAGGCTTACGGTGGCGAGCAGAGCGAGCGGTAGTGCGGGTCTTGTGATCATGGTGGCTCCCGTGTTCGTACGATTCCTCGTTCTGGGCCGAAGGCCCTTTCCGGACGCGGAAGGGGCCGACGGGTTCGTCTCGTCGAGGGTAAGGAACGTCCGTTTGCCGGCTGTCATCCGGCCGTTAGATTGGCCGATGACGGCTCGATGTACGCGGTTGACGCTCAATGATTCGGCTCCATCTGTTCGGGGCGCCTGAGATCCGCCGGCCGGGGGAGGACTCCATCACTCCGGTTCTGGTGGGCCCCAAGCGTCTTGCCCTCCTCTCCTGCCTCGTGCTGAATGGCAGAGGCAGCTTCCTGCGTCGAGAGTCCCTGCTCGGCCTCCTCTGGCCCGATTCCGACGAGCGGCGCGCCCGAGGGGCCCTCCGCAATCTCCTCTACGAGCTCCGTCGGGCGATGGGCCGTCGGGTGATCCGCACGCGGGGCCAAGAGGAGGTTGGGGTGGATCCGTCAGAGATATGGTGTGACGTCTGGGCTTTCGATGAGGCGCTGTCTCGAGGCGCCAACGAGA
Source organism: Longimicrobiales bacterium (assembly GCA_033722275.1). Classification (GTDB taxonomy): domain Bacteria; phylum Gemmatimonadota; class Gemmatimonadetes; order Longimicrobiales; family Gaopeijiaceae; genus UBA2589. The sequence continues at coordinate 3,195 of JAWVZK010000079.1, read as the reverse complement.
GGGCCCTCGAGTTGTACGGAGGCCCCTTGCTCGAGGGCTTCCATATCCCGGGCGCTTCGCCGGCCCTCGAGCACCGGCTCGACACTCTCCGCAGGGAGACCCGACGTCGGGCCGTGAACGCTGCTCGGGAGCTGACGGACCGAGCGGAGGCGTCCGAAGCTTGGGACGAAGCGGTTTCCTGGGCACGGAGAGGGGCGTCCATCGACAGGGGAGACTCGGAAGCGTGGGAGCGGTTGATTCGACTGCTCGTGAAGGTGAATCGACCGGTGGACGCGGTTCGCTGCTACGAAGCCCACGCCTCGTGGCTGCACTCGGAGCTGGGGCTGGGCCCACCGGAATCGATGACGAGCACCGTCGGTGATCTCCATTCCGTCGATTCGACAGCGCGCCCCGGATCGGGCTCGCCTCGCCGGCCTTGGAGGAGGAGGAGCGGAGGACGCGAGATGGCGCATTCGCTCGACCCGGTCCGGGGGAACGATGCCCCGGACGGGCACTCGTCATCCCCATCTCCAGAGCGGAGTCGATGGACGGCTCCGGTCCTGGGTAGCGCCGCGGTCTTGCTCGGCCTGAGTATGGCCGCGCTGATACTTGATGGAGGAGGAGTCGGAAGATTCGAGGGCGTTCAGCCTTCGGAGGACGTCGTGGCGATCTTCCCCTTTCAGTACCACGGGAGTCCACGGTTCGAGTATCTGTCCACGGGAATGGTGGATCTCATCTCGCCGATGGTCGATGGAGCGGGCCAGCTCCGAAGCGTGGACCCGGCAGCTCTGACTACGTTCCTGCCGCCGGACGCCGGGACTCACTCGTTGTCCCCCTCCGAAGCCGCAGACCTCGCTCGTCGCGTCGGCGCCGGACGCTTCGTGCTCGGAAGCGTCACGGAGTTGGGAGACCGGATTCAGCTCAGGGCGTCGTTGTACGGCGAAGGGGAGGCGAGGCGTGCCAGCTCTGAGAGTCTGGCCCCGGCCGAAGACTCCCTCTTCAATGCCGTGGATGAGCTCATGAGAAAGCTCTTGGCGGCGGAGATGGACCGCACGCACGGGACCCTGGCCGGTCTGGCCGCTCGCAGTACTGGCTCACTGCCCGCGCTGAAGGCGTATCTGAAGGGTGAGCGACGCTCCCGGCGTGGCGATGCGAACGGCGCTAGCGCGGCGTTTCGGGAAGCGGTGGCCCTGGATAGCACCTTCGCCCTGGCCTACTATCGTCTCGCGATCTCCACGGGATGGGGTGAGGGGAGATCTCTTCCGGCGGCCCGAAAGGCCATGGCGCTCGCGAACCGGCTTCCGCCCACGGGCCGACGCCTTCTCGAGGCTCTGTACCATAGTCAGACGGGGCGACACCGAGAAGCGGAGCGGATCTACCGGGCCATCCTCGATCGGGAGCCGGAGAACACGGTGGCGGCGTGGGGACTCGCAGAGATGCTCCACCACTTCGCCGGGCTCACGGGGCGGCGACAGCGAGCCGCGGAGGCTGCGTGGAGAAGGGTCTTGGCTCTGCGGCCGCACGACATGTGGTCGATCTACGAGGCGTCGGATGTGGCGGCTCGACTCGGCAAGTACCGATGGCTCGACTCCCTCGTCTCGGTCGCGGAGGAGTTGGCGCCCGACGAGCGGTGGACCACGGTGATGCAGGTGCGCCGCGCCTTCGCTTCGGGCGATCCGGAAGTCGAGGCGCGAGCCATCGCTCGTCTCGAGAAGCGGGGCCATCATTTCGAGATCGCTGGACGGGTGGCGCATCAGGGTGATCTGAGGGGCGCCCAGAGAATTCTCCGGCTCGCTCAGGACCCGGAGAGCCCACCCAGGTTTCAGGGCCTGGCCCTTCTCGGTGACGGTTTGATCGAAGCCGCTCTGGGACGTTGGATTTCCGCGCGGGCCCTCTTCAGGCGTGCGTCCGACAGGCTCCCCGGGCCCGCTCTGGCTCTCGAGGCCGCCGTCGCGGCCGCACCCTGGGTTCCCGCCCTGGATGCGGAGCTGCGGGTCCTGCGCGAGCGGCTTCGGCGGGAGGGCGACGCGGCTCTCGAGAACGCCGACTTCCGCGTTCCGACACCCTATCTGCGTCTCTATCTCATCGGGATGCTTTCCGTACGCCTCGGTCAGCCGATGGAGGCCGAGCACCAGGCATCCATCCTCGATACCCTTCCGTCGAGCGAGGAATTCGGCTCAATGCCGGACGATCTTGCCCGATCCGTGCGAGCGCACATCGCCCATGCAGAGGGGGAGCTGCAGGAGGCTCTCAGCGAGTTGGAAAGGATGAAGATGGACGTCTCCATCGGCCTTCATCTCAACTCGATCATGGGAAGTCATGCCCATGCGCGGTTGCTCCGGGCCGAGCTTCTCCAGGAGCTGGGTCGGCATCGGGGAGCGCTGGCCTGGTACGAGGGCGCCGTGGGCGTTTCGGTCTTCGGTATCCTGAACACGGCTCCGGCCGAGCTGGGCATGGCCGATGCCTACGCATCGATGGGAGACGACGAAAGAGCGTCCGAGCACTACACTCGCTTCTCCGACTTGTGGAGAGCGACGGATCCGGAATTGCGGTCTAGCCCAGGCCGGATACCACTCGGAAGATGACCATCGAGATCGCCGGGAGCATGGCCAGAGCCACGGAGAAGGTCGTTCGCGCGAAGGCACCGTGAGGTCCTCGAACGGCGGCTCCTGGCCCCCGACGATCTGGATCTGGCCACGACGCCGAAGATCTGGCGCCGGTGAAGCGGGCCCAGGAAGACATCGATGCCACGATCGCGCCGTTCCAGGAGGCGCTCGCGTCCCTGCGAGCCGCCGTCGGTCCATCCCATCTGTACTCTGTACATCCCCGCGGTCATGGAGAGCATCGCGGGAGTGGCGGGCTCGCGTCGGGCGGTGAGACCTGTCCGGCGCTCTACCGCCCTTCCCAGTCCACGTCCGACAGGCTGGCCATGGCTAGCAGCAGCGCCTGGGTGCCGTTCCTCCGGCCGCCCTGTGCCTGGAGGGCCACGTAGAGCTGATGGGCCAGGGCGAGGCCGGGCAGCGACAGATCCATTCGTCGGGCCTCGTCGAGGGCGATCCCCATGTCCTTGACGAAGTGCTCGACGAAGAAGCCCGGATCGAAGTCGTTGGCCATCATGCGCGGACCGTAGTTGGAGAGAGACCAGCTCCCGGCCGCGCCCGAGGCCACCGATTCCATGACGGTCTCGAGGTCGAGGCCCGCCTTGTAGGCGTAGAG
>JAWVZK010000078.1:0-13786 GCA_033722275.1 Longimicrobiales bacterium | reverse complement strand
TTCAGCTTCGGGGGCGCCCCGGGGCGCCCACGCCAGCGTCACGCGCGCACGATCCACCCACCCCAGGGCCACGTCTCGCGCCTCGGCGATCCACCACACATCATGGCCGCGGACCGAGTCGGCCACGGAGCGCAGGGCCTGCAGTCTCGCACCTGGCTCGATGATCTGGGTATGGCCAGCCACGACGGCGAGACCACCGATGGCTCTAATCTTCTTCGTGCCGGCCAGGTATGCCTCCGCCAGAGTCCGCGAGCGCAGCGTGATGTCCCGGACGATGATGGTGTAATCGTCCTTCATGAGACGAGGGAGGAGCACCATCGGTCCGCCGTCCACGTCGTGGATCTCGGGGGAGGCCGAGCGGGCCTCGTTGCTGGCCAGGATGTACCGCCCCCCCGCGCGGCGCCAGGCCTCGAGGGTGACCGCGTCCACCGACTCCTCCGGAGGCCGGAGACCGGCCGGGCCGAGCCCCGTCCACTCCTCGATGTCCGACCAGCTCCGCCGTAACCGGATCCGCTGATCCTGAGCGGTGAGCCCGGCCAGAGGCGTGTGGTCCACGGTCTGGGTGCCCACCTCCCCGGCCGCCGACAGCGCCTCCGCGAGAGCCTCATCGCCTTCCACGAGCCGGGACACGGCGAAGAAGGAGATGGGAAGGTCGTCGGCCTGGAACGCCGAGGCGATGTCCGCCGCGTTCCGGTACGCCGCCTCACCCTCGACTTCGATGGCGAAGAGCAGGGCAGTGCGCGCCGCCTCCGGCCACGGCGTCGGCGCAGCGTGCGGTGCCCCGGCGGCCCACCGGATCCCGTTATGGAACACGCGTTCCAATAACGCTTGTTCTCTGTCGGACACGGCCTGGCCCGTGCGTACTCCGAACCACGACACCCGACCCCCGGCGCCGGAACGGGTAGTGGAGACCGCCACGTCCGCGCCCGCTCCATCGTCATCGGGCCAGGGGTTCAACGCCCAATCGGACCAGTAGATCCGCGCCCCCGGCATCCGCAGAGCGACGGCCGGATCCGGACGCACCTCGACCCTGGTGCCGGGGTCGAGACCGGGGGACGTGGCCAGACCGGCCGGAACGGTGAGGTAGAGTGCCGGGCGCCCCGTGAGCTCGCGGACGGCCTCGGCACCGGTGACGGTGAGGAGCATGTCCCATCCCCTCCAGCTGCACGAGCCGTCGCGCACCCCCAAGGCCCAATTGGTCACCAGGCTCCCGCCGCGCTCCAGATGGTCCTCGACGGCCCCCCGCTCCCCTGCGGAAAGACACGGGCTCTCGGGGATCAACAGGACCTCGTCCGGGGCCAGACCCCGGAGCCCGGCCGCGTCGGACACGGTGCGGACCACACCCCCGGCCTGCTCGGCGAGGGAACGCCACCGTCTCATCTGGGCAGGGTGGAAGTCGGCGTCGGGGAAGTACGCCCGGTTTCGCTCAGAATCGAAGAGCGCCACGTCGAAGGACGCGGCCATCCGGGCCGGCGGGGGGGGAAGCTCCGGGGTGGGCGGCGGGGGCGGAGGCGCCTGCAGAGCCGGCGCCAGCTGACGCATGTCGATGTTCTCCCAGAGGGCGACGCCCGCCGCCACGACGCCGGCGGCAACCAGCCCCAGCGTCAGCAGGCCGCCGAGCCACCACCATGCCTCTCTGGCGCGGGGGACCGGATCGCGTCTAGGACGCATGCGTCTCCATGTCGGCTACGTCACGATCCAGCCGCTCCAGGGTCGAGGCATCGGCGTCACCCACGGCTCCAGGCTCTCCTCCGGTGGCCATCGAGCCGGCCGGCTGCTCCGGACGCGGCGGCTCATACCGCACGAAGTACCGGAGGGCCGAGGGATCTTCCTCGGTGCGACCGGGCTCCCGGGCGAGCCTGAGCTTGTATGCCACGTAGGTGACGATGGCGAGGATGATGGTCACCAGGATGGTGACCACGACGATGGAGATGAGGATATCGACGACGTTCATGGTTGTCTCCGGTGCGCGCGGGACCCCGACGTCATGCCGGGCTCTCCGCGACTCGTTCCAGCTTGCCCCAGCCCATGTCGAGGCGGAAGAGCTCCTCTATGGTGGCGAAGGTCTTCACCACGTCGAGGAAGAGGATGAAGACGAAGCGGTAGATCAGCGCCATGGGCACCAGCCCCAGCGACTCCTCCTCCATGGAGACCGTCACCAGCGCGGCCACCAGGTCGAGGAGGGTCAGGAGGATCATCCAGTAGAGGATGAGCTCCCCGGCGCCGAAGAGGAGGGCGACGATGGCGAAGAAGAGGTGGGCGAAGACGTTCATCACCGGCCAGACGATGGCCTCGAAGCCGAGCTGCACGGTGGAGATCCAGAGGGGGAAGTCGGGAAAGGGGCGTAGCAAGAGGCCTTTCCGCTTCCGGATGGCCTGGAGGATCCCGCGCGTCCAGCGGTAACGCTGCTGCACGAGCTGGCGCCACGATTCGGGAGCCTCCGTCCAGGCGATGGATTGGTCCTCGTACTCCACCCGCCATCCTGCGGCCATCATCTTCAGGGTGAGGTCGGCGTCCTCGGCGAACGTGTCCGCGTCGTATCCCCCGATCTCCTCCAACGCCTCACGACGGAAGAGCCCGACCGGTCCGGGCACGATGTTCACCGCGGCGATGAAACCCTGGGCCCGGCGCGGCATGTTCAGCCCTTCGATGTACTCCAGCGCCTGGAGGCGGGTCACGAGGCTCGTGCGGTTCTCCACCTTCACATTCCCCGCCACGGCGCCCACCGATGGGTCTTTGAAGTGCCGGGCCGCCCGGAGCAGCGTCTTCGGATCCAGGTAGGAGTCCGCGTCCATGCACATGACGAGCGGATGCAGGGAGTGGGCGACGCCGGCGTTGAGCGCTGTCGCCTTCCCGCCGTTGGGCTTGGTGATGACGCGGAAGAGGCCTGATCCCCGTTGGCCCTCCCACTGCGAAGCGATCTCCAGGGTGTCGTCCGTCGATCCGTCGTCGACGATGAGCACCTCGTACTCGGGGTACTCGAGCAGCATGAGGCTGGTCAGGGCCCTCTCGAGGACTTTGCCCTCGTTGTAGGCGGGGACGATGATCGACACCGGCGGCAGCTCGCGGATCTCCCGGACTCCCAGCACGTTGCGCTCGGCGTGGCCCAGGTACGAGAACCAGAGCAGGGAGAGGTACCGGACGAAGAGGATGACCAGGAAGATGATGAGCGTCACCACCACCGCGCGGCCGATGAGCCGCTGGATCTCCGGGCCCACCATGAGCGCCCAGACCACGAAGACCAGCGTCAGACCCACCGTCATGAAGACGACGCCCAGCGATTGCCAGATGGAGTGCCGGCCGGTGCTCATGATCCGTTGAATCCCGGCCCGAAGAAGCCCCGGGCGCTGAAGGAGACGTCCATCCCGTACGAGCGGTAGCCGGAGAACCGGCCTTGGCCATAGAAGATTTCGATGCGGGTCCGGTACTTCACTCCATCGAGGCGCACCCCCAGACGCGCCGACAGATCGGAGACGACCTCGGAGTCACGGCCGCGTTCCTGGATGAAGGCGATCCCCGGGTTCACGCGGGCCGTCAGGTCCCACGCCGCAGTGAGCGGTCGCTCCACCTGCAGGAAAGGACCCACCGAGAGGCTCAGCTCGGGATCCCAGTAGAGCCGACGAAAGGGAGCACCCGGGAGGGTCGTCCCCACCGTCGGTGCGGCGTCCGCGTACGCGAGCGCCCGCGCCGCGAAGCCCGCCGAGAAGACGGAGGAGACCGGGCGACTCGCGCTCAACGCGGCCTGGACGCGGGTATTGCCGTCGGAGCCTGCCACCTCGCGATGGTCCAATCGGGCCGCCTCACCCTGGAGCGCGCCCGTCCAGCGCTCCGACAATGGCTCCGTGTGCGCCAAGGTGAGCCGGCTCTGCCAGACCCGGGCGACCACGGCCTGAAGGGTCTGGGTGGTGGTGAAAGCCGGTTCATACGCCACTCCGAGGTCGGTGCGGCGGCCCGACGCGCCGAGGATGCGCGACGAGGCACCGATCCCGACGTCGACAGTATTAGAACGCACGTTTTGTAATGTGAGCTCGACTCCCGTGCGAACCGTACCCCATCGCCACCACCGTGCACCCCCCAGCTCGGCGAACAGGCCCTCCCGTGTGGCCAAACCGCCTCCAGGCTCGATGCCTTCGAGCCAGCGGGCCCCGGTGGTGGTGGACCAGACCCACGCGTCGTGCAGACCGGTCCACGCCCCCCCGACATCGTATCGCCGGAATTCGTCGGTGTCGGCGAAGCCAGACGCAACCGCCCCCATGCCCGGCTGCTCGCTCCGGATCAAGCTCCGATGCACCTCGGAGCGCAGGGCCTCCAACCCCTCCTCGGCCCGGGCGTGGTCGGCGTCGGCCTCCAGGGCCGCATGATAGCGGCGCACAGCGGCAAGGCGCTCGCCGTCCCAGCGGTGGAGATCGCCGAGGAGGGCGAGGATGTCCGCCCGAGTGGGCGCGGGCGCTGGCGGCTCGGACACGGCGGCCGAATCCGGCTCGGTCGGCTCCGCGCCGGCTCGGGTTTCCTGGTCCAGTGCGGCGAGGAGGCGCTCGAGCCGGTCCCGGGCTTCGCCGGTTCGATCGGTCCAGATCTCCAGCTGCGCCATGCGGTACTGAAGGGCGGAATCGACAGCGCCCTCCCCGCGTTGCTGCCGCTGTAGCTCCTCCACACGCCGGAGCGCGTCGAGCGCCCTCTCGAAGTCCTGCCGCTCGTACTGGAGGTAGTCGGCGTACGCCGTCCACGCCTCCATGCTCCCGGGCTCCTCGGCCAGAGCGGCCTGGAAGAGCGAGTCGGCCCGCTCGAGCTCGTCCGCCTCGCGGGCCGCGAGCGCCTGCTCGAGAAGCGACGGAGGAGCGACGGCGGCCGTGTCCTCGGGCGAGGTGAGCCACCCCTCGACGTCCGCCTGGACCTGCTGTAAGTCAAGACGCCGTATCTCTTGGTCGGACAGGCTGTTGAGGAGATCACGAGCCCCCTGGAGCTCGTCCTGGTAGTAGAGGACGCGGATGAGCTCGCCTCGGAGCACGACGGCGTCCGGGTTCCGCTCCAGCGCATCGATGAGGATCTGCCGAGCCTCGTCGTAGTCCCGGATCCACGACAAGGCGCGAGCCCACTCCAGCGCCAGCTCCACGTCGGCGGGCCGACGTTCCACCACCGTCCGGTAGTGGAAGGACGCTTCCTCCACCCGTCCCTCGTCCCGAAGCGTCCGGGCCAGGAGGAGGTGCAGCTCGTCGTCATCCTCCGACTGGAGGAGGTCCCGGAGGACAGAGATCGCCTGGTCGCCCTCTCCCGCGGCGGCGAGCGTGACGGCGTACTCCCGGCGGACGCCGAGGTCGCCGGGATACCGCCTCAGGTAGTCGGTGAAGAGGGGGATGGCCTCGCGATTCCGTCCCTCCTCGAGCAGGGGGAGGACGCGCTCCCAGAAGGACTCGGCCGGTCCGCGCGGGATCACGTTCGCAGAGTCGCCCACCGGTGTCGCGCCTGCCTCAGGTCCCCGCATGACGTCAGGGATCGCCGCGATACGGAGGGGCGGGGCAGGCTCGAAGGGGATGGTGGGGTCGGGAAGATTCAGATTCCCTTCCCGGAATCCGGAGCTCAGGACGTATCGCTCAGGGAGCACGTACAAAACCAGAATGAGTGTTCCAAGAATCAGCAGCGCCGCCGTTCCGATGAACTTGAAGACGTAACGGCTGCTCGACCGACCGTGGCTACTCAGGTTTCGCACCGGACGCTCCCAGAAGCGTCATGATCCGATCCGATTCGGCGGGGTGGCTCAGCACGTCGATCTCCACGACCGCCGTGCCATCGGTCCGGGCCTGGAGCGTGGAGCGGAGCCGGCTCAGCAACGCGTCGAGCTGCTGCTTCCGCGCGCCCTGGAGAAGGACGGCGCATCGACCCGAGTCGGCCGAGACGAGGTCTCCCTCGTCGGCACGCACCTGATCGGCCAGCGTCTTCTCCATCTCCTCGTCACCGAGTCCCGGGGCCCGGATGTCGAGGATGCAGAAGAATGCAAGATCCGAGTCGGCCGCCCGGCGCGACACCTCGTCGACGAAGACCGAGCGCGGCACGCGACCACCTTTCAACTCCTTCGGTATCGACGCGGCGGCGGACTTCCCCTCACCACGGGGCTCGGCCGGCACGGGCTTCGCGCCCGTGCCCATGGACTGCTTGATCCGGAGACTGAGCTCGCGGAAGTCCACACCTCCGCTCAAGGAGTCGTCGGCTCCGGCCTCGAGGATCTGGATCCGGTCGGTGGAGCGGATCGCGTCGTCGGAAGCGAAGACGATCGCCGCACGAGTGAGGGGCCGGATGGCCATGCACGCCCGGATGGCGTCTCGCACCTTCGTCCGGGGTGAATGGATGAGCACCGCGCCGTACTTCACGTCGGACTGGACCTTGGCCACGGCCTCGAGAGCTTCGGACACCACGTCCGTGTCGAACCTCCGGGCGGCCCACGCCTCGAGGTCGGACGCGTGGGAGCCGCCGAGAGAGACCAGGAGGAGGCGACCCTCGTCGATGCCACCGCGATCGCTCTCCCGGCGGGACCGGAAGTGCTCGGGCTCCACCAGCCCCGCACCAGGCCTCATCTCCAGCGTGATGGTCTCATCGTGCGCACCCGGCTCGGGGACGGCCTGGGAGACGGTCACCTGGTAGAGGTCGTCGTCCCGCCGCTGGAGCAGGAGGCGGCCAGTGGTGGCATGGAAGAGCCAGTCCGCCGAGGACGGCAGGGAGGTGGCGCCTCCGTCCACGGAGAAGGTGGTCAGGGCCGTCGCCGTGTGGCTCCGCGCCCACGAGAGATAGGTGGACCCGAGGAGGCTCCTGGCTCCCCCGCTGAGAAGCATGGTCCCGGGATCCACGGCGATGCGGTCCAGCTCGGACGCCACCAGGCGGTCAAGCTCCTCCACCACCTCCTCTGGAGCGATGGAGCGGATGGCCCGGAGCTCGAAGTCGTCCCGGAAGCCCACCAGCTGGAGCGTGCCTTCGAGCCACGCGTCGCGCATCTCGAAGCCCCACGCCTGGGCGACGCCGAGGATGCTCTCCGCATCACTGTTGGTCAGGAGGAGGCAGCGCTCACCACGGCCGACGCCGGCGTGCACGAATTGCAAAGCGGCGACCATCTTCTCGGGACCGGGCGCACCCACCACGAGGTAACTGCCGCCCGCATGCAAGCCCCCGACCCGCTCGTCCAGCGGGGCGATCCCGGAGGGGATCTTCCGGTTATCGAAGCTCATGACGAGAGGACCCGCGTGCGCAGGTACGCCGAGGGAAGGGGGGTGATGTATGGGGTCATGACCGTGGATCCGTGAAGGAGGAACGCGCTATTCTCAGCGCTCAGCCCCCCCAGGCCGAGCACGGTTGGAGCTTCAACCGATTCTACCCCCCAGCGGTGCCACAACAACGGCCCCGCTACTACAAATGTTTATCCGGCCCCCAACGCCGGTCAAGAGTTGTGTCGACCCCTCCGTGGTCTCCCGCCGCCGACGCCGGACGGCGAGGAGTCGAGAGAAAGGCTCGAGCCGTCGGAGCTAAGCCGCTGCCAGCGTGAGCTCCACGAAATCCAGCAGGACCCTCTCGCACCACCTTGCTCCGATCTTCTCGTCGTCGAAGTGAGATTCCACGGAAGGCTCGTCCGCCGTACCGTCCAGCCAGTACCGGACGACGACGCCGCCGCCCTCGTCGACGGCGATCTCCAGAACCGAATCCGACACCGTCGGGGCCTCCTCGAACGGGCCCTTCCAGGGGACGAGGCGGAATCGGATGCGGGCTTCATCGTCATCCAGTCGATCGTCGACGAGCGTCTTGTGGCGCGCCGCGCGGAGGCGGGTCGCCAGCTCGTCGAGTCTCGGGATGACGAAGCTACGTACCCGTTTCGCCAGAGAGGATGAAGGTGGCTCGTCGGGGACCTGCGGCTGGTCGGGCACGGAGGTGAGGCGAGGACGCCGGGGACCCTGCTCAGGAGATCGTGCTCTTCCGCGCTCAGCCGCAGGTCGCCACCTCCACCGGGGGGAGGCCAGTCGTGTATCCGATGCAGTCGACCGTGCCGGCGACGACGGCTCGGCCTCGCAATCGTCACCGCTCCAGGGATCGAAGAGGAAGTCGTCCGTCATCACCGGGAGCGGATCACGCCAGATCCAGCGCGTCGCGTACGAAGGTCATGAACTGCTCCCGCACCCACAGCTCGTCCACATCGACGGCCGGAACCGAGCCCAACTCCTCCATCTCGCCGAGACCGTCGGAGGTCCAGCGGCGGGCGAAGAGCCGGTCCGGATCGGGATCGCCCCAGACAAGCTCGATCGTGCATCGCTTCGAGTCCTCCAGGTCCATGGCACCCGCCTTGACGTACAGATGCATCCTGAGGTTGGGCGGGTACGCGTCGAGGAACTCCTGGTAGACCACCTTGTGGCCGGACTGCTGGAGACGCTCGGCGACGTCCCGGGTATGCGGTAGAGCGTACCGTCGGAGGTGCTCCGCACCCTTCTTCCGCGCGTTCTCCAGCTTGAACGCACGCTGGACCATACGCCGGGTCTCGTCCTGCTTCCGGCGCTCATAGTCCGAGAGCAGCGATTCGAGTTGATCGTTTTTGGAATTCAAGAGGAATGCTCGGTTGGGGGGTGCGCGCTCTGATTGTTTCGTTCTTTAATCTGAAATCGATGGGGGGACGGATGCCAGTATCGCAAAAGAACCACTCTCTCCAGGCTCGAATGGTCACATTGTTGAAGGCCCGCCGGTGGACGGCCTGAGACTCCCGCGTACGGCATCTCTTGTCGTGAGCAGGGGTCCATGACGAATTTCAGAAGACAGGGTGAGGAGCGCACGGCCGATGAGCCCGCGATATCCTTGCCCCGCCTGGGGCGCCCGTCGTACCCTGAAATGTAGGCTTGGCGCCCTCTCGAATCTCCTTTTCGCCTGGGTGCGGGCGCTGAACTCGGAGCCCGACCGGTCCCCCTCTCAGTCGCCGTTCGCCGGTCGTGCACATACATGAGGCCCCGATTTGAATCCTGAGAAGTCGAAGACGCGGTCCAGGATGGCGAGGTACATGCGCCGGAGTATGGCCCCGGGCCTCTGGGCCGTTCTCCTGCTCCTCCTCGCCTTGCCATCCCTGGGGGCACAGGAGCTCCCGCTGAAACGTGACCTTCCGCCTGGTCCGTGCGAGTCACGGGCGCCCGCGCGCGTCACCGCCGAGCCTCCGTCGGAGGCGGAGCAGCGGCAGGCCGAGCAGCTCTCGTCCGAGGCCAACCAGGCCGCGATCCTGGGCGATCAGGACCGTGCGATCGTCCTCCTTCGGGAAGCGGCCGAGCTGGACCCCCTCTCGTCTACGGTGGCGTACAGGCTCGCGCGCATTCTGGAGGACGCGGGAGAGGCGGAAGCGGCGGTCAGCGAGTTCTGCCGCTATCTGGCCCTCGAGCCCGACGCCCCGGACGCAGCCGATACGAGACTCCGAGCCGAGAGGCTGGCCGACCCCGACGGGACACCTCTGCCTCCTGCGGCCCGATCCGCCTTCGAGGAGGGTGTCCGGGCCTTCGATCGAGGCGCGTACGACGAGGCCGCGCAACACTTCTCCAGGGCGGTCGTGGAGGCGCCGGATCTGAGCGATGCCTACTACAACCGGGGCGTGGCCTACCTCCGGGCAGGCCGGGCCAGTGCCGCCGCCGCGGATCTGGAGTGGTACCTCGAGACGAACCCTGGAGCCGACGATCAGATCGTCGTCCAGACGCAGCTGCGGCAGATATCGGAGGCATTGGCGCCGAGCTACAGCCCCGGTATCGCCCTGACGACGGGCCTGCTCGTGCCCGGCATGGGCCAGTTCTACTCGGGCCGGCCCGGCCTCGGCTTCCTCATCCTCTCAACGGCGGGGACCGCAGCAACCGTCGGCATCGTTCACAAGCGGGTCGAGGTGGACTGCCTCCAGGTTCCGCAGAACGGCGTCTGCCCTCCCGAGCAGATCGTCGACGAGAGGGAGAAACGGCCCTGGCTGGTTCCCGGCCTCGTCACCGCCGGCGCCATCACCGTGGTAGGAGCCATCATCGCGTACCGAGGAGCCCGAAGATCCGACGCTCCGCTCACTTCCCGAGAGGGGGGGCTCCAGCTGGCCCTCCACGACCCCGGGTCCGGAACCCTGACCCCGTCTCTCCGACTGGAGCCGGTCTCCTGGCGGGACGGCGGCGGGGCCCGTCTCCTCCTCGAGGTTCGGTTCTGATGTCGTCCGGCGGTACAGCCGTCCGCACCGGTCTCGCACTGGCCACGGGAGCAATCCTCGCCTTCGCCGGCTGCGAAGAGGTGTCGGTGAACGTGTTGAGCACAGCCTCCGTGGAGATCTCTCCGGACAGCGTGACGATCTTCGAGGGGGGAGAGCAGGAGGTCTCGGCGATTCCGAGATCGTCCGCGGGAGACATCCTCACCGGACGTAGGCACGAATGGACCACTGACGACCCAGACATCGCGGTCGTTTCCCAGGAGGGTGTCGTCCGGGGCGAAGCCGTCGGTAGTACGACTCTCCGGGTCCGGACCGACGGCGTGGAAGCGAGTGCCCCCGTGGTCGTACTGCCTCGTCCCGAGATCAGCCTCTCCCGTTCCAGTGTGGAGTTCGACGCTGTCCAGGGCGAGGAGGACCCGCCCGACGAAGAGCTGGACGTCGTGAACACGGGTGGCGGAGAGCTCACCGGCCTGTCGTTGACGGTGGAGACGAGCGGCGACGGTGCCGGTTGGCTGTTGGCCTCCCTGGGAAGCACCGTAGCGCCGACCACGCTCACGCTCTCCGCATCCGTCGGGAGTCGGGAACCCGGTGACTACGAGGGGACGGTCCTGGTGAGCGCCCCCGAGGCCAACAACAGCCCCCAGGAAGTGCGGGTGACGCTGCGGGTGGCGGAGCCGCCGCCCATCATCGAGGTCGATCCTTCATCGGTCCGCTTCAGCTCCATCTCACGGTCGCGCCAAGTGGCTACGCAGACCGTGACGGTGAGGAACATCGGGGGAAGCACCTTGAGTGGGCTCTTCACGTCGGTCGAGTATATCGCCGGCTCCGGATGGCTGACTGCTCAACTGACGTCCACCACGGCCGATCCGGAGACCATTCTCGAGCTCGAGGCCTCGGCCCGCTTCCTCGATCCGGGAGTCTACGAGGCTACCGTGGAGGTCTCGTCCGACTTGATCGCTGTGGAGAGCCAGTCCGTGCGGGTGGTCTTCGAGGTCAGCTCCGGTGGGAGCACGAGCCAATGACGTTCCCGATTCGGCGATTCGCGTGCGGGGCGGCCGTGGCCGTCCTCCTGCCCCTGGCCGCGACGTCCTGCGGTGAGACCAGCGTCACGGCCGTGGACGTGGGCTCCGTCACGGTATCTCCTTCCCAGGCGACGGTGGTCGTCGGAGAGACCGTGCAGCTCCAGGCAACCGTGCGCGACGAATCCGGCAACGTGCTGGGGGACCGCCCGGTGACGTGGAGCAGCGACGACCCTGGCGTAGCCACGGTGCAGGACGGGCTCGTTCGAGGAATCGGCCCGGGGACCGTGCTGATCCGCGCCTCGTCGGGAGATTTCTCCGCACAGTCCGAGGTGACGGTGCTCACCGCTTCGTCCATCGTCCTCTCCCAAGGTGTCCTCGCCTTCGAAGGGAGAGCTGGCGAAGGACCCACGGCGGCCCAGGTCGTCGGGATCACCAACGGCGGGGAAGCGCCCCTTGCGGGTCTCCAGACCACTGTGAGCTACGGGTCGACGGCCTCGGGATGGCTCGACGTGACGCTCGCAGGAACCACGGCGCCCACGAATCTATCCGTTCGAGCCGACCCCTCCGCTCTGTCCGCGGGAACGTACCGGGCCGACGTGGAGGTGATCGCCTCCGGCGCGGACAACTCGCCCCAGGTCATCGAGGTGACCTTCGAGGTGGCCGAGGCGCTCCCGGCCATCCAGGTCGACCCCACGACCGTCGGCTTCGCCGTCGCCGAGGGTGAGGGCGTTCCACAGCCCGAGAACGTCTCGGTGACGAACATCGGCGGGGGCGACCTCACCGGGCTCGAGGCGAGCATCGCCTACGACGAGGGCGAGCCCACCGGCTGGCTCGATGCCGTGCTGGCGGGGACCACTGCTCCCACCGACCTCACGCTCAGTGTCGACCCGTCCGGCCTCGAGTCTCCCATCTCGGTCTGTGCCGACGTCAACGTCACCTCTCCGGTAGCTGTGTCGTCGGAGAGGGTCCGCGTCTGCTTCGCGCTCGGCGAGCCTCCCCCTGAGATCGATCTCGATCCCACGGCCATCGCGTGGGACATTGTGGAAGACGATGTGGCGCCCCCGACCCGGAAGGTGGACATCACGAACAGGGGAACCGGAGTCCTCGGAGACCTGTTCTCAGTGGTGGAATACGGGCCGGATGCCAGCGGGTGGCTCGGGACGGTCATCGATCCCGACGTGGCACCGACCGTCCTGACCGCGACGCTCGCCACGACGGCGCTGCTGCCGGGTGAATACGTAGCGACGATCCTGGTCTACTCCGACTCGGCGGCGAGCACGAACTCGCCTCAGCCGGTAGACGTCTCCCTCAGCGTGGCGCCGAGGGCGTCGCCGGTGACGTCGACGATCTCGACGTCCCACAGCGAGCGGGTGGCGGATGGCTCCTCGACCGCCACCATCACGGTGGAGCTCCGGGACAAGAGAGGCGCTCTCATGCCGTCCGGCGGGGACAATGTCCAACTCGTCACCGACCTCGGCGAGCTCTCTTCGGTGACGGACGTCGGGGACGGGACGTACACGGCGACGCTCACCTCGACGACCTCGGGATTGGCCACGGTCACCGGGGTCCTGAACGGCGACCCCATGGACGACGAAGCCACGGTCGAGTTCGTGGCGGGCCCGCCGGCGACCGTGCGGATCGTCGCCGGGAACAATCAGTCCGCCGTCGTGGGCACGACCCTGGCCAGCCCGCTCCAGGTCGAGGTCACCGACGCGTTCGGCAACCTCGTGGGCGGGACCACCGTGAACTGGACCCCGGCGTCGGGCGACGGAACCGCGAGCCCCACCAGCTCGACGACGAACGCCAGCGGGGTCACCAGCACGGACTGGACGCTGGGCACGACCGCCGGCCCACAGTCGCTGGTGGCCAGTGCATCAGGCGCACAGTCTGCGACCTTCGACGCCACGGGACAGCCCGGTCCTGCCGACGCGCTCGTCATCATCGACGGAGATGGCCAGACCGGCGTCGTCGGCGAGGCGCTCACCGATCCCCTCGTCGTCGAGGTTCAGGACCAATACGGCAATGCAGTCCCGGCCGGGGTTTCGGTCTCGTGGCAGCCCAATAGTGGGGGCACCGCCGATCCGGAGAGCTCGACCACCGACGCCAGCGGTCGGGCGACGACGAGCTGGATCCTGGGACCGTCACCCGGTGACCAGACGATGGACGCGAGCGTGACGGACCTGACCCCGGTGACCTTCAGCGCCACTGCGGAAGAGGGGGCGCCGGCGAACATCCAGAAGGTGGCCGGCGACGGCCAGACGGGCACGGTCGACCAGACCCTGGCGAACTCGCTCCAGGTCGAGGTCACCGACGCGTTCGGCAATCCCGTCTCCGGTGTCACGGTGACCTGGGCTCCGTCCGGCGGCGGAAGCGCGAGCCCTACCAGCTCGACGACGAACGCCAGCGGGATCGCCAGCACGGACTGGACGCTCGGCACGACCGCCGGCGGCCAGACGATGGATGCGAGCACGTCGGTCGCAGGATCGGTGTCCTTCACCGCCACCGCGGAGGCGGGAGCCCCGGCGAACATCCAGAAGGTGGCCGGCGACAATCAGACCGGGACGGTGGGTCAGACGCTGACGAGCCC
>JAWVZK010000077.1:0-13800 GCA_033722275.1 Longimicrobiales bacterium | reverse complement strand
GGTCATCGAGAGCGCGGCGGCGAGACGGGTCGGACTGGACGTGGTGGAGATCCGTCGAGAAGGGCTCAGGCAGGCGACGCTCGTCGCCGGCAAGTATGTCACGCCCCGTCTCTACGTCGGCTTTGCGCAACCGGTCTCCCTTCGCGAGGGCGATGGACTCTCCTTCGGCAGTGAAGGACAGTCCGAAGTGGAGATCGAGTACGAGGCTCTGCGCTGGCTGCTCATCAACATCGAGGGCTCGGGCTCGAGCATACGGTTCTTCCTACGAGGTCGACGTGCCTACTGAGCACGTGGCTCTACGCTGGGCTCTCCCGCTCCTGGGCCTGCTCGCGGCCGCCCCGTCGTCGGCGCAGCCGTCGGACGGGGGGCCGTCCCTCTTCCTCGTGGACAGCGAGACGAGGATCCGGTCGCTGGATTGGCGCTTCCCGTCGGGTACGGCCATCGAGCGGTCGAGGTTGAGGGAGCGCATCGCCGTCAGAGGGCCCGGGGGCTTCGTCTGGCTGAGGGGCGCCCTCGACTTCCTGCCCGGCATCTCCACTCCCGAGTATCCGCCGTTCAGCCCGGTCGTGCTTCAACGCGACGTCGTTCGCCTCCGGCGGGCCTATCGTGACGAAGGGTTCCCCAACGTCGCCGTGGACTACCACGTCTCTCTCGACACCACCAGCAACCGGGTCGCGGTGACCATGGTCGTCGATCAGGGGGAGCCCCTTCTCGTGGACTCGGTGGAGGTCGAGGTGACGGAGGCTGGAGAGAGGGAGGACGGCGGCGGGCTCGCCCCCCGGGCTGTGGACCTCCCCTCCGAGCTGGAGGAGGAATGGTCCGCGTTTCTCCGAGACCTGGACGACGTCCGCGGGGAGCGGTTCAACGCGGAGCGCAGGACCAGCGTGTTGAACCGTACGGCGGGCTGGTTCAAGGAGCGGGGATATCCGTGGGCGTCGGCCGCGGTGGCCGGAGCCGACACCACCGACCTGCGCGTCCGTCTCAGGCTCCGGGCGGTGACGGGAAAGCGCGCGCGTGTGGACGAGATCCGCCTCGAGGGGAATGCGCGGCTCTCCAGGGAGGTGCTGCTGCGGGAGCTGGCCATCGCGCCCGGCGACTGGTACGAGGAGAGCCGCCTCGTCGATGGAGAGGAGGAGCTGTACGAGCTGGACCTGATCCGCCAGGCGCTGGGAGACATCGTGGAAGGACAGCCCACGGACTCGACCGTGACGCTGCGCTATCGGGTCAACGAGGGACTCCCCCGTCTGGTGTGGGGGCGCGTCGGCTGGCGCTCCGAATCCGGTGTCGGGGGAGAAGCCCACTGGCAGCATCGCGACTTCCTCGGCGGAGCCCGGACCTTCACCGCGTCCACGAACTTCGAGAGCGGGTGGGGGGCGCTGGAGGAAACGAGCTTCCGGAGCGTCGGCGTGTCGACCCTCATCCGGCAGCCCTACTTCCTCCACCGAAAGGTGGCGTTGACGTTCGGGCCCTTCGCCCGATTCCGGGACGATTTCCGGGACCGCTCGTTCCTCTTCGGCGTGGAGACGTCGTTCATCTATCGACAGCGGGCCCTGGAGGCTCTGACGCTCCAGCACGAGCTGTCCCGACTTCGGGTGGACGACACGTACCAGCTGACGCCGCTTTCCGAGGTCGTGGAGCAGGGAGACAGCGTCTTCGCCCCGATCTTCGTGAAGAGCATCTTCAAGCTCAGCGCGGCGTACGGAACCCTGGACGACCGGATCAGTCCGACGCGGGGCTTTCTCGTCGAGCCCAGCTTCGAGGTGAGTGGGCCCTCCGGCATCAGTGACATCGAGTTCGCCCGATTCGGTTTCAGGGGCATGTCGGTGATCCCCCTGAGCCGACATCTCAGCCTCTTCGTGCGGGGGACCGCCGGAAGGCTCTTCCCGTTCGGACGGAGCGATCCGGCGGGAGAGGTCTCCAGGACCCGCGCCATCGTGGGTCTCCGCGATGTCATGTTCACCGCCGGTGGGACGAGCGACGTTCGGGGGTGGGGGAACGGGCTGATGGGGTCGAGGATCCCCGACGTGGGAGTCACCGAGGACGGCACGGTGGTGGCCAGTCGCTTCGTGCCTGCGGGTGGACTGGCTCGGCTCACGGGGACCTCCGAGCTGGGCCTTCCTTTCCCGTTCCTGGAGCGGCCGCACCGCACCTTCCTCTTCCTCGATGCGGGACGCGTGTGGAGCCCCGGGACCGTGTACGACCCTGCGGATCCGGAGCTTCGCCGGGAGGGGTGGGCTTTCGGCGCAGGGGGCGGCCTCGAGCTCGGAACCCTCGTCGGCCCCATCCGCATCGCGCTGGCCTACAAGCTGAACCCGGTCCCGGCGGACCTTCTTCCACCCGGTGAGGTGGCGCGAGCCGTCATCGACGGTCAACCTCTGGACGAGCTGGAGACGGAAGGGAGGCGGCGGTGGCACCTGCACCTTTCCATAGGACGGAGCTTCTGACGGAGACGAGGACATCGATGCGAGGGTCGGCAAGCCGCAGGACGTTCCTCGGGACGGCGAGCGGCACCGTTGTCCTATGGGCCCTCGGACTGGTCGGCTGCCGAGGCGAGGGGCGATCGTCCTCCGGGGGGTCCGCGCCGGGGAGCCGAGGACCTGCGGGCACGGGGCAGCGTGGCCGGGATCCGGCGGGAGAAGGGCACGTCGCTTCGGCGATCCCGCCCAGCCCTCTGACGCGGCCGCTGATCCGACCTGGAGGTGCCGACGGAGTCTGGCTGGCGACGCCACCGGATCGTCGACCCATCGCCTACGTGTCCATGGCGACGCGGCAGGCCTTCATCGATGGCAGCCACCGGGACCGGGCGAGCTGGCTTCTGGATGCTCACATCTCCGTGAGCACCGGGCTCTGGCGGATCCCCCTCCTCGGCGACGCGCCTCGTGTTCCGATCCCTCCCGGCGACGAGGCGCGGGAGTTCGAGGAGCTGGACATCGGGGCATGGGACCCCACCAAGGTTCCCCAGGAGGGAGACATCCGGATCCTCCATGGAGTGCGGAGGCAGGTGGCGGTGGAGCCGGGATGTCACCCCATCCAGGAGACCGACGACTGGCTCGCTGTGGAACGCCTGGAGGTCCTGCGGTGCGAGGAGGGAGAGGGGGAGGCCGTGCGGGAGGACTTCCGGGGGTTGGGGAGCGCGCGCCGGCACGCGGACCGGCGCTGCGGGGGCGCGGGGGAGGAGGTCACGGTCTTCGGATGGTCGATCCCCGGCTGAGGCCAGGCTGCCTCGGCGGAGTCCCCGATCACCACCGGCGTGTCGGAGAGGCCCTCGGGGTCATGGCTCGATGACGACCTTCCAGCTCGAAGAGCTTCTCGAGCATCGTCCTCGGATCCCGGTGGGTCGTCCCGAGTAGCTCGGCCGCTTCCTCGGGCGTGAGGGGTGACTCGTCGCCCAGCGTGACCACCGTCTCCCGCTCTCCCTCTGCCGGAGGGTCCTCGGCCCTTTCGTCCTCGGCCGGATCGGGGACGTTCACCGAGCGTGTCACCACGTCGGCCTCCACGGCTCCGTCGGTGAGCTCCCGCCCACTGCGCCGCTGGACCGTGGTGATGGAATCCAGGAGACGCACGGCCATGGCGAGGTTCCACTTCGCGTCGGGGTCCCCGGGCCGAAGTCTGAGGGCCGCCTGGTTGGCGTCCACCGCGCCCTGGGCCGCCGCTCGGACCGAGTCGGGCTCGGCGGCGTTCAGCGCCCGCTCCAGTCGGAGGACGCCGAGGTTGTACTCGGCCCGCCCCCGAACTTCCCGAGTGGCACCGGGCGAAGCCCTGGACAGCTCGAGCTCGGCGGAGGCCGAGTCCAGCGTCGCCAGCGTCGTCCCCAGGTTGTAGCGGAGCAGGGCGTCCGTCGGAGAGAGAGCGGTCCGCGTGCGATACAGGGCCGCCGCCGCCTCGGCGTTTCCCTGCCTCTTCAGACGGTTCGCCCGCTCCACACTCGCGCGCTCCGCCGACCACGCCATGACGATGCCGAGGATGGAGAGGAGGCCGAGGGTGCCTCGGACCAGCCACCGGGCGTCCCTCTTCACGCCGCGCCCCCACCGGACGTGGACGGCTCGGCTTCCCGACCGCCCCACGCGATGCCCCATCGGCGGGAGCGCCGCGCCCCCACGCCGCCGTCCAGCATCGCGTCGACGGTGAGAAGGAGCAGCCCCAGCAGGATCAGGGTCGTGGTGGGATCGAAGATGTCGGCCCCGTCGGGGACCGATCCGCCGCGCAGATCCGTCAGCTCGCCGGTGAGGCCCGACACGCCGTCTTCGCCGCCGATATCGTGGAAGGCACCGCCTCCCGCCCGCGCGATGTCCCGGAGGACGTCGGGGTCGTAGCCGGCCATCACCCGGCCTCCGTCGCCCCCGAGCAGAGGGGCCCTGGACGATCGAGAGACGAACAGGGGGGCTCCCTCGAGCGTGCCCACCCCCGCCGTCCAGATACGGAAGCCGGCTCGGACGGCCACCGAGACGGAGTCCATGATCTCCGTCTCGGCTCCGTGCACTTCGCCGTCGGAGAGGACCACGAGGACGGGCACGGCGTCGGAGCGGGGTCGGGCCTCCCAGCCCCGGACGGCTTCACCGATGGCCGCGGCCATGGCCGTCCCTTGATGACGGTCGTCCACGAGATCCGGCCCGATCCACGGGATGAAGTAGTCTGCCAGATGGAGATCGTCCGTGACGGGAAGCAGAGGATAGGGCCATCCAGCGAAGGTGGTCACCGCGATCCGGTCCGCGATGTCGGCTTCCAGGAGGCTCTCCACGGCCGCCCTGGCGCGGTCCGCCCGCGAGGGCTCCACGTCCCTCCCGCTCATGGAGTGGGAGACGTCGAGAACGATGACGAGGTCGACGGGTGTCGGGGGCGACGGGAGCTCACCCGTTCCCGGCCGCGTGCCAGCGGCGGCCAGCAGGAGGGCCGCGGCCGCCCCCGTCACGCACAGGAGTCGAATCCCGGGGAAGCCACCGAGCTCCCGACCGGTGAGCCGGCGGGCCGACGCCGCTCCTCCAAACGCCTCCCTCAGACGCACGCTGCGCCGCCACTGCCAGAGGATCGCTCCCACGAGGATCAGGAGCGCCGGGAGAAGCCACGGCACGATCTCGGGACGCTCGAACGTCAAGGCAGGACCCCCCAGCGTGACCCCCTCAGGAGTACGGCCAGAAGGGCCAGCACGAAGCCCGCCAGGACGAGGATCCACCCGTAGGGAGTGGTCTCCAGGCGCTCCACGGTCTCCTGCGACGGCTGCACGATCCGGTCGATCTCCCCGTAGATGGCGTCCAGGGCGTCTGCGTCGGTGGCCTTGAAGTACCGACCTCCCGTGATGCGCGCGGCCTGGGTCAGCACCGTCTCCATGGCCTGGGTGTCCCGACCTCGCTCCTGGCCGATGGCCACCGGATAGATGGTCACGCCCACGGTCGCCGCGGCTCGGGCGGCCAGGTCGGGCATGACGCCGGCCTTGTTGTGGGCCCCGTCCGTCACCAGGATGAGCACCTTCGAGGGATGGGGCGCGTCGTCCAGGAGCCCGGCCGCCGCGGAGATGGCCCCGGCGATGTCCGTGCCGTCGGTCAGCAGCCCCACCTCCAGATCCCGGACGGCTTCCTGCACCACGTACCCGTCATGAGTCAGGGGGAGACGGGTCAGCGCCTCCCCGGCGAAGGTGACCAGACCGATGTCGTCCTCCCTCCCGCCGACGAAGCGGAGCGCCGTTGCTTTCGCCACCTCCAGGCGGCTCTGCCCCGCCTGCATGTCCTCGGCCCACATGGAGGTGGAGAGGTCCAGGGCCAGGGCGATGCCGACGCCCTCCGTCCGCGGCTCCTCGACGACGCGAAGCGATCGCGGCCCGGCGAGCGCGAGGATCAGGAAGACGAGGGCCGTCGTGCGCAGCAGGGAAGGCACCCACTCGAGCAGGAGACCCCCCGCCCGGGCCGCCGACCCCACCCGGGCCGAGGGGGCCCGAGCCAGAAGAAGGGCGTCGGTGGAGCGGGGGCGGATCCACAGGGCCAGGGGCACGACGGACGCGAGCAGCCAGAGCCACTCGGGGTCGGTGAAGCCGTAACTCACGAGGCGCTCGTCGAGGGTCGTGACGACCGGATCCACGCGCGCACGGCCGCCAGGTGCGTCTCCGCCGCGTCCGGGCCGGGCCGGCGGCCACCGAATTTCACCTCCTCCGCCAGACGCATCTCGTCCGCGATGGCGTCGGGGGTGAGGGCGCGTTGGATGGCGAGGGAGCGACGACGGCCCTGAAGATCGGACATGAGCTCCGTGCTGGTCCAGGAGGGTCCCCACTCGTCATCGAAGCCCTCCACGTAGCGACGGATCACGTCGCTCCAGCCGGCGTAGAAGGCGCGCACGTCTCCTTTTCTGTGGAGCCCCGTCGCGAGGAGCTCGTCGAGGGCCTCGAGGGCGCGTTCCCGAGGGGTGGGAGGCGGCGGTGGAGGAACCCGGGCCCGCTCGCTGATCCAGTCCCTGGCCGACACGGTCGCGATCCCCAGGAGCGTCAGCCCGAAGACCGCGAGGAGCGTGGTGGAGCGCCAATCCCTGCTGCTTCCCAGGACGTCGGCGACAGGCCGGGGAGCGATCTGCGTGGTGAGATCGTCCAGGACCAGGACGGACCGCACTTGAACCGGGCGGGACGGGACGGTCGCGGTCCCTGCGGTGGACACGGCGGAGGGCTCCGCCCGGAAGTCCGCCCATGATCCCACGACCTCGTCCGGACCCGCGAGGCCGGCTCGCGTCGCCTCGGCGGCCGGGACGGCGAAGACCTCGATCTCGGGAAGGACGACGGATCCCGGGCGGAAGATGATGAGGGGATAGGTCACGGAAACCTCGGTCCGTCCGTTCGTCCCCCGGTCCGCGCTCCAGCGGACCGCTTCCACGGATTGGACGGGCCCCGCATCGACGGAGTCGGGAAGGAACGCCACGGTTCCCGGCCCGAGGATCACCGTGAAGCGCAGCTCCACCCGATCTCCGATCTCCACGGTGTCCGCCGAGACGGTGGCCTCCCGGACCACGGGTCCGGCCTGCGGGTCCTGAGCGGCGACGGCGGGGGCCAGGGACAGGAGCGCCGCGAGCGAGAGGGTCGAGAGCGAGACCGGGCACGTGTTCGGGGCTCTCACCGTCGGGTCCGGGCTCGATGGTGGAAGAAGGCGATGAGGGCAGGCAGATACGCCTCTGTCGTGTCGATGTCCACCACGTCCAGGCCCAGTTCCGAGAAGACCTCGTCCACGGCGGCCCGAGCCCCGAGCACGCGCTCCCTATGGGCTCGACGCGCCCTGCGGCTGGAGGTGTTCAGGATCGTCTTCCTGCCCTCCTCGGGGTCGAAGACGGCGAGCATGCCCACGGGCGGGAGCTCCTCCATCGCCGGATCCCGTAGACGGATGGGCACGACGTCGTGGTCCCACGCCAGCTTGCGGATGGCGTGGGTGAAGGACGGATCGGCCTGGGGAGACGTGAGGAAGTCGCTGACCAGGAAGACGGTGGTCCGCTGTCGGAGCACCTTCTCGGCGTAGCGCATCACCTCCGACAGCCGAGTTGCGCGTCCCTCCGGTCGGAAGGCGAGAAGCTCGAGAACGAGGCGGAGGGCGTGACGCCGCCCCGTATCCGGCGGGAGGAAGTGCTCCACACGGTCGGTCACGAGGGCGAGGCCCACCCGATCGTTGTTGGCCGTGGCCGCGAGGGCCAGGATGGCGGCGATCTCGGACGCGATCCGCCGGTTCGGTCGCGGTCCGGTGCCGAAGCTCTTCGATGCCGAGAGATCGACGGCCACCAGTGCGTTGAGCTGCCGCTCCTCCACGAACTCCTTGATGAACAGACGTCCCCTACGCGCCGTGACGTTCCAGTCGATGGCTCGGACGTCGTCTCCCGGCTGATACTCCCGGACGTCGGAGAACTCGAGTCCCCGACCCTTGAAGATGGAATGGTACTCCCCGCTGAAGAGGGACTCCACGAGTCCCCGGGCCGTGACCTCGATCCGCTTCAGCTGGGCCGTGACCTCGGGCGTGAAGACGAGATCCGCGCCGGGAGATGGCGATGGTTCGCGCCGTTTCACCGACATCAAGGGGCGGGGACCGCCTCGAGGACGCGCTCCACGATGTCGTCCGGGTCGACGCCACGCGCGTCGGCCTCGTACGTCGTGCGCAGTCGATGCCGCATCACGGGGGGTGCCATGGTCTTCACGTCGTCGGGCATGACGAAGTTCCGACCTCTCAGGTACGCCCGGGCCCGGGCGGCCCGGGTGAGGAAGATGGTCGCGCGTGGCGACGCACCGTACTCGATGAGGGTGCCGACATCGGCCAGGCCGTACTGCGCGGGCTCCCGCGTGGCGAAGGTGAGCTCGACGATGTAGTCGAGGACGTCGTCCTCCAGGCGGACGGCCGCGACCTCGAGACGCGCCCGTGCGATGTCGTCGACGGTCACCACGGTCTCGACGGGAATCCAGATTCCCTGGGCCACGCGCCGCACGATGGCCTTCTCCTCCGCTCGGTCGGGGTACCCGATCTGCAGCTTCATGGCGAAGCGATCGAGCTGGGCCTCGGCCAAGGGGTAGGTCCCGTGAAGCTCGACGGGATTCTGGGTCGCCAGGACCATGAAGGGCGTGTCCAAGGGCAAGGTGTCGCCCGCGATGGTCACCTGTCGCTCTTCCATCGCCTCGAGCAGCGCGGCCTGGACCGTGGGGGGCGCGCGATTGATCTCGTCGGCCAGGATGATGTTGGAGAAGATCGGACCCTTCTGGATCCGGAACTCGCCCGACGACTGATCGAAGATCGGGGTCCCGATGATGTCGGTGGGGAGGAGGTCCGGAGTGAACTGGATCCGCCTGAAGCCGGTGTGGATGGCTTCGGCGAGGGTTCGAACCATGAGGGTCTTCGCCAGCCCGGGAAGCCCCTCGAGGAGGATGTGTCCGCCGGTGAGTAGGGCGATGAGGAGGCCCTCCACCGCTTCGTCCTGCCCCACGATGCGCTCGTGGACCGCTCCCGTCACCGTGGACAGGATCCGGGAGCCGGAGCCGACGGTGGCCTGCTCCGTCTCCATCGACCCCGGGCTCATCCGTTGCGCGCGTGCCAGGCGCGGAGCACCTCGGTCTCGCGCTCCGCGGACAGTCCGGAGCGGAACGCCTCCCGTCGCTCCAGGGGACGGGAGAAATGGTAGTGGAGCGTGTCGGCGGCGGTGGTGGCCAGCGGCCGGAAGGTGAGGCCGGCCTCGATCTCCGGCGTGAGGTCGAAGCGGGCGAATCCCTCGTTTCCGTCGGTGGGCGGTCGCCAGACCGGCATCTCCGCGTAGGGACGGACGCCCATCTCCGCCAGGAAGTCGTGGTCGTCGACCCAGGTGAAGGTGGTCTCCGCGGTGGTCACCGCACGGATGCCGTAGAGGAGCTCGGACATGGGACGAGGGATCCGGGGACCGACGCAGTTGAAGATCCCCATGGAGCGGTTCTCCCCGAGGTGGATCATGAACTCGGTGAAATCCCGGACGTCGATGATCTGGACGGGATCCGTCCCCTCGCCCGGGGCGAGCACCTCGCCGCCCCGATGAATGCGGACGGGCCAATAGGTGAACCGGTCGGTCTCGTCTCCGGGCCCGATGATGAGCCCGGGGCGCACGATGGTGACCCGACCGGGCATGATCCGCATGGCGGTCCGCTCCGACTCCGCCTTGGCCAGCCCGTACGGCAGACGCTCCCCCCGCGTCACGCCCGCGGACTCGTACGTCCACGTGGGCGCGTCCGAGGTCATGGGCACGCGTGAGACATCGGCGTAGGCCGAGCGGGAAGAGACGTACATGTACTGATCGCACTGGTCCTGGAGAAGCTCCGCCGCCATCTCCACCCAGTCCGGGCGCGCCGTGGAGTTGTCGATGACGAGATCCCAGCGACGACCGCGGAGCGCCTCGTAGTCCCCGTTCCGGTCTCCCTCCAGCGTCTCGAGATAGGGGAAGACGGCGTCTCCCGAGCCACGGTTGAAGAGGGTGACGTTGTGTCCCCGGTCGAGGGCGTAGCGTACCTGGAAGGGGCCGATGAAGCCCGTGCCTCCCAGGATGAGGATATCGAGCCGGCGCGGGGCGGGCGTGACCTGGTCCCGGCCGTAGCGCGCGGCGGGGCCTTCACTGGGCGCCTCCTGACCGCCCAGGTGCGTGGGGCCAATGCCCATGCCCAGCGCGCCGCCGGCGGTGGCGCTGAGTCTGAGGAAATCCTTGCGGGTCGTGCTCATGGCGTCTCGATCTCTCTGAGGACTTCGGGGGCGTGTGCCGAGGAGGGCGAGCCCGGGAAGCGACGAATCTGACGGTCCGGCGGGCCGCAGGCAACGAGGGTCGCGGGCTCGGCCCGCGACCCTCCCAGCTTCGTGGCCAGCGGCGGTGGGACCGGTGGCCTGGCGGCCGGGCCGGCCCGACGTCGATTCGCGCCTCGCCGGCCGAAGGCGCTCAGCCGCTCCGACTGCTCATGACGGAAGACTTCAGGATATCCTCGAAGGCGTTCATGAACCGTCCCATCTCCTCCTCGCTCCCCACCGAGACCCTCAAGTGATCGAGCATGGGAGGAAAGTCCCGTCCCACGGCCACCTTTCGTTCCCGGAACGCCTGGCGGACGGGTGCCACGGGCTGACGCAGGTGGACCATGAAGAAGTTGGTCTGAGACGGGATGCTCTCGTATCCGAGCCCGGCAAGCTCCTCCCGGGTCTTCTCCCTCCAGTACCGGTTGTGGTCCAGCACCTTCGTCTGAGCCTCGGTGTCCGCCATGGCGGCGACGGCACCCCACCGGGCGAGGGCGTTGACGCTCCCGGTACTGAAGGCCCGCATCTCCCGGATCATGCGCGGTGGCGCCACGGCGTATCCGATCCGCATGCCCGCCATCCCATGGAGCTTGGAGAAGGTGCGGGCGATGATGACGTTGCGCCCTTCCTTCACGTACTTCAGCGACTCCTCGTACTCCGGATCCTCGACGAAGTGGTGGTACGCCTCGTCGATGAGCACCACGACGTCCTCCGGGATGCCGTCCAGGAGGTATGCGATCTCGTCGGCGGTCATGCAGACGCCGGTGGGATTGTTCGGGTTGCAGACGTAGACGAATCCCACGTCCCGGTAGTGACGATTGGTGGCGTCCACCATCCGCTGGACGTTCTGACGGTGGTCCGCTTCCAGGGGGAGGAGCACCGTGTCCGCGTCGATGCCGCTGGCGTGACGATAGACGGAGCCGTAGGAGGGCTCGACGCCGATCACCTTCTTCCCGTGGGCGAGATAGGTGAGGCCCACCACCTCGAGGATCTCACCCGACCCCGCCCCGAGGAGCATGTGATCGCGGTCCACGCTGTGCGAGGCCGCGATCTTCTCGTGAACGTCGTTGTCCGGATAGCCATATCGCATGGAGTACTTGAAGGCATACCGCATCGCCTCCCGGGCCTTCTCCGACGGTCCGAAAGGGTTCTCGTTGGACGAGAGGTGGGCGAGAGCGTCGTACTCGTCGACCTCGTCGAGTCGGGCCCGCAGCATGGGCGGTCCGCCCGGCACGCGGCGAATGCCCCGCTCCGCAGCTCGGAGCTCCTTCGCGGCGGCGAGCTCCGGCGCGAAGGCGAACGTGCTCAGCGCGGCGGCCGCTCCTCCGACGAAATGGCGGCGTGAAACGTCGTTCCTCTCCATGGTCTCGTTCTCCCGTGCGTACGCTGCGTCTCCGCGGCTGGCGGAGGCTGTTCCATTCCTGCACAATCCCTCCTGAAGCCGAATTGTGCAACCGGGAGGTCGGCGGCATGTGGGGGAGGATCCTTCTCGGCGCAGAGCCGAGGCGTGACGGAGCAGGGGCGCTGGCCACCGTCCTGGTTTCCTTCCTCGTCGGGATCGGCGGGGCCAGGGAGAGGCTGACGGCGCAGCTTCCGTCGACCGGGGAGGAGATCATGGAGCGGGTGCAGCATCACTACGTCGACTCCGGCGGCGTCCTCCTCCACTACGCGCTCCTGGGCGGCGGGACGGGAGAGGACGCGCCCCTGGTGGTCATGATCCACGGCTTTCCGGATTTCTGGTACACGTGGCGGGACCAGATGGCGGCGCTGGCCGATGCCGGATACCGCGTCGCCGCGATGGACACGAGGGGCTACAACCGGAGCGAGCAGCCGGAGGCCGTCGACGCCTACGCCATGTCCCTCCTGGTGGGCGACGTGGCCGCCGTGATCGCGGACCAGGGAGAGGAGCGAGCCATCGTCGTGGGCCACGACTGGGGCGGGATGATCGCCTGGTCCACGGCCATGTCCCGCCCGGATTTCGTGGAGCGGGTCGTCGTCCTGAACCTACCTCATCCCAGAGGTCTGAGCCGCGAGCTCGCCGAGAATCCGGAGCAGCGACAGAACAGTCAGTATGCCCGGGACTTCCAGGCGGAGGGGTCACACGAGGCGCTGAGCGCCGAAGGGCTCGCGGCATGGGTGTCCGACCCCGCGGCGCGCCAGCGGTACGTGGAGGCGTTCCGCCGCTCGAGCTTTCGGAGCATGATGGCGTACTACAAAGCGAATTATCCGCGTCCGCCCTACCGGGAGACGTCGGATCCCGTCGTGCCGGTCCGGGTGCCCGTGCTCCAGATCCACGGGCTCACGGACCCGTATCTCCTCGCCGACGGCCTGGCCGGGACCTGGGCCTGGATCGACGCCGAGTACACGCTGCTCACCCTCCCCGGTGTGGGTCACTTCGTCCAGCAGGACGCGTCCGAGAGGGTGACGCGCGCGCTGCTGGAGTGGCTGGGTCCTCCGGATCGCCACCGGCAGCCATGAGAAGAGCGCCGGGTCGGAGGCGCCGAAGCACCTCCGACCCGGCGCGCGCGGCGCACGATCAGGCGTCGACGATCCGGGCTCGGACGTCGACGACCCGGAGTCGGATCAGTTGAGGAAGGGGCTGACCCGGTTCGCCGTCAGGATGGCGTTCATGTCATGGTTGATGGTGACCTCCGTCGTCACGAGGACGAGGTCCTCAGGGGGAGTGGACGAGTCGCCATCGTAGGGAGTCGACGGCGTGAAGAGATCGATCTGGTCCTGGGGTGGAAGGTACGCCGGCACCACCACGGCGGTCCCCGGATCCCCCTCGTTGATGCTCGGGTTCGCGTCGATCTCCCGCTGCATCATCGGGAGACGAATCCCCAGGTCGGACATCCGGCGACCCTCCAGGAAGAGGATCTCCTGGCGGGCCAGGTGGAAGGCATGCCAGAGCTCGTCGATGTCGGTGAGCGCCGCCACCGAGTCAGCATCCAGAGATGTGCCGGAGACCACCCGCTGATCGACCGATCCGGGGCGGGTCAGCACGAGGCCGGACCGGAAGGGACTCGAGGCATCCGCCCTCACCTCGATGGAGGCGTCCCGAGGCCGGATGCTGAGGTCCGCGTTCAGTCGGGGATCCTCGTCGACGAACGTCGTGACGGCCCGGGACTGGGCGAGCTCGATGGCCGCCCGCAGCGCCGCCTGTGCACCTCCGATATTGTCGTCCGTCAGCGCGATCTCCGCCAGGATGAGGTGCATCTCCTCGGCCTTGGCCACGGCGATGCCCTGGACCCGCGTGAGGTACTTGGGATCCAGGAAGTCGAGCCTGGGCAGCGGCTGCATCTCCTGGAGCGCTCTGAGCACCAGATAGAAGTACGGTGAGTTCTGGATGCTGTTGGCGTCGTACCCCTGAAGGAACGCGAAGTCGGCGTCGGCGGCCAGCGCGTCGTTGGCCGCGGCGCTGGCCGACACTGCGTCGCCCTTCAAGCGATACGCGCGAGCCAGCGCGGCGTCGACGCGGGTGCCCAAGGCCGTCGCCTGGTCGAGGTCGGCGATGGCGAGGTCGAGAAGCTGGTCCGCGGGCAGCGGTGGACCGTCTTCCTCC
>JAWVZK010000076.1:0-13822 GCA_033722275.1 Longimicrobiales bacterium | reverse complement strand
GATCGCGGAGGTACGGGTCGCGGTGCACGCGCTGCGCCCGTCGGAGTCCGCCTCGGTGCCGGAGCCACCACCCGTATGAGGATCCGTCGTGCGGAGCCCGGCGATCACGACGTGGCGCTTCGGCTTCTCCGTTCCTTCGATCTACCCACCGTCGGCGTGCCGGAGACCATGTCCGGGTTCTTCGTCGCCGAGGGTGCGGACGGGGACGTGGTGGGCCTGGTGGGTCTCGAGGTCCACGGGAGCCACGGGCTCCTTCGCTCGCTGGCGGTGGACCCACGGTGCCGTGGCCGAGGCTTGGGTGGGGCGCTGGTCGGGGAGACGGTCGAGGCGGCCCGGCGCGCCGGGCTCGAGGGCCTGTATCTCCTCACCACCACGGCCGACGATTACTTCCTCGGCCACGGATTCCGGGTCGTGGAACGGGCCAGCGCGCCCGACCCGGTGCAACGCAGCGTCGAGTTCAGCGAGGCGTGCCCCGCCAGCGCCGTGGCGATGTCGCTGCCCCTCTAGAGCCGGGCGGAGCGGGAGGCCGGGCTCCTCGGGTTACCTTCAAGGGCCCGTCCACCTTCCCCTTCCCCCATGTCCCGACCCCTCACCCTCCTCGCGGTCTTCGCCCACCCCGATGACGAGTCGCTGGGGGTGGGGGGCACCCTCGCCCGCTACGCCGCCGAGGGTGTCGATGTGGAGCTGGTGTGCGCCACCCGGGGAGAGAAGGGCCGGTACTTCGACAACACCGATCGACCGTCGGACGAGGAGGTGGGCCGGACCCGGGAGGAGGAGCTCCGGTGCGCCGCGGACGTCCTCGGCATCCGTCGCGTCTCGTTCCTGGACTACGTGGACGGTGAGCTGGGCAGCGCAGACCCAACGGAAGCCGTCCACCGCATCGTGGAGCACATCCACAGGGTGCGCCCGCAGGTGGTCGTCACCTTCGACCCCTTCGGTGTCTACGGACATCCCGATCACGTCGCCATCTCCCAGCTCACCGTCTCGGCGGTGGTGGCCGCCGCCTCTCCCGACTCGGGGCCCCGGCCCCACGCCGTGTCCAAGGTCTACTACTCGCTCCTGGACGCCGAGCGGGCCCGGATCCACCAGCAGCACTTCAAGTCCCTCGGGATGGAGGTGGACGGGGTGGAGCGGGAGGTGGTGGAGTGGCCGAAGTGGTCCATCACCACCCGGATCTCCTGCGAGGACCGTTGGCGGGAGACCTGGTCGGCGGTGCGGTGTCATCGGACCCAGATGGCCATCTTCGGCCATCTGGAGGAGCTGGACGAAGCCGAGCATCGCGCACTGTGGGGGACCCAGAGCTTCTACCGGGTCATGAGCCGGGTGAACGGCGGACGAGCGCTCGAGACGGATCTCTTCGCCGGCCTCCGTTAGAGGGGGCTCCGCGAGGCTATCCGGCCCCCAGCCTGCGACGCATCTCGTCCAGAGCCTCGGCCACGTCGTTCGTGGCTCTTCGGAGCCGGATCTCCGTCATGGCCGCGTCGGCCAGGTCCCGCAGGATGTCCAGCTCCCGCGGGGTCCACTCGCGTGGCTCGTCGTCGATGACGCAGAAGCTGCCCAGGGTGTGTCCGTCCTCCTCGGCGAAGAGCGGCATGCCGGCGTAGGAGCGCACCCTCAGATCCTCGATGGCCGGATTCCCCGCCAGACGCTCGTCGGTGGTGGCGTCGCCGATGACCAGAGGCTCTCCCGACTCCACCACGTGCTTGCAGAACGAGTGGCTCAGAGGCGTCTCCCGGGTATCGGACCACGGCGTGGCGAGACCGATCTGCGCGGCGAAGAACTGCCGGTCCGCCTCCACCAGGCTCACGAGGCTCACCGGCGCCTCGAAGATGTTGGAAGCCAGCCGCACGAGACGGTCCAGGGCCGGTGCCGGGTCCCGGTCGAGAAGCCCCGTGGCCCGGAGTGCCCTCATCCGGGCGGGATCGGCGAGGAAGGTGTTGTCGGGAATGCTCTCTGCTCCACGCTCGGGCGACCCGCGGGGACCTCCTCCCTGAGCGCGTCGTCGCCTGGACGCCCATCATATTCTTCCGTGCCTCCACTGTCGAGTATCCCGACCGCCCTTCGCCGGCGGGTCGGAGGCCCGACACGATCCACCACGTCCACGCCCGAAACGCGGAGTCCTCATGCCCTACATCGATCCCGACGCCCGCCAGCGCCTCGCCGACGGCGACGAGCCGCATAACGCCGGCGAGCTCAACTATGCCGTGACCCGCCTCGTCGACCGGTATCTGGAGCTAATGGCGCAGGAAGCCGGTCGTCTCCGCTATGCCCATCTCAACGAGGCGGTGGGCGTCCTCGAATGCGCCAAGCTCGAGCTCTACCGGCGCCTCGCCGCCCCGTACGAGGACGGGAAGATCAGCGAGAACGGCGACGTGTACTCGACGGGGTGAGCCTCCGCCCTACTCGCTCTTGAGGACCTCGATGGGATCGACCCGGGTGGCCCGTAGCGCCGGTATCAGGCTCGCGAGGAGGGCGGCGACGATCATGAGTCCCCCCACCGAGGCGAAGGTCAGGGGATCGGTGCCGCCTACGCCGAAGAGCAGGCTCTCGAGGATGCGCGAGACCCCCACCGCGCCGATGGCGCCGAGGACGATGCCCGCGAGGACCAGCCGGAAGGACCACCGAAGCACGAGCGTCCGGATCTGGCCGCGGGGCGCGCCGAGGGCGATGCGGACCCCCATCTCGCGCATGCGCATGCTCACCGTGTAGGACACGACCCCGTACAGGCCCACGAGGGCGAGGAGCATGGCGACGAGGGCGAAGCCGCCGAGAAGGGAGGTGGTGAACCGGTCCGTGGAGAGCGAAGAGGAGACCCTCTCCTCCATGGGCTGGACCATGGCCAGCGCCACACCGGGATCCAGCTCCGCCACCGCCGCCCGGACGGGACCCACCACGGCGTCCAGGTCGCCGGACGCGCGGATGGCGGTGAACATGAAGGGGGAGGGGGCCTGGGCGTACGGCAGGTACATGGCGTTCCGGCTCTCCGCCCGGATCCCGAAGTTCTTGATGTCGCGGACGACGCCCACGACCTCGCGCCAGACCGGATCCGCGGGGTCGTTGACGTTCAAGCGCTTCCCCACCGCCTGACCGTCGAAGTAGGCGTCCTGGAGGGTCTCGTTCACGAGGATCACCCGTGTCGATTCGCCGTCGTCGGACGGCGTGAAGGCGCGACCCGCCACGAGCTCGAGACCCATGGCGTCGAGGTAACCCGGTGTGATCCGACGAAGCCAGACCGTCGGCTCGAGCCCCGGCCGGGCCGGAGCGGCCCCCTCCACCGCGAAGGTCACGTCGCCGTCGAAGCCCGCCAGGGGCAGGGCGTCGATGGAGCCCACCGCCTGGACACCAGGTAGCGCCTCCAGCCGCTCCTCCAGGGGTCCGAAGAAGGCGAGGCGGCTCTCCGCGTCCGGATAGCGGACGGGCGGAAGCTGGATCCGGGCGGAGAGCACGCCTTCGGGGCTGAAGCCCAGCTCCACGTCCTGGAGGTTCTGGAAGCTCCGGACCAGGAGCCCCGCACCTACCAGCAGGACCAGGGCGAGGCCGACCTGACCCACCACCAGCGCGCCACGCAGCCTCGCCGACGCGGATGCCGACCCGGAGCGCCCACCCTCACGGAGGGCCTGGGCGGGATCGGCTCGGGACGCCCGGAACGCCGGCAGCAGTCCGAAGAGCGCACCGGTGAGTATGGTGACCAGGGCGGCGAAGCCCAGGATCCGGAGGTCCACCGACACCTGCTCGAGGAGCGGCGTACCCGGGGGCGCGAGACGGACCAGGAGGTCGGTGCCCACGAAGGCCAGGGCGATGCCGAAGGCGCCTCCCACGGCGGCGAGGACCGTGCTCTCGGTGAGGAGCTGCGACAGGATCCTGCGCCGCCCGGCGCCCATGGCCACGCGGACGGCGAGCTCGCCGCCCCGGTTGGCGCCTCGGGCCAGGAGGAGGTTGGCGACGTTCACTGTGGCGATGAGGAGGACGAAGCCCACCGCGCCCATGAGGAGCCAGAGCGCCGTCCGCTCCTGGTTCACCAGGTCGAAGTGGAGGGGATAGACGTTGAATCCGGTGTCCACGTTGTCCACCGGGTACTCCTCCTCGAGCCGCAGGGCCAGATCGGTGGCCTGGGCCCGGGCGACCTCCAGCGAGGCACCGTCGGCCAGCCGTCCCACGGCGCGGAGGAAGATGGAGCCCCGTCCCCCACCGTTGGTGCGGTCGAGCTGAAGGGGAGTCCAGAGGTCCGAGCCCAGGAACGGGGGAGGACGGAAGTCCGGTGGCATGACGCCCACCACCGTGAAAGGGACGTCGTTCAGGAGAACGCTGCTCCCCAGGATGTCGGGGTCACCGCCGAAGGCCCTCTGCCAGAGGCCGTCGCTCAGGAGCACCACACGGGGCCCGTCGGGCGCGTCCTCCTCCGGCAGGAAGCCTCTTCCCACGGCCGGCTCCACGGCGAGGACGTCGGAGAACATGCCGTGGCTGAAGCGCGCGCCGTCGAGCTGCTGGGCCGTGACCCCGTCGCCGGTGAGGGTGGGACGCCAGCCGCCGAAGGCCGACACGGCCTCCACCGCCTCCACCTCGTCGCGGAAGTCGGCGAAGTTGGGCCAGGAGAGCCACTCCCGTCGCTTGTCGGGCAGCACCACGTCGCGCTCGGTGTAGTCCATCCACACCATCACCAGCTCGTCGGGCTCGTCGTAGGGGAGGGGCCGGAGGAGGATGCCGTCGACGACGGAGAAGACGGCGGTGGTCGCTCCGATGGCCAGCGCGATGGTGGCGACCACCACGGCACTGAAGGCCGGATGGCCCGAGATCTGTCTGAAGGCGAACGCTGCGTCACGGCGCAGGTCGTCCACCAGGTCCGTGCGTTCCATGCTCCTCCTCCTCCTCCTCGTCATCCTCTCCACCTCTTCACGGATCTCCTCGAAATCACCGAAGCGCCGCTCGGCCTGGACCCGCGCCTCGTCCGGCGGCATGCCTTCCCGCTCGTACCGCGCCGCCCGTTGCTCGATGTGGAAGCGGAGCTCGTCGTCCACCTCCTCGCGGACCCGACGTTCGTCGCCGAGGGGGAGGCGCAGGAGCCGTCGGATCCGATGGCGCTTCCCGTCCTCGGGCACGGGCCTCAGCCTCCCAGGCCACCCACGGGCGAATCCACGGCCAGGGCCTTGGCCACCGCGCGGCTGTACTCCGCCCACGAGACGGTCCCGGCCTCGAGATGCCGCTGTCCGGCCCGGGTCAGTCGGTAGTACTTGGCCCGACGGTTGTTCTCCGACAGACCCCACTCCGACGTCACCAGCCCCTTGTCATGGAGTCGATGGAGCGCCGGGTAGAGGGTCCCCTCCTCGGCGAGGAGCGAGCCGTCGGTGACCTGCTCGATCCACTCACTGATCCCGTAGCCGTGAAGCGGCTCCCACGTCAGTGACTTGAGGATGAGCAGCTCGAGCGTCCCGCGCACGAGGTTAGGATTCTGTGTCATGGCGTCGTTCTCCCTTGCGTGGCCAGGGGAAGACTAGCACTTCTTCCCCTGGCGAGGCAAGGGGTGGAGGACAGGAACGTCACTGGCGGCCTCACGCCTCGTCGCTCATGACGCCGCCGCGACGCCGGGACCACACCTGGGTGAACTCGGCGCCCAGGAAGAAAATCTGGGCCGAGAGGTAGATCCAGGCGAGGAAGGTCACCACCGACGCTCCCGGCCCGTAGTACGACGTCCAAGAGGACCGGGCCAGGATGGTGGCCACCACCCACTTCCCCACGACGAAGAGGAACGCGGTGGCGAAGGAGCCCACCCAGACGGTATCCCACTCCACCTGGACGGAGGGCAGCGTCCGATAGATGGCGGCGAAGAGGAGCCCGAAGAGGAGCAACGACAACGCTGCGTCGGTGACCTGAACCAGCACCGAGCCGTACGGGAGCCATGCCTCCAGGTATCCGGTGAGGGCGCTGGCCATGGACGTGACGAAGAAGGAGAAGGTGATGACGGCGCCGGTGACCACGATCATGATGAAGCCCCGGGCGCGGGCGCGGAGGAGGTCGAGGGCCAGCTCCTTCTTCGACGCGGCCTCGGGCTCCACGCCCCAGATGGCGTCCAGCGAGCCCCGCACGTTGGTGAAGGCCGCCGTCGCGCCGAAGAGGAGGAGGAAGAGGGTGAAGATGGCCTGGAAGGTGAGCAGGTCGGGCACCTGCGCCTCCGCCAGGACGGTGGCGGTGGTCTCGACCGCCCGGGGCCCCAGGTTCGTGCGGACGGCGCTCAGGACGGCTTCGCGTACCTCGTCACCGGTGAGGAAGAACTCCAGAACCCCCACGATGAGCACCAGGAGAGGGCCGAGGGAGAGGATCACGTAGTAGGCGAGCGCGGCTCCCCGGGCCGGAACGCCGTCCTCCAGGAACTCGACGAGGGTCTCCTTCAGGATGCTCCCCAGGGCCCCGAGGCGGCTTCCGCCGCCCTCGGCCCCCTGGTCCGGTGCCGAGCCGTCGCTGTCGTCCGTCACCCTTCGCCGCCGGGCGCGTCGATGCCTTCGTCATGGGGACCGCGGATCTCTGACAACGACACGTTCTTCCCTCCTTGAACATCTGGGGGCTGTTGATGGGGACGGGTCGGCGGGGCGAGCGCAACGCGCGCGACGTTCATAGCGGAGCGACAGGGGCCCACCACGAGACGACGGGGTCCCGAAGCCGGCAGGCGGTATCGCGAGCGGATAGGGCTATGAGGACACGGTAGTCGTCACGGACCAGACAGGTAAGGGCCGTCGCGACGCGCCGTCAATCCCAGTACACGGGCCGTCCGTAGTAGTCGTAGAGACGCGTCTCGTACGCCCGGTTCACGGGGGCGCCCGCCTCGAAGGGGGGGCTGTCCTCGATCTGCTGCCGGGTCAGGCTCACGCTGGCCGTCTTCTTCTGCCAGTCGAACCCCTCCACCCAGCCGGGTGGCACGATGACCTTCCCTCCCGGAAGCCAGTTCCGGGTGTCGACGACCATGTAGCGGATGATCCAGTCCTCGTCGTCGACGATGAAGTCCTCGACGTGACCCACCTCGTCGTCCTCGGCGTCGATGCGATACCCGGCGACCTCGTCCAGAGAGCGGAGGTGTGGATCTCCCTCGGGCTCGATGGCGACGGTGACGCCGGCCTGGTCCTCCAGCTCGTCGGTGCGGAGATGCCCGGGAACCGACGAGGGCCCCCACACGCCGGCATCGCCCCAGTAGGGCAGGTAGCCGAGGTGACTGAAGAGCTCGGCCTCGTACTGACGGGACACCGGCTCGTGCTCTTCGATGGTGGGAGACGTCTCCACCTGCTCCCGGGTCAGCGCCACCGGGAAGCGTCGCGACTCCCAGTCGGGCTCGCCCAGCGATATGGGCGAGATCAGGACCTTACGTCCCGGGAGCCACTTCCCCGTGTTGGCCAGCATGTAGCGCACGGCCCACGTCCCGTCGTCGAAGAGGAAGTCCTCGCATCGGCCGATCTCCCCGTCGGTGGCTGCCAGGACATAACCGTTCAGCTCCTCCATGCTTCGTAGCATTCTCTGCCTCCCCCTCTCGCTGGGATCTGGTTCTCCGGACCCGTGTGGCGCTCAGAGCACCGGGACGTCGAAGTACATCTCGGCCATCCTCCACTCGTCGCGCGAGATCCTGCCGTTCTCGTCCGTGTCGAAGAGGGCGAAGAACCAGCTGTTCAGCTCCTTCTCCTCGATGGTCCCGCTCTGATCGGCCTCGATGCCGGCGAGGATGTCGTCGTCTTCCAGCTGCGCCTTCACCTCGTCGACGTCGACGAGGTCGTTGCCGTCCACGTCGAACTCGATCCATGTGGCCTCGGTGTCGTTCAGGCCGTTGAGCACGTCCGTGGCGGCGTCCCACTCGGCGCGCTGCAGGGCTCCGTCGTCATTGACGTCCCAGGCGCTGTAGAGGGCGTCGATGAGCACGACGGCGTCGAGGGCCCCCGTCTGGTCGGGCGCGGTGGGATCCTCCACCAGCTCGGTCTCGGTCTGCATGTAGAAGGCGAAGACCGGAGTCTCCGTCCATTCGTGGAACTCGTTGGCATCGAGCTCGGAGTCGCCGTCCATGTCGATGTCATCGAATCCGTACGCCGTCTCGTCGACGGGGGTCTCGGCGGCGGCCTCCACCACGTCGGCGGCTTCCGCGTCCGGGGTGTCCTCGCCACCGCAAGCCACGAGGGCCAGGGAGGCGGCTCCCACGGCGAGGGCCCTCAGGCCGGTGCGGACGTCGGTGCGCTTGCTCATGCTCTCTCCTTCTGATTGCGGAGTCGTGGACGTCGAGGTGTCGACGGGTCGGCCGACGTCCAGGGCCGCGATCCCGGACTTCCCATGAGGGGCAAGCACCGTTCCACCGGGATGAGGCGTCCGCTCGGCCTCACGAGGCAGGATCGGGCGGGAACGCACCGGTCACGCTTTCAGACGCACGAGCGGTGAAACGCTTTCCCGTGCGTGCCCCGAGGCGAGACGGCTCGCCCTCCCGTGGAACGGATTCTGCTCCTCTCCTGGTTACGAGGTACTTTCAGAGAGGATGCCGTCCCAGCCGACGGTGACGCTCGCCACACGCTCCAGGAGAACCCATGCGCGACTCCATTCCCACGACCCCCTCACCGTCCGCGACTCCGTCGGCCCGGGTCCAGGGGGTCTTCCACGATCGGAGGGCGCTGGTACGGGCAGTGGAGCGGCTGGCGGAGAAGAGCGTGCCGGCCGATTCCATCCGGGTCTTCGTGCTCGACGAGGAAGGGAACCGTGACCGCGAGGTCCAGGTGGAGGACGAATCCGGTGCTCTCCGCGGCGCCGTCATCGGTGCGGTCGCCGGGGGTGGCCTCGGGCTCCTCATCGCCCTGGCCGTCGCCCTCGGGCTCGCCGGCCCCGTGGAGGTCGGCTTCCTGAGCTTCCGCGGCCTCTCCGGAGCGCTGAGCAGCATCCTCGCCATGGCGGCCGCCGCCGTGCCACTGGGTGCCCTTCTGGGGCTGGGCCACTGGCAGGGACGCAAGAAGATCGCCAAGGAGGAGCTCAGGAGCGGGGCGGCCCTGGTGGTCGTGGACTCGGCCGAGCTCTCCGAGCTCGCCCGCGGCGTTCTGGACGACGCCGGCGCCGAAGAGGTGGAGGTCCGGGAGTAGCTCGCGGCCCCCCGCGACAGCCTGAGCGTCGGGAAGGGGTCGGGAGCCGTCTCCGGGCCGAGCCCCACGGCCTTGCCTCGACTTCCGTAGCGGTGGAACGGCGCTTGCACTTCCAGAGGGGTGTACCGAGAGCACGGATCCCTCAACACGAGGACAGCATATCATGGACTTCGATCGCGATCTTTCCGGACGTTCCGTCGCAATCCTCGCCACCAACGGCTTCGAGGAATCGGAGCTCTTCGAGCCGCTCGAGGCCCTCCGGGACGCAGGCGCCGACGTATCCGTCGTCTCGTTGGCGGAGACGCCCGCGTCCATCAGGAGTTGGGCCGGCGAGAGCTGGGGTCGCTCCGTCGACGTGGATCTCACCGTCGACGCCACCAGCTCGAGAGCCTTCGATGCCCTGGTCCTTCCCGGTGGCCTCATGAACCCCGACACCCTCCGCATGGACGATGACGCCGTGAGCTTCGTCCGGGACTTCTTCGCGGAAGGCAAGCCGGTTTCCGCCATCTGCCATGGGCCGTGGCTCATCGTCGAGGCCGAGGCGGCCAAGGGGCGGCGGATGACGTCGTATCCCAGCATCAGGACCGATCTCGAGAATGCCGGGGCCCAGTGGATCGACGACGAGGTCGTGGTCGATCAGGGGCTGGTCACCAGCCGTAGCCCGGAGGACATGGATGCCTTCCTCGACAAGATGCTCGAGGAGATCGACGAGGGCGTGCACGCAGGACAGCACGCTTGAACCGGGATTCCGCCCGGCCGATCAGAGGGGGCGTGACGGGGATCGTGCAGGGTTGAGACGATAGAGACTTCGGAGCACGACCCGGCCACCGGGTCGGGATCGGACCCGAGCCAGGCCAAGACCTCCAAGGAGATCTTGGCGGAAGAGGTCTGGCAGGGTCTCGGCGAGCTCAAGCGGCCAGCGCCGGGCCTCCTCCTCTCCGGCCTGTCCGCCGGTCTGGACATCGGGTTCTCCGTGCTGGTCATGGGCACGGTCCTGACCCTCCTCGAGCCCGGCGCCTCTCCACTCTTTCAGAGCTTCCTCCTCGGAAACGCGTACGCTCTGGGCTTCATCTTCGTGATCCTGGGGCGCTCGGAGCTCTTCACCGAGCACACCGCGCTGGCCGTCTTCCCGGTCCTCGAAGGGCGGGCCACGCTTTCCGAGCTCGGACGGCTCTGGATTCTGGTCTACCTCGCCAACCTCGTGGGTGCCGCGGCATTCGCCGCCTTCGCGGTGTTGCTCGGGCCCCGCCTCGGGATCGTCGAGGTGGAGGCCTTCCGGCACATCGCGCGGGCGCTGGTCGACCACGATGCCCTGACCATCTTCCTCAGCGCCGTGGCGGCCGGATGGCTCGTCGGCCTCCTCTCATGGCTCGTATCGGCCGCCCGGGAGACGGTGTCCCAGGTCGTCGTGGTCTGGATCATCACGTTCGTCATGGGATTCCTCGGCCTTCACCACTGCATCGTGGGGTCGGTGGAGGTCCTCAGCGGGATGTTCAGCGGAGGGGGGCCGTCGTGGAGCACCTTCCTGCACTTCCTGGGCTGGACCACCTTCGGGAACGTGGTGGGTGGGGTCGCGCTGGTGGCCATGGTGAAGTACAGCCACGCCAAGCTCAGCGAGTGACGTCGCTGTTTCATTCCGCCGCCGATTGAAACGGATGGAGGCCGACAGGGTTGTCCATCATGGACCGTCGCGCCGGCGATGCGCCTGGCCCTTCGCTGGCAGACATGTTGCACCTTGATCCCGCACCTACATCGGAGAGGACGTCGCTGCCGTGGCGGTGTTCTCCCTCCCGTCGCCCCCAACCCGGACGCTGATGCCCAAATCTGAAGCCGAGACCTTGAACATCCTCGTCGTCGACGACGAGTC
The DNA here is from genome assembly GCA_033722275.1 of Longimicrobiales bacterium. Lineage (GTDB taxonomy): Bacteria > Gemmatimonadota > Gemmatimonadetes > Longimicrobiales > Gaopeijiaceae > UBA2589. The sequence goes on along the minus strand of JAWVZK010000076.1, from coordinate 2,869 downwards.
GTCGAGCCGCGAGGCGGTCTCCCTCCTGGTGGAAGGCCTCGGTCATTCGGTGGATTCGGTGGGAACTGCGGAAGAGGCGCTGACAGCCAACGATGAAGACTTCTACCACCTGGCCCTGGTCGATCTTCGCCTGGCGGGGGAGTCGGGTCTCGACCTGGTGACCCGGCTGCTGGAGAACAGCCCGTGGCTCAAGGTCGCGGTCATCACGGCCCACGCCTCCATCGAGACGGCTGTGGAGGCCATCCGCCGGGGTGCGGTGGAGTACATCCAGAAGCCGGTGACGACGCCGGAGATCGAGCAGCTCCTCCGGAGGATCTCAACCCTCCGGCAGGCGGAGCGTGATCGCGAGCGGTTCCAGGAGGCCCTCGAGCGGGCCGTGCCGCCTCCCCGCCTGACCACCGAGAACAAGGAGACCGCCCAGGTATACGCCATGGCCCGCCGCGCCGCGAAGAGCGACGCCACCATCCTCATCCGCGGAGAGAGCGGTACGGGGAAGGGGGTGCTGGCTCGGGCGATCCACCGATGGAGCGACCGGAGCGGCCGTCCATTCTCGTCGGTGAACACGCCGGCCCTCTCCAAGGACCTCCTGGAGAGCGAGCTCTTCGGGCACGTGAAGGGCGCGTTCACCGGCGCCGTGAGGAGCCGGCCTGGCCGGATCGCCAAGACCGAGGGAGGAACCCTCTTCCTCGACGAGATCGGAGCCCTGCCCGTCGCGTTGCAGCCCAAGCTGCTCCGTTTCCTGCAGGATCGCGCCTACGAGCGCGTGGGAAGCGACAAGACGCTCGAGGCGGACGTCCGGATGATCCTGGCCACCAACCGGAACCTCGAGCAGGCCGTGGAGGAGGGAGAGTTCCGCGAGGACCTCTATTTCCGCGTCCGGGTCATCGAGATCGAGGTGCCGCCCCTCCGTGAGCGTCCCGAGGACATCATCCCGCTGGCGGAGAGCTTCGTGGCGTTCTTCGGAGCGAGGAACGGCCGACCCGACGCCTCGCTCACCGACGCGGCCAAGCGGACGATCAAGGCCCGGGAGTGGCCCGGTAACGTCCGGGAGCTGCAGAACGCGGTGGAGCGGGCGGTCATCCTGAGCCGTGGCTCCAGGGTCGGCGCCGAGGCGCTTCCCGCGGTGGACGACGGACTGGCCAGCGTCCCGGGGAGCACGCCGCTCATCTCCCTGGAGGAGGCGGAGAAGCGGCACATCGAAGGCGTGCTCGAGGCGACGTCGTCGGCGAAGGAGGCCGCGAAGGTCCTCGGGATCTCCACCACCACGCTTTGGCGGAGGCGCCAGAAGCACGACTTGTGAATGTATGACCGGGATGCCCGGTGACCGAGTTGAATGAGCCCCAAGCAGACACCGACGGCCGCGGCCCCGGCCGAGTCCTCCTGGTGGAGGACGACGCAAGCACCCGGCGGGTCCTCGTCCTGCTCCTCGAGCTCAGGGGCCACGAAGTCCTGCAGACGGGCGAGCCCCAGGAGGGCTTGAGGATGGCGGAGGAGGAGACGGTGGATCTCATCATCTCGGACATTCAGCTGCCCGGCATGTCGGGCATCGACCTCGCCGAGGCCATCGCCCGGAGGGACGGGCCTCCACCCCTCGTCGCCATCACGTCGGGCGATGCCGATCTCGTCGCGCGGGCCGAAGCCTCGGGCCACTTCCAACGCGTCCTGCGCAAGCCGGTGGACGTGAACCAGCTCCTGGACATCGTCGACCGCCTGACCGTGGACCGGGGAGACGGTCGGAACGAAGGTTGAGGGCGGACGGACTCCCCGGGCGTCACCCCGACTGCGCGGCGCCCCCTTTCTCCAGCAGGAGGATGGTGAAGGTCGAGCCCCGACCGGGCTCGCTCTCCACGGTCACCGTTCCCCCGAGCTGCTCGGCCGCCTCGTGGGCGATGGCGAGCCCCAGCCCGGATCCGTCCAGGCCGTTCCCGACGCGGGCGCGGAGGCGGAAGATCTTGGCGTGGTCCTCCGGAGCGATCCCGATTCCGTTGTCCTCCACGCGGATCCGGAGCCTCCCACCGTCGGGCACGTCGCTGGTGATGCGGACCCATCGCTCGTCCTTGGCGGGGTCGCGATACTTGATCCCGTTGGAGACCAGGTTGAAGAGGATCAGCCGTAGCCGGGGCGCGTCCACGGCCTCCTGCACCTGACCGCTTCCGAGCCGCAGGTCGACTCCCGCCTCCCGGGCGGACGGCTCGAGCTCGTCGACGATCTTCCGCAGGAGGACCGGGAGGAGTATCCGGCGGTCGGCCGCCGCCGACGTGCTCGCCGCTCCCCAAGAGCCCACCAGCGACTCCACGTCGTCGACGGTCCGCATCGCCTCGTCCAGAGAGGAGCGTACCAGGTTGCCGATGCGCTCCAGGTCATCCTGGTCGAGCTTCATGCGGGGGCTCGTGAGCATCTCCGTGGCCGTCCGCGCGGCTCCGAGACGGTTGTCGAGCTCGTGGGAGAGGACCTCCATGATGGCGCGCATGGCCGTCGAACGCTCACGCTCGGCGCGCATGGCGCTCTCCTCCAGGACGCGAACGAGGCGATGAAGTGACCGGTCCAGCAGGTCGTCGACGTCGATGGCGGTCTTGAGGACCTCCCCGGCATCCTCGGAGACCTCGCCGGTCTCCGCCAGATACGAGACCACCGAGCGGGTGAGACTTCGGAAGCGGGACAACGTCGACGAGATGCTCTGTCGCGTCCGTCGATTCCCGCGAGCGACGCCGGCCAGGAGCCGGTCCAGGTCCTCGTCGGATATAGGATCCCCGGATGCGCCCGGGAGGCTGTGCTCCAGGATCAGGCGGGCGAGATCCGTGTAGCTCTCCTCCAGCTCGTCGGGGAGGGCGTCTTCGGGGCGGGACTGTGCCAGGGCGTCGATCCACCG
>JAWVZK010000075.1:0-14000 GCA_033722275.1 Longimicrobiales bacterium | reverse complement strand
GGTCGCCCGTCAGACGGCGGATCCGGCGTCGGAGACGCCCGTGTGCCCGCTCCACTCCTCGACCCGCCCGGAGGGGTCGGCGATACTCGATGCCCTCGGCCGCGCACATGAGCTCGGTGGCCAGTACCCGTTCGAGACACTCCACGGACCGTCTCGCTTTGCGTGCGGCCGCGAGGCCCATGGACACGTGGTCCTCCTGATTCGCGCTCGTCGTCACCGAGTCCACCGACGCGGGATGCGCCAGGATCCTCAGCTCCGCGAGAAGATCTACGGCCGTCACCTGCGCGATCATGAAACCGCTCTCCAGGCCCGGATGCGCCGTGAGGAACGCCGGGAGCCCCATGGACAGGTCCGGATTGAGGAGTCGCTCGATCCGTCGCTCCGCGATGGCCGCCAGGTCTGCGCACGCGATGCAAAGCAGATCGAGGGCCTGAGCCACGACCTGCGCGTGGAAGTTGCCCCCGCTCACGACGATCCCCGTGCGGGGGAAGACCAGGGGATTGTCGGTGGCGCTGTTCACCTCGACCTCCAGGACCTCTCGAACGTACGTCAGCGCCTGCCGCCCGGCGCCGTGCACCTGAGGGACGCATCGCAGGGAGTAGGCGTCCTGGACCCTGGGATCGTTCTCGCGATGCGACTCCCGGATCTGCGAATCCGACAGAAGCGCCCGTAGGCGCGCAGCCGTCTCCCTCTGTCCCTGGTGGGGTCGCGCTTCGTGGATCTCGGCCCGATAGGCCTCGGGCGTTCCCAGAAGCGCCTCCAGGGACATGGCCGCCGCTACATCGGCCGTCTCCAGGGCCGACTCGGCACGGAGCAGACTCAGCGCTCCGATGCCGGTGGTGGCCTGCGTCCCGTTGATGAGGGCCAGCCCCTCCTTCGACTCGAGGGTCAGCGGGGCGAGCCCCGCCGAGTCCAGCATGGATGCGACGGGACCCCAGGCCCCCTCCTGCTCCGCTTCTCCCTCGCCGATGAGCGCCAGGGCGACGTGGGCCAGGGGAGCGAGGTCACCACTCGCGCCTACCGAACCGAATTCGGGCACGCTGGGGTGGATCCCCCGGTTCAGGAAGGCGAGAATCTGCTCGATCACCTCCACCCGGCAACCGGAGACCCCACGGGCCAGGGCGTTGGCGCGCAACAACATGAGCGCTCTCACCGACTTCGTGTCGAGGAGGTCTCCCATCCCCGACGCGTGGGACCGCACCAGGTTGTGCTGGAGGCGTGTCCGATCCTCGGGCGCGATGGCCACGTCCGCGAGCCGACCGAATCCAGTGGTGACGCCGTAAACCCGTTCTCCGGAGGCCAGCTTGTCGTCGACGACAGCCCGAGACGCGACCACCCGTCGTCGGGCTTCCTCGTCCAGGGCCACCCGCACGTCCGTCCCGGAGGCCACCTTCGCCAGCTCCTCGAGGGTCAGAGCGGTGCCGTCGACGAGGACCGTCTCTTCGTTGTGGGCCAAGAATCCCCTCCCGTGGTGGGAACCGCCGGTGAAGGCCAGCAGACGCGGAAGGGCGAAGATGGCCCGCGAAGCCGTGGAACGGCAAGGCTTTGCGTGCTTGCGTCCTGCGGAGCCGGACCGTCACATTCGCCCCGGATCGGACCAGGTACCGCGCCGCCCCGGCCATGCCCACCCCTCGCCCTGGAGTCACGCCCGCCCGTGGACTACTACGAGCCGACAGCGAAGGAGTGGGAGCGGGATCTCCTCGACCTCCGGAGGAGGCTTCTGAAGGCCCTGGCCTTCATCGTGCTCGTCATGGTGATCGGCATGGCCGGATTCTCCGTCATCGACCCCACCGCGGGGATCGTCCGGGCCTTCTACATGACGGCCATCACGTTGACCACGGTCGGGTTCGGTGAAGAGATCGCCGTCGACTCGGACGGGGCACGCGTGTTCACCGCCGTCCTGATCCTGGTGGGGATGGGAGGTACCCTCTACTTCGTCTCCACGGTCACGGCCTTCATTCTCGAGGGCCAGCTGGGTCATGTCTTTCTGAGGAAGAAGATGGAACGGGATCTCTCGAAGCTCGAAGGACACATGATCGTCTGCGGGTCGGGGCGCACGGCCTTCTACGCCGTACGGGAGCTGGCCACGGTTCAGCGCCCGGTCGTCCTCGTGGTCCCTTCGTCCGAGGAGGCCGAAGCGCTCGCGTCCGACCTCGCCGACGTTCCGGTCGTCCTGGGCGATCCCACCGACGACGACGTCCTCCGAGCCGCAGGGGTCGAACGCGCCGGTGGCGTCATCGCGTGCTCCGACTCCGACAACCAGAACGTGGTCATCACCCTCACCGCGCGACAGCTCAACCCCGAGATTCGCATCGTCTCCAGGCTCGAAGACGTCGATCAGGAGGGGAAGATCAGGAAGGTGGGAGCGGACGCTGTCGTCTCCCCCCAGCACATCGGTGGTCTCAGACTGGCCTCGGAGCTCATCCGTCCCACGGTGGTGAGCTTTCTGGACACCATGCTGAGGGATCGGGACAGGAACCTGCGCATCGAAGAGATCTTCATCCCGCCGGGAGCGCCGTGCGTCGACAAGGAGATCCGGGAGCTGTCTCTGGCGGACCACCCGGGCATCCTGCTCCTCGCCCTGCGCGACACCAACGGGTCATGGGAGTACAATCCCCGGAGGAGTCAGCGCGTCCGGGCCAACACTTCCCTCGTCTTCCTCGGCTCCCCCGAAGACTCGGGGGCCCTGAGGCGCACCCTCGGTGGACAGCGCCCGACCGACCGGGCGGAGTCCGGCTGAGGCGCCTCCAACACGAAACGGAAGGCGGTCCGCACGTTCTTCTGGACGCCGGCGAGGGTAGCCCGCATCTTGGGGCCGTCGAGCGGCTACCCCGGAAAGGTGGAACCATGCTGGAACGCGTAGGTCCCCGCCGGAGCGGGCAGGATCGACGCTCTGGAAACGAGCGCAGATCGGGCATCGACCGGAGGCAGGGTCGCCGACGGGTACGCGGCGAGCGTCGGACCAGCAGCGGTGAGTACGATGGAGAGGAGAGGAGGGTGGCGGACCGGCGGACCAAGGGAGACCGGCGGGACGGGACGGCCCGGAGAAGCGGGAAGGACCGGAGGGTCGGGGATCGAAGGATCAATCGCGACCGGCGCATGATCGCCATAACCTGAGGCCCCGGGACGGGCTCCAGGGCCCCTCGTCCACTCAGAAGATCCGCAGCACGGCCTCGGTCACGGCCCAGACCACCACGGAGCCCAGCGCCATCGCGGCGGCGAACATGGTGACCGGCTGGGCCTTGAAGACACGCCATACCAGTCGGTCGTCCTCGGAGAAGATCTTCCGGACGCTGTCCATGACCAGGTAGCCGACGAAGGGTCCCGGCACCATGACCCAGAGGATCTCCACGGCTATCGGCGGAAGAGGACCGGCATCCCGGACGGACGCTGGAGCCTCAACCCGGGCCGCTCCGCTCGTGCTTCGATCCTACTCGCAGGTCAGACAGTTGTTGCTGTTCTCCGAGCCCAGGCTCTCCAGGAGCGCCACCGTCTCGGGGATGGGGGATACGCGCGAAACCGGGCCGTTGGCCATGTCCGCGGTCGTCTGTCCCCGGCGACTCATCGCCGTCACGTCCCCACCCTGCTCCACCAGGTACAGGATGAGCTCGTTGTCTCCCCGGGCAGCCGCGTGGTGCATCGCCGTATAACCGTTGTGGTCCCGGAGGTTCACGTCCATCCCCACCTCCTCCACCAGGAACTTCACCGAGGGCAGCCATCCGTGGTCCGCGTGGCGATGGGCGTTGCCCGCGAACCCCTCCCCATACCCCACGCCGGAGGCCGCGTGGATCGCGTAGACCGCCGGGCCACCGACGGGCACGGGGGGCAGTCCCGACGGATCAGGCTCGGCCGCCTTCACCGAATCCTGGCGCTGGGCGTGCTCGAGCACGATCTCACGGTATTCGTCGGCGTCGGCGCGCACGTCCTCCTCGGAGAGATCGGCCTTGACCGAGTCGGGAAGATCCCGCCAGATGGTCACCACGGCCATCGCCCGGGCGGAATCGCTCATGATGGCGAAGGAGTCGGCATCGGCGAGGAGGTCGAGCTGAAAGGCCCGCTGCATCTCCTCGGGGCTCATCCGCCGCCGTCGCTCCGGGGCCTTCGTGGCCACGAAGGGATCGGCACCCCACGCGTGGAGGAGTCGCATGGCTTCGACGTCGGTGGCGTACGCGGCGCGCAGGAAGGCCGTGGCCCCGTTCATGTCGATGAGTCCGCAGCGGAAGTTCCCGCAGCCCGTGTACTCCATGTACCAGGGGTGCAGCGTGAGACGCGCGTCGGGGTCCGCTCCGGCCTCCAGGAGGGCCTCGGCCATCTCGATGTAGCCGTACCGCTGCTGGGCCCGCTCCTGGGGCTGGGGATACCGCGTGCGAGGCTGCCACTCCGAGTTGATCGTGGCGAAGAGCGGGGTCACCCCGTTGGCCGAAGAGGCCAGGTTCGGGTCCGCGCCTCGCTCGAGGAGAAGCATGGCCGCGTCGAACTGGCCGTTGATGGTGGCGATGAGCAGGGGCGTGGTATCGTCACCCCCACCGGGCTGGTCGATCTCGGCGCCCCGGTCGAGCAGGGCTTCGATGGCCTCGACATGACCCTGGCGCGTAGCCTGCAGGAGGGGGGTGAGTCCTCCGAACGCGTCGATATTCGCGCGGAACATCCTGCGCCGATCCGATTCCTCCCGCGGAGGGGGAGGGTCCCCCTCGTACACCTGGCGGGCCGCCCGGACCGCTGCCTGGATCTGCGCGGACGTCGGCGACCACTCTCCGTCGTTCGTGAAGGCCTTGAGGACTTCGGATCGCCTCCGCTCGGCGGCCTGGTCGTAACGACGCATGACCTCGAGGTCCATGGTCTCGGCCGCCAGATTCGGATCGGCACCGCCGTCGATGAGCGCGTGGATGGCGGCCACCCGATTCCAGGCAGCGGCGAAGATCAGCGGGGTCTGGGCCCACTCCGCCTCCCGCGCGTCGGGCTCGGCCCCCGCGTCGATGAGAATCCGGACGACCTCTGGATGACCGGACGTGGCACCCAGGTGCAGCGCGGTCGAGCCGCTGGGATCGGTCCTGGCCTCCACGTCGGCCCCGGCCTCGACGAGCATCGCCACGGCCTCCGGGTGCCCGTTGCGCGCGGCGATGTGGAGCGGTCGGTATTCCCCGATGCGCGTGGATGACTCCAGCACGGCCCCTGCGGTGATGAGGACCTCCATGAGGTCCGTGTCTCCCCGATCGGCCGCCCAGTGCAGCGCGCTCATCCCGTCGCCCAGGGCGGCGTTCACGTCGGCGCCCTGGCGAAGAAGGGTCCGTACCTCCTGCACGTCTCCCTCGGCGGCCGCCCGGGCCACCGGTGCGTCGGACTGAGCCGCTAGGGGCGCCAGCGGCGTCGCGAGCAGAAGGGCCGGGACGAGCGCCGCCAGGGCGCCCAACGGGGGGAGACGTCTCATGATGGTTCTCTCGAGGTCCGTTCGTTGACGATGCGCCGCAGGCCGGGACGCCGTCGGGCCGTCCGGCGTCGGCGGCTCCGCCGGCGCTCCACCTAGATCTCCTGGGTCGTGGTGCGCCCCGAGGATCGCAGCATGAAGCCGCCGGTACTGTCGCCGAAGCTGTCCATGCCGGAATGTCCTAGCTCTTGGAGGAGCGTGAGCATGACGTTCGCCATGGGCGTACCGTCGGCGGCCTTGAGGTGCAGGTTGCCTTCCAGGATCCCGTTCCCCTTTCCGAGGAAGACGAGCGGGCAACGACGGTGGTTGTGGAGATTCGCATCGGCCATCGGCGAACCGAACATCACCACCGACTTGTCCAGGAGGTTCTGCGCTCCCACCTGCGTGTTCTTCATCTTCTCCAGCAGGTACGGCAGCATGCTCACCCGGTACTGGCAGATCTTGTTGAACTCGAGGATCGCGTCCTCTCGGCCGCCATGGTGTGACGCCGGGTGGAAGGGCGAGTCCGTGCCCGACTCGGGGAACACACGGTTCTCCGAGTCCCGCCCGGTCTTGAAGGAGATGATCCGGGTCATGCCCGTCTCGATGGCCAGCACCTGGAGATCGAACATGAGCTCCACGTGCTCACGATACGAGTCGGGCACGCCCGCCGGAGCCTCGGGGATGGCCCGCTCTTCTCCGCTGGAGTTGTGGGCCTCCACCATCTGGATGCGGCGCTCGATCTCGCGGACGTTCTGCAGATACTGCTCCATCCGCGCTCGGTCTTCGGTGCCGAGCTGACGATTCATCTCCCGCACCTCGCCGCTGATCCAGTCGAGGATGCTCGAGCGCATCCTCCGCCGTTCGGCGCGCTCCGCCGGGGTGCCGCCGGCTCCGAAGAGCATGTCGAACGCGACACGCGGATCCCGGATCATGGGGAGCGGCTCGCTGGGCGACGCCCAGCTGATGGAGTCGGTGTAGGCGCAGGAGTAGTTGTAGGTGCACCCGCCGGCCTGGTCGATGTTCGGAATCGTGAACTGCATCGACGGGAGGGGGGTGTCCTGGCCGAACCGCTTGGCATGGATCTGGTCGAGGGACGTCCCCACGAAGAGGTCCGAGCCCTGCGTCTGCTTGGGATGGGACTGGGTGAGGAAGACGGCGCTGGACCGGAAGTGGTCCCCTCCGATCTCCGGAGCGGTGAAGGCCTCGGCCATCCGAACGTCCGTATTGCTGACGATGGTGAGATAGTCCTGGTAGGGCTCCAGCGAAATCAGGGCGCTGTTGGGGACCATCTCGAAGTCCTTGCCGATGAGCTCCGGGGCGAAGAGGTGCTGCGTGGCTCCCCATTCGTTGCACCCGGCGAGGCCATGGACTTCCTCGATGCAGATCAGCGGCGTGGTCTCTTCCGTGGCGCGGGTCACCGCCCCGCTCATGCGGCCCGCGGGCACCATGGCGTCGAGATACGGAAGCGCGACGGCCGCGCCCATGCCACGGAGGAATGTCCGGCGATCGAGGTGCTTACCTGTGATGAACTCCATCGTCCCGAAATCTCCTGAAGGGGGACCGTTTGTCGTGCTTCTGGCTTCTCTACTGCTGGACGGCGTCCGCCGCGACGGCCTCGGCCGCACGCTTCATCCGGAAAGCGTCGCTCTGCACGACGCCGATGATGAGGTCCGCCATACGATACCGGCCGTCGCGCTCCGCGTCCTCCACGATGGAGCGGACGGTGGGTTGATCGTAGTACTCGACCCGACGCGCCAGCGCGTAGGCCATGAGGTTCTCCGTGAGCGACCGGACGAGGGGAATGGGGCGACGCAGGAGGGCGTCGGCCACCTCCTTCGGGGTCGTGATGGGTGTGCCGTCGTAGAACTCACCCCGGGTGTCGAGAGCCATTCCGTTCTCGCGAAGGCGCCACTGGCCCGTCACGTCGAAGTTGTCGAGGGCGAGGCCGATGGGATCCATGAAGCGGTGGCAGGCGTTGCAGGTCGGGTTCGCCCGATGGATCTCCATACGCTCCCGCGTGGTGAGCCGCTTGCCCGCCTGGGTGCCCTCGACCTCCTCCAGGTCCGGGACGCCGGGCGGAGGCGGTGGGGGTGGCGTCCCCATGAGGACCTCCATGACCCACTTGCCCCTGAGGACCGGTGAGGTCCGGTTGGCCAGGGATGTGAGGACCAGGACGCTTCCGTGGCCCAAGAGACCACTCCGCACTCCGGCCTCGTACCGGACTTTGCGGAAGTGGTCGCCGGCCACCCCCTGCATCCCGTAGTGCCGCGCCAACCGCTCGTTCACGAACGTGTAGTCGGCCGTGAGCAGCTCCAGGGCGTCCCGGTTCTCCCTCACCAGATGGTTGAAGAAGTGCTCGGTCTCCCGGTGCATGGCATCGGCGAGGGTCTCGTCGAAATTCGGATAGAAGTTCGGGTCCGGACGGACCTTGTAGAGGTCCTGGAGCCGCAGCCACTGAGCGGCGAACCGGTTGCCCAATGCTTCGGCCCGCGGATCGGACAGCATGCGCCGGGTCTGTCGCTCGAGCTCGTCCCGATCGTTCAGCCCTCCGTCGCTGGCGACCCGCAGCAGCTCCTGGTCCGGCGGCGTGCCCCACAGGAAGAAGGACAAGCGGGAGGCGATCTCCTCGTCCTCCAGCTCGTAGATTTCCCCGGGCTCGACGTCTTCGGGCTCACGCTCCAGACGCAGCACGAAGAAGGGACTGGCGAGGATCGCCTCGAGGGCGTCGCGAACTCCTCGCTCGAAACCTCCCTCGGCGCTACCCGACCGGTAGAAGTCCATGAGTCCGTCCATCTCGTCGTCCGAGACGCTCCTGCGGTACGCACGAGCCGCCAGGTTCCGAATGATCTGGCGGGCGCACCCCTCTTCCTCCGAAGCCTCGGTGGGGCGGCAGATGAAGATCGCCTCCCTGCTGGGCGTCTCGGAGATGCCGGTGGACTCGTGGGGACCCCCGACGATGAGCTCCTGGAGGTGGGGAAGCGTGGTGATCCCGTCTCCCCCGGACCCGCCACCGGCCATGGACCAATCGTGGGGCCGGATGAGATCCTCGTACGGTCCGTCGGAGCGGCGGACGAACGCGGCCGACACCATGTGCTGCCCGGCACGGACGAAGACCGGCTCCGTCCAGAGGGCGCCGCCTCCGCGTCCATCGGCGGCCTCACCGGAACGCGTGTACGCCACCAAGGCCACCCTCTCCCCGTCGACGGAGATGTCGACGTCCTCGAAGCGTGTGCCCCTCCCCGAGCCGAAGGTCATTCCGAAGGAGTACATCCCGTCCACGGGGAAGGCGTGACGCACCGCCATGCCCCCGCGCGTCCCGTACGGCGTCCCGGCCACGTGGTCCCAGGGGTGCTGCGACATGTACTGGGAGTTCCGGTACGTCACGTTGATGTTCGGCGCGTTCCGGTCTCCGACGGCCATCCTGCTGATGTCCGCCGCGGCGTTCAGATACGACTCGAGCAGGAGCGGCGACATCGCCTGGACGTCGGCGATGTTGTCGAAGTTCGCGCTCATCTGGTCCAGGGGGAGCCAGTCCGCCGCGTTCACCTCGAGGTCCAGCAGATCCTTGATGGCCCGCTCGTACTCGGGCCGATTGAGGCGCTGGAACGTCCGTCGCCCGGGATTCGGGTCCTCTCGGGCGACCTCGTCCATGGTCTCCTCCAGCGTCTCGACGAACTGCAGGAGGGTATCACCTTCGGGAGCCCGCACCCCGGGAGGCGGCATCATGCCGGCCCGGAGCTTCCGGATCATCCGCTCGATGACCTCGCGATTGTCCGCAGCCGAGGCGATGTCGAACTCCTCCAGCGACAGGTTCCCCCGGAGCCGCGCATCGGAGTGACAACGAACGCACGTCTCCTCCACGACGGCGTTGGGATCGACGTCGGCGACCTCTGTGGAGACGGGACGAGCGGACGCGGCCCCATCCGCCGGAAGGGGGTCGTGGTGAACGAGCTCGCCCACCAGCACGAGAGCCATGCCGAGCGCTGCGGAGGTGACGACGAACGGTTTCATCCAGCGGGGCTCCCGAGAGGCGTTTCGGCGCCAAAGTACGAGACGTAGCCTACGCTGGACAAGACACGCCTTCGCCGGAGACTGTTGAGCCTCAGGACCTTCCGCCGCCGTCGCGAGGGTCCCGCTTCGTCCAGAAGACGATGACGCCGCAGCGCTCGAACGAGCCGAACTCGATGGGAAGACCCGAGACGCCGCGATGCACCTCCATCGCGTACACGGTCTCCAGGGGGATCAGCTCGTCGAGCCTCATGCTGGTCCCTTCCCAGGTGGCGCGCACGCCGTCGATCAGGAGGGTGGGCACGCAGTAGCCCTGGGCACCCCGCACCATGAGCCGCTCTCCGTGGACGGGATCGATGCGCATGCGGACGCCCGCGAGTCCCTGGATCATGTCGATGGCGCGGCGGGCGTTCGACGTCTCGATGTCCTGGGGCGAGAAGAACGTTCCCACGCCCCGTCCCATGCGACGGTAGAAGCCGTTCCGGACCAGGACGGGCTCCTGTACCAGGCTCTCCACGACGACGCCGTCCAGCGTCAGGGGCGCGGCCCAAAGCCGGAACTCCACGCTCATCTCCCCGCCGTCTCCGAGCTCGAAGAGCCCTACCCGAGTCGGCTCGTACCCGAAGGCCGACGCTTCGAGGAGATACTCGCCGGGATCCTCGGCCGTCACTTCGAAGAACCCCCGACCGTCGGACAGGGCCGCGGAGACGGAATCGCCGTCCAGCGAGACCATGACCACGAGCCCCAGGTCGATGGGCGTGTCCGAGCCGAACTCGAGGAGCTGACCCCGGATGGTCTGGGCGGAGACGAGACAGGGGAGTACGAGGAGAAGCGCCGCCGCCGGGAGCGACGCACGGAGTCGCGAGCCCTTCGGTCCCCTCATGAGCCCGGGCGTGCGGTGAGCTCTTCCATCGTATACGTCCTGCCGTCGCTTATGACCAGCCGTACATCTCGAACCGCTCGGATGTCGGCGAGCGGGTCGTCTCCGAGCACGACGAGATCGGCCAGATAGCCGGCCTCGACGCGACCCAGGTCTTCTCCATACCCCATGGCGTCCGCAGAGATCGACGTGGTTGCCCGGATGACATCGAGAGGCTCCATTCCTCCATACTCCACGAGGATCTGCATCTCCGCGATCAGGGAGAGACCCGAGGGGTTGATGGGCGAATCGGTGCCCACCACGATCGTCCCGCCCTCCGCGACCACGCGACGTCCCAGTGACGCCATGTCCTCCACCATCCGTCGGCGGATCTCCAGCACCTCGCCACCCATGGGCTCCGGGGGCGACCGCAGGCCGAACGCGTCGATTCTCGAGTCCTCGAAGAAGGCCGGGTCGTCGGAGGCCAGGACGGCATAGCCTCCGTAGATCCCCACCGTAGGCGTGAGGGTCATGCCCGACGCGGCGAGGAGACCCACCACGTCCTGATAGCTCCGATTCAGCTCCGAGACCTTGGGCGAATACCCACGGCGGCTCGTTCCTTTCACGTGCTCCACACCGTCCACGCCGTACGCCACCCCCGGGTAGAGCTCGTGGGAGGTCACCGGCATGCCCATCGCATGGGCGTCGGCGACGACCCTCCGTTGGGCCTGATCGGACAGACGCACGTACGTCTTCACGAGATCGAAGGAGAGCGCTTCGGCGCGATCCATGGCCAGCTCGATCTGGCCGAGGGACGTCAGGGCCGGCGCACCGGCGTAGTAGACGCGACTTCCGTCTATGGTGTTGCCCGTTCCGAAGACCCGGGGCTGGATCCTCCGGTCTACGGCGTTCGCCTCCCGGGCCTCCACCATCTCGTACGGATCCGCCGAGGGGGTCCGGACCGTGGTCACGCCGAAGGCCAGCCACTGTCGGCCGGCGCTCTCCCCGGAGCCGAGGCCTCCGTGCATGTGCATCTCCAGCAAGCCCGGAATGACCACCCCGTCCGAGGCGTCGACGACGCGCCGGTCATGAAGCGCGTCGTCGTGACCCCTCATGCGGACGATCCGATTCCCGTCGATGACGATGTCCATGTCACGCCGGAGCTGGCTGCTCGTCCCGTCGAAGACGCGGCCGGCGTGGAGGACGTAGCGATCGTCGACCACGCGGCGCGACCAACTGAGGGGGACCGCGATCTCGTCGATCCTCCCGCTGGCCACCGAGACCCTCCGCAGGCCGTCGCCGGCGAGATACAGGAGCGAGCGACCGTCTCCCGACCACGAGGGATCGGAAGAGATCTCGTTGTTGAGTCTGCGCGGTGGCCCCACGGGATCCCCCTGCGCCGACACGGGAGCCACCCAGAGGACACCGGACGCCACGTAGGCCATCCTTCCGCCGTCCGGAGACCATACGGGTCCCTCGGTCCCTCGACTGGCGAACGACGCGTGGCGCGGGAAGTCCAGCCAACGCTCTCCTTCATCCTGGCGCCGCGGACCCTCCCAACCGTCCAGGTCGTCCGGAGCCTGCTCCTGCTCCGACAGGGGCGGCTGCACGGGGACGGAGAGGGGTTGGTTCACGCCCTCCCGGAAGCGCGTGGAATAGCGTCGCAGGGCCGATACCACGATCCGACGACCATCCGGAGACCATGTGGGCCGCCCAGGGTCGTTGAGATCCCGACGGACGGTGCGCACCCGTCCGCTCTCCACGTCCAGCACCCGCAGGCCGGCGTCTTCGCCTCGACCACCCGCGAATGCGATGGCGCCACCGTCCGGTGACCACGCCGGCGCGCTTCCACCCTCCGTCGTCAAGCGCCGCTCCGCGCCGCTCGCCAGGTCGCGGAGGTAGAGCTGGACGTCGCCGTCCCGGTCCGAACCGTAGACGATGCTCCGTCCGTCCGGCGACCACGCCGGGTCCACCTCCACGAAGGCATCGTCCGTGAGGCGGCGGGGCGTGCCCCCGACGGGCATCGACCAGAGGTCTCCGAGGGCGACGAAGGCGACGGTCCGCCCGTCGGGGGAGTGTGAGGGCGAGACGATGCCCCTCACCGGCCGGGGCCCCTCCTCCTCGAAGGCTCGGAGCCGCTTTCTGTAGGTCGGACGGTCCAGAGACACGACGGCGGTGAAGGCCACGACATCCTCGGCTCCCCCCGAGGCCGGACGGCTCCGGATCCCTCCGTCGGCGGTGTACAGGAGGCGCCCGTCCTCGGTCCAGGCGGAGCGGAAGGGGAAGACGTCCTGGTCCTCACCGGTGACGGCGCGAGAGCGGGACCGCCCCTGGGCGTCGACGGTCAGGAGCGAGCTGGCTCCCGCATCGATGCGTACGAACGCCAGGGTTTCGCCGTCTGGCGACCAGGAGGGAGCGTAGGCGTCCCCACCCCCCGCGTCCGATACCTGCAGGTCGTCGCCTCCGCGCTCGACCCACACTCCTGAACGGTCCCCATCCGCCGCGTAGGCCACCCGGCGCCCCTCCGGGCCGTACGCCGGCGTGTACTCGTTCCCGGGGTCGTCGGTGAGCCGGCGGAGCCTCCCGCTGGCCAGGGTCAGCTCCCAGATGTCGTACGAACCGCTTCGATCGGAGGAGAAGGCGACGCGAGCCCCGTCGGGGGACCAGGTGGGCTCACGGTCGTCGAACGGTCCCCGGGTCAGCTGCTCCAGGCCCGTTCCGTCGGGTCCCACCGTCCACACGTCGTAGTCTCCTGCCCAATAGGCCTGGAAGACCAGGCGCTCGCCGTCGGGAGACCACTGGGGCTGGCGCGCGTCGCCGAAGGGATCCGTGATGGGCCGGGCCCGCCCGCCCGAGGCCGGCAGGACCCAGATGCGACCCACCAGATCCAGGGCCAGGGTCGCGCCGTCGGGCGAGCGATCCACGGCGATGTTGGTGCCCTCACGGAGCACCACCTCCATCTCCCCGGTCTCCGCCTCGGGAGCCTCCTCCCCTCGTCGGATCTCATGGTCGACCGCGGCGCTCAGCGTCGTGAGGACCAGCACGGCGACGAGGAGCGGACGAGAGATCATGGGCGTGTCAGCTGAAGTCGGTCCAGAAGAGGATGACACCGCACGACTGCTTCCCAGCATACTGCGGCGGCACCCCGAAGGGCCACTGGTAGACCTCGACGCCCAGCAGATCCTCCTTGCGGACGAGGTCGGCGAGGGACTCGCCCCCGCCCATGTCTTCTTCACGGATCCACACACCGTCCACGTAGATGCTCGGACGGCAGTAGCCTCCGGAGCGGCTCCGGATGACCACCACGTCGTTCCAGATGCCCGGACGGTCGTGAGATCGCTGATAGGTGGTGGCGGAGGCCATGCCCCAGAAGAGCTGCTGTGGATACCGCGCGCGGCTGGCCTCGATCTGTCCCGGCGTCAAGAACTCCCCCCTTCCCTCCCTAAGTCGCAGGTAGAATCCCGTGGGCCGTAGCTCGGCCCGTTGGACCTCGTCCGCCCGGGCTTCCACCACCATCCCTTCCACCGGTAGGGGCCGCGTCTCCATGGAAAGCTCCACGATCCGGACCTCGCCCGCGCCGACGCGTACGGGCTCCGACTGCATGGCCTGATACCCGAGCGCCGAGGCCACCAGCGAATACTCCCCCGACTCGGGGAGATCGAACGAGAAGTAGCCTCGCTCATCGGTGATGGCCCGTCCGAGCGTGTCGCCCTGGGCGTCGACGAG
>JAWVZK010000074.1:0-14113 GCA_033722275.1 Longimicrobiales bacterium | reverse complement strand
TGTGGCCCGCCACCCTCTCCGGGTCGCGGGAGTCCATGACCGCGGAGGGGCTGATCGCCGAGCTCGAGGGCGGCGACCACCCGGACGGTATGTCGAACCAGCGCAGGTACTACCGGATCACGGACGCCGGCCGCGATGTCCTCCGCGACGAGGCTCGTCGGCTGCAGCGTCTCGCGGCCGTGGGATTGAGACGCCTGGAAGAGGCGTGATGGACCCGGGCCGACGTCTCTTCAGGGTGCTGCTTCGCATCCTCCCGCGTGACTTCCGCGAGCGCAACGGCGCCGAGATGGAGGAGATCGCCGAGGAGCTGGGCTCGGATCGGAGCTCCGTCGGACGCGTCCTGGTGTGGCTCCGAGCCTCTGGAAACATCGTGATGACGGGGGCACGTATGCGATTGGCCGGCGCGGCGACGCAGCGCCGTCTCCGGGCCGTCGGCGGATTGCCACAGGATCTGGGACAGGCGACTCGGGTCCTTCGCAAGAGGCCCGTGTTCACCGCGGTCACCGCCGTCGTCCTCGGACTGGGCATCGGGGCCACGACGACGATTTTCTCGGTCCTGGACGGGGTCCTCCTGCGTCCTCTCCCGTACGAGGCCAGCGAGCGCATCGGGATCCTCTGGCATCATTTCGGCGTGGACGCCCAGTCCCTTCCTGCCCTGAATCCCAGGGACGTGTGGGACTATCGGGCGTGGAGCGAGGAGTTCGAGGCGTTCACCTACGGTTCGGGTGGCGATCGACTCGTCACCTTCCAGGGTGAGTCCCGGATCACCCTGACAGGCTCCGTGGAGGCGGGGTTCTTCGAGTTCTTCGGATACGAGCCCGAGTTGGGAAGGAGCATCCGTCCCGAGGACGATCTGCCCGAGGCCGAGCGGGTGGCCGTGCTGAGCCACCGGACGTGGGTGGACATCTTCGGGGGCGATCCCGACGTCCTCGGGGAGAGCGTCTCCGTGGGGCCGGACCCGTATCGGATCGTGGGGGTGCTGCCCCCCGACTTCCACCTCCAGCTCCCCGCTGAAGCGCTGTTCCTCGAGGACGCCGAGATCTGGGTCCCCACGAGGTTGGACCCTGAGTACAGCGGAACGCGCTCGTTCACCCGGTTCACGGGCTTTGGCCGGATCCGGCCGGGGTCGACCTTCAAGCGGGCGCAGGCCGAGCTGGACCGGATGGCAGAGCGGCTCAGGACCATTGCGCCGGAGCACGAGACCGGCCAGCTCCGGGCGGAGATCGTCCCCTTGCAGGTCGACGTCGTCAAGCACGTCCGACCCGTCATCCGGCTCCTGTTCGGTGCCGTGGCCCTGATCCTCCTCATCTCCTGCGTCAACGTGGCCAACCTCCTTCTGGCCCGGGGGCACGCTCGGGGCTGGGAGCTGTCCGTCCGGGCGGCGCTGGGGGCAAGCCGTCGACGCCTCTTCCTCCTCGTCTTCTCCGAGAGCGCCTTCCTGTCTCTGGCCGGAGGGGTTCTGGGTGTCGGGCTCGCCCGGGTGGGCGTCGAGGGTCTGAACCTCCTCGCCCGTGACGCCGTACCGCGTCTGGACGCGGTGACGCTGGACGGCAGGGTCCTCCTCTTCGCCGGCGCCGCGTCGATCCTCGCTGCCGTCCTGTCGGGGTTCCTGCCGGCGCTCCGCGCGGCTCGCGGTGGCTCCGCCGCCGTCCTCTCGGGTCCACGGCGATCGACCCCGGGGCGGGCGGGCCACCGGTTCCGCGACGGGCTGGTGGTGGTGGAGGTCGCCCTGACCTTCGTATTGCTGGTGGGGACAGGGCTCGTGCTTCGCAGCTTCACCAATCTCCTCACCGTCGACCCGGGGTACGTCGCGGAGGGAAGGCTCGCCTTCCGTCTGGCGCCGCCCCGTGCGTCGTATCCCGACGCGGACGCCCGGGTGATGTTCTACCGGGAACTGGAAGAGCGTCTCCGCACGCTCTCCGGCGTGCGCGAGGTGTCGGCCGTGAACCAGCTTCCCTTGACCGGACAGGGATACGCCCAGGGCTACGCGTACGACGAGGAGACGCTCGACGCCTGGGATCGGGTCTCGGCGGACGGCCGGTGGGTGGCTCCCGGATACTTCCGTACTCTGGGCGCTCACCTGGTCGCCGGACGGGAGTTCACCGAAGCGGACGTCGATTCCGGAGCCCGGGTGGTGATCATCGACGACCGACTCGCTCGGCAGGCGTTTCCGGAGGGCGGGGCCGTGGGACGAAGCCTCGTGACGAATCGGAGGGGCGGCACCCACGAGATCGTCGGGGTGGTCGAGCACCTCCGCCTCCACGACCTCTCGCGGCCGGTGCTGACCCAGCTCTACGCGCCGCTGCGATTCGCGGGAGAGTTCTCGGGACGGGACCACTTCTCGGTGGTGATCCACGCCGACGGAGCTCTCGACGAGCTGGGCTCGGTGATCCGCCGGGTGGTGGCCGAAATCGATCCCGAGGTGGCGGTCCAGGACGTCGGGCCCATGGAGCGGCTCGTGGCTCGGGCCCGGGGGCCGGACCGGATCGCGCTCGTCCTCATGGCCATCTTGGGGGCGACGGCGGTGGCGTTGGCCTCGGTGGGGCTCTACGGGGTCCTCTCGTTCTTCGTGGGGCAGCGTAGGAAGGAGATCGGCATCCGGATGGCGTTGGGGCAGCGGAGACGGAGCATCCATGGCCTCGTCGTGGGACGCGGCATGCGACTCGTGGCCCTTGCCGTCGCCATCGGCTTCGCCGCGTCCCTGGCGGCGGCACCGCGGCTCGCGCCTCTGCTCTTTCGGGTCTCCCCACTGGACCCGGCGACCCATCTAGGGGTGATCGGTCTCCTGGGGTTATGTGCCGGCCTTGCGTGCTGGCTGCCGGCGAGGAGGACGATGCGCATCCAGCCCGTGGAGGCTCTGCGGGTCGAGTGAGGCCCCCAGGAGGGGGTCAGCGTCCAACCCGTCGGCGGGGAAGGGGTGGTCTGTCGCCCTTCGGTGGGGAGCCGCACTTTGGGCTCGCACGGCCCTCCAGCGGGAGATCTCTCCATGATCCGACGTATCGCATCTCGAACGGTGGCCATCGCCGGAGCCCGTCCACCGCGGGAATCGGGGTGGCCTCTTCCACTCGAGCCGATCTCCGCGTGGATGACGCTCCTTCTGGTCTGGCCGGCGGCGGCTTCCGCCCAGCCCTACACCGTCGACGATTGGATGACGGTCTCCGACGTCGACGAATACGTCTGGGCCCCCGACGGGAGCGCCGTCTACTTCACCAGCAACGCGGCGCCCTCGGGCACGTATGCGATCTACCGTGTGGACCCCGACGGCGGGGAGCCTACGCTCCTTACCCGCACGCCCGGAGGGGTGCGGCCGGAGCCCGTGGAGCAGCTCACCGTCTCTCCGGACGGCGAGACCCTCTTCTTCACCATGGCGCCCTATTTCCAGGCGTACACCAACATCTACCGGATGCCGGTCACGGGGGGTGTTCCCCAGGCGCTCACCTTCCACGACGCCCGCATCCAGACCGACCCGTCTCCCGCGCCCGACGGGCGCACCCTGGCGTTCTGGGAGCGGACGGGTCGAGGCACCAAGATCCATCTCATGGACCTGGAGGAGCCGAGCTGGACGCGTCTCCTCCTCGACGACGACGGCGAGGACCGGGCGCCGCGCTGGGCGGCCGACGGGACGCTCGCCTTCTCCCGGGGCGGCCGGATCTGGATCATGGACAGGGTGGGAGCCGAGCCCCGGCCTCTGGTCCGCGACGACTTCGCCGGCGCCGCGGGAGGCGGGGTCTGGTCTCCCGACGGATCCCGGATGGCGGTGACCAACGGTACCAGCGGCTACGCCCAGATCGGCGTCGTCGACGTCGCCACCGGCACCGTCTCGCCCCTCACGTACGAGCGGAACGAGCACGGGTCGCCGAGCTGGTCCCCCGACAGCGAATGGGTCGTCTACCTCCGCAACGACGACGTGGGCATGAGCAACGACGTGGTGCTGGTCCGCGCCGACGGCACCGGCGAGCCTCGCATCCTGACCCGGGGGAAGGGGATACGCTCGTCGCCGGGCTTCTCGCCCGACGGCTCACGGATCTCCTTCCTGGAGAGCAACTCGGTGCGTACCACCGACATGTGGACGGTCCGCCCGGACGGGTCCGGCCTCCGTCAGGTCACCCGCTCCATGGGACGAATCGATCCGGGGCACCTTCGCCCGGCGCAGGAGTTCGCCTACCTCGCCTCCGACAACATCGAGATCCCCGGGATGATGTGGCTGCCCCCGGGCTTCGACCCGGACGAGAGCTACCCGGTCCTCGTGCGGCTCCACGGCCACCCGGGTCAGTGGAACCACTCGTTCCGTCTCCTGACCCAGTACTTCGTGAGTCAGGGCTTCGTGGCCGTGGCTCCCAACCCGCGCGGCAGCAGGGGCTTCGGCGCCGGATTTCACGACCTCCACATCGGAGACTACGGAGGTGTCGAGCTCGACGACGTCATGCGCGTGATTCCCTGGCTCGAGTCCCTCGGCTACGTCGACATGAGCCGGAAGGCGACGTGGGGAGGGAGCGGCGGAGGATACCTGAGCCTCGTCATCGCCACCGAGGAGCCGGAAGCCTTCGAGGCCCAGGTGATCCGCGCGCCGGTGAGCGATTGGGAGCTTCTGGCCATCGATCGATATGCCGCACGGGGTCGCGCGTGGACCGCGAACCGGACGCCGCGGCGAGAGCGCTCGGAGTTCGGAGGGCCGGCGAGCGAGATCCCCGAGGAGTACCGGATGCGTTCGCCCATCAACTTCGTGGACCGGGTGACGGTGCCTCAGCTCCTCATCCACGGGTTGCGAGACGGGTCGGTGCCGCCGCGCCAGTCCCAGGTGTGGGCGGAGCGGATGGAAGCGCTGGGCAAGGGGCATCTCCTGCACTACGTGGAGCTTCCCGACGAGGACCACGGCCTGAGACGGTACAAGAGCACGCGCCGGACGCGCATCGAGCTCATGGAGTCGTTTCTCGCCGAGCACCTGGATCTTCCCTGGCTCCCGGAGGGTTGATGCGGACCGCCCCCGCCCGGAGGCAACGCTCCCCGGTCCCGGGATCGTCTATGGAGTGTCGGGCAGCGAACGGAGGAAGGGAGGAGAGGTGAAGACGGACGCCATCTTCGGAAGGAAGACCACCGGGAAATGGGCCGTGACCTGGTGCATGCTGATGCCCTGGACGGCCGGATCGGCCCTCGGCCAGGATGTAGTGGAGATGCCCGGCGAGGATCGTCCCCTCGCCGCCGACTTCGCCGAAGTGTACCGGGTCGGCTCCCTCGACGGGGCGCTGTGGGAGACCTTCGGAGAGATCGCAGGGACGGCGTTCGACGCCGCCGGGAATCTCTACGTCCTGGACCGGCAAGCCTCCCAGGCCACCGTCATCGACGTGGACGGGCACCTCGTCCGCCAGGTCGGTGGCCCCGGCGATGGACCGGGTGAGCTCCGCATGCCCGCGGCCTTCACGGTGATGCCCGACGGGCGCGTGGTCGTCGCCGACATGGGGCACAGGGCCTATCAGATCTTCGCGCCCGACGGGTCCTTCGAGCGGATGGTGAGCATGGGCGACGGCAGCGTCATCCGCGTGGGCGAGCTCCAGCCGGCTCCGGACGGAGGCTCCGTCATCTCGGGTGGAGGGAACATGACGGTCTCCATGCGCAGGGGCCCCGGTGACGAGCCGGAGCTTCCGACCACCCGCCCCATCGAGCGCATCGGGCTGGCGGGACCGGAGGTCGAGGTCACCACCCTCGCCGAGGGATGACAGCCTCCTCGTGGTCAGGAGCCGCAGGAACTCTCGGGTGGGGGCATGCGCTTCCGGATGTCCACCGCCGGCCCTCGGGCCTTCGAGCCCCTCCTCCTGATGGGAGGCTTGCCCGACGGCGGTGTGGTCTTCGCCGATTCCTCGGGCTACGCCATCAAGGTCGTGGCGTCGGACGGCACGCTCGTCCGGATCCTGCGGCGTCCCTTCGAACCGCGACCGGTGACGGAGCGGATGGAGGAGGCGGAGCGGGAGCGGAGGCTTCAGGAGCTCCAGGATGGCGGAGGTCCGCGCATCCGCCTCATGACCGGTGGCCCCGGTGGGGCGCCTCCGCGAGAGGTGAGCCAGGACGCGGTGCGGGAGATGATGCGCGGGCAGATCGAGGCGCTGGAGTTCTTCCCCGAGCTCCCTGTCCTCATGGACCTGTCCACGAGCTGGACAGGGAAGGTCTGGGCCCAGCGTCGTGGATCCAGCCCCACGGAGCCCGGGCCCATCGACGTCATGACGCCGGGGGGACGCTATATCGGTTCTCTCGACCCCGGGGAGACCTCCTTCCCCGACGCCTTCGGTCCCGGTGGCCTGGCCGCTTTCGTCCAGAGCGACGCTCTCGGCGTGCCTGTCGTCGTCGTCCGGAGGCTCCCACCGGTCCTGAACTGAAGGGGGTGGGCGACGCTCGAGTCGCCACCCCGGGCCCCGACGCGGCGGCGGACGTCGCCCCCTTCCTGCGCGCCGCCAGCGTCCCCGCGCGGTGCCGGCGTCCGTTCGCGCTGCCCCGGATCGGTGGGGAGAGGCCGTCGCCCCGGGCCGACCCCGGACGGGCCTCCCGGGCCCCGGCCCCGACACTTCCGTGACCTCGGGCGGTCCCCATGTGACCGATCGGGCTCGTCCGAAGTGTTGAAGGTCGAGCAGGAAACACACAATTGAATAGGAGCGGTCCGATGAGGTTGTCGAGACCGGCAGCGGTCCTGGGGGCGACCGTTCTCGTCGCCTGCGGACCGTCGCCTACCGAGCCTGCCATGGACTTCCCCGTCCTGGCAGAGATCGTGGCGGATCCTGGAGATCCGAGCACGCTGACGTACACCTTCAACGACGTGACCGGGGACTGCATGGTCCTCGGCGGGACGGCGGGTCTCTATGAAGACCTGACCTTCCCCGACCCCGCGCCGGTGGTGCCTTGCACCACCGCCAACGGGACGATCGGTCTTCGTCCCAGCAATTTTGCCTTCGCGGCTCCTTCGGAGATCCTCGTCGGCCTTCCTTCCCCGGCGACGTCCGTCTCGCTGGACGTCTACCTGAATGAGATCCCGCTCTCGGGTGAGCCGACGCTGTTCGGCTATGACGGCTCGGACATGATCGTGTCCACCGCACAGGGGGGTGCCGTGGGGGCCTGGACGACCCTGACCGTATCGTCGTCGGATCCGGCCATCGAGAGCATCGGACTCCTCATGCCGGAGTGGATCACGGACATGGACGACCTGACGGTGACCTGGGTGGCCTCCGAGCCGGCGCCCGGACCCGCCGATCCCGAGTCCCGCTTCGATTGCATGGACGGAGGCTGGGAAGGCCTCGGGTTCAGGAATCAGGGCCAGTGCGTCCGTCTGAGCGAGACGGGACAGGACAGCCGCTGACCACCTGAGCGGCGCGACGCCCGGAGGCCGGGTCGGCTCCCCCGTCACGGGGGGAGCCCCCGGTCGAAGGCGATCTCGGCTAGCTGAAGTCCACGTCGAAGAAGATCACGGCCACGATGATGGCCGCCACGGCGAGAGGCGAGACGTACCGTATGAAGAACCGCCAGAACCCGTAGCGGAACCAGCTGGGCGCCGTGTGGTCGTCCAACTCACCAGCCGTCTCCTCCCGCGTCATGAACCACCCGGCGGCCATGGTGATGGCGAAGCCGCCGGTGGGGAGCATCCAGTTGGACACGAAGTGGTCGGCGGTGGAGAACCACCCGACCTTGGCGGCCGGACCCTCTCCGAAGACGTGGAGCGTCGAGAAGAAGGGGACGTCGGCGAAGGATATGGCGGCGAAGACGGTGAAGACGAAGATGGCGCCGCCGCACAGGAGAGTCGCCTTGTGTCGCCCGACGCCGTGCTCGTCGATGACGTACGACGTCACGACCTCGAGGAGCGACATGGTGGAGGTGAGCGCCGCCAGCGCCACCAGCACGTAGAAGAGGGGTCCCAGGAGCGTGCCGAAGGGCACGGCGGTATAGAAGAGCTCCGGCAGCGAGATGAACAGCATCCCCACCGTGGATCCGCTCACCGCGTCGGCCATGCCCGCCACCGAGAAGATCACCGAGAACATGATGACGGTGGCCACGAGCGCGATGACCGTGTCGAGGACGACGATGACCGCCGACGCCTTCACGATGGACTGGTTCCGATCGAGGTAGGAACCGTAGGTGATCATCGCGCCCATTCCGAGGGACAGCGTGAAGAAGGAGTGCCCCAGAGCCTCGAGAACTCCGTCGGGCCCCAGCTCGGCGAAGGAGGGCCGGAAGATGAACGCTAGGGCATCCCCGGCGCCGTCCATGCCGAGCGCGCTCACCAGGAGAAGCACGAGGATTCCGAAGAGGATGGGGAGGAAGAGCCGGGCGATCCGCTCGATGCCCCTCTGGACCCCGAAGTAGACGACGCCGACGGTGGCGGCGCTGAAGCCCAGGGACATGACCAGCTGCAGAGGCACGTTGGACACCTGGAGCGCGAAGAGCGTGCCGGCGTCCAAGACCTCCGGGTAGCCAGTGACGGTCCAGAGGAGGGAGCGGCCGAAGTAGAAGAGCGACCATCCGGCGATGACCGTGTAGTAGCTCAGCAGGATGAAGCCGCACAGGACCCCCCAGCCGCCCACGATGCCCCAGCCCGGCCCCACGGCCTCACGGAGCGCACCCACGGTGCTCCGCTGGGTCTTCCGACCGATGAGGAGCTCCGCCATCATGATGGGAAGCCCGACCGCCGCGATACACACGAGGTAGACGAGAACGAAGGCGCCGCCGTTGTTCTCCCAGGTGATGAACGGGAACTTCCAGAGGTTGCCGAGCCCGATGGCGCTTCCCGTGGCGGCCAGGATGAAGCCGACGCTCGAAGTCCAGTGGCCGCGGTCGTCGGTCTGGGGGGCTTGGGTCTCGGCCATGCTGGCTCCGTGTGGGTCTGGGAGGGCGGGTGTAGGCACGTACGGACCCACCTCGAAGGAAATTTCGGCCCGAACATACCGGGGGCTCTGAACCTCCGACAAGCATCGGTTTACTCTACGGGTCCTCCGGCGCGGCCTCCTTTGCCTCGCCGACGGGCTCCTGGCGCTCCGATCCCCTCTCCATCGGGTCCTGTCGATGCATCGGTTCATTGGGAATCCACGCAGATCCAGCCGTCTCGCCCTGCTCCTCGCTCTCGCCGGGATGGCGTGCGGAGGAGGGGGATCCGACCAGGACGCTTCGGTGCTCCGGGTCGCGCTCCTCACCTCCGGGCCGGTGAGCGACGCGGGCTGGTATGCAGGGGCCTACGACGGTCTGCAGCTCATCGGAGACTCCCTCGGTGCCCAGGTGAGCCATCAACAGACGGCGACCCCCGCCGAGTTCGACGAGGCCTTTCTCGCGTACGGCTCGGCGGACTACGACCTGATCTTCGCCCACGGATTCGAATACCAGGACGCCGCTGTCCGGGCCGGGGAGCAGTTTCCCGACGTCACCATCATCGTGTCCGGAGGAGGACGCGTGGCCGACAACGTGGTGCCCCTGATCTTCCGTCTGGAGGAAGGGAGCTACCTGGCGGGCATGGTGGCCGCGGCCATGAGCGAAAGCGGAACCGTGGGCATGGTCGGCGGCGTGGCGATCCCGCCGGCCCGGGGTACCTTCCGAGCCTTCGAAGCGGGTGCACGGGCGGTCGATCCCGGCATCCAGGTCCTGGAGACCTTCACCGGCGACTGGAACGACGTCGCCGCGGCGAAGGAGGCCACCGTGGCCCAGCTCAGTCGAGGGGCCGATGTCGTCATCCACAACCTGGACGCCGCGTCCTTCGGCGTCTTTCAGGCCGTGCGGGAGGCCGTCGCCGAAGGCCGGTCCGTCTGGGCCGTCGGTATGAACAACAATCAGAACGACGTGGCCCCCGACGTGATCATCGGGAGCGCCGTCATCCGCATCCCCGACGCTTTCCTCGAGGTGGCGCGACGGTATGAAGCGGAGCACGTCGGCGGGGAGCCCATCTACGCCAGCTTGCGCGAGGGCTTCATCGATTTCGTGTTCAACCCCGAGCTCGCCGAGGACATGCCGGAGGGATTGGTGGAGAGGATCCGGGAGGCGAGGGACCGCATCGCCGCCGGCACGCTGGAGGTTCCCAGGGTCCGCTTCGTAGAGGACAGCGTCGGCGGACGGTGAGTCGCCGAGGGGATCGTCGACTTCGTGAAGGGGAGCGCATGATCCCCCGGATGGTCGGTCCATGAGCCGGATCCTGGCGCGGCTCACGGGCATCGAGCGAAGATTCGGCCCCGTGGTCGCGCTGAACGGGGCCGACCTGGAGCTCCGGGGCGGTGAGGTGCACGGCGTGCTCGGGGCCAACGGGGCCGGCAAGTCGACCCTCCTCAACATCCTCGGAGGAATGCTGCGTCCGGACGCCGGAAGGGTCGAGATCGACGGCGAGGAGGTCGCGCTGACCTCGCCTCGCGATGCGTGGGCCTGCGGCATCGGCCTGGTCCACCAGCATTTCACCCTGGTCCCCACGCTTACGGTCCTGGAGAACCTGGCGCTGGGATCTCGTGGGCCGGCGGCTGCCCCACGGACGGTCCGCGCCCAAGCGGAGAGGATCATGGAGCGGACGGGGCTTCACATCCCTCTTCACCCCCGGGTGGAGAGCCTCGGTGTGGGGGACCGTCAGCGGATCGAGATCCTGAAGGCGCTCCTCCGCGATCCCAGGGTGCTGGTGCTGGACGAGCCCACCGCCGTCCTGACCCCGGAGGAGATCGAAGGGCTGTTCGGATTGCTCCGCGATCTCGCGGGCGAGGGGCGAGCCGTGGCGCTGGTGGTCCACAAGATCGACGAGGTGATGGATGTGGCGGACCGCGTGACGGTTCTCCGATCGGGACGAACCGTCTTGTCGGCAGGGCCCGCGGAGCGCTCCACCGGAGACTTCGTCCGGGCCATGGTGGGGGACGACGCCGTGGATCCCATCGCCCTGGGGCTGGGAGAAGCCACGGAAGACGTGGGAGAGGGCCCCCGGGAGCCCGGAGAGGAGACGGGGGGCTCGCTGGCCGGATCGGAGACCCGGACCGTCGCTCGTGTGGAGGCCGTGACCGTCGAGGACGCACGGGGACCCCGAGTCCGGGACGTGACCCTCGAGGTGGCCGCCGGAGAGGTCCTGGGGATCGCGGGGGTCGAAGGGAACGGTCAGCGGGAGCTGGCCCTGGTCCTCGCCGGACGGATGCCCGTGTCCCGGGGGTCCGTGCGTTTGCCCGACGCCGTGGGGTTCATCTCCCAGGATCGGAGCTCCGAAGGTCTCATCGCCGACTTCGATCTCCGAGAGAACGTCGCCCTCGCCCTCCAGCGGAAGGCCGAATATCGACGAGGACCCTGGCTCCGTTGGGATCGCCTGGAAGAGGCCGCCGAGACGATTCGATCCCGGTACGACGTGACGGCGCCCTCGATCCGCACCGCGGCGGGCAGCCTCTCGGGCGGCAATCAGCAGCGGGTCGTCGTCGGCCGGGAGCTCGCGATGGCGTCGCAGTTGCTCGTGGCGGAGAATCCCACACGCGGCCTGGACATCGCGGCTTCCGCCTTCGTCCACGAAGAGCTTCGTCGTCTCGTCTCGCAGGGCGTGGGCGTGGTTCTGTT
This sequence comes from Longimicrobiales bacterium, assembly GCA_033722275.1. Classification (GTDB taxonomy): domain Bacteria; phylum Gemmatimonadota; class Gemmatimonadetes; order Longimicrobiales; family Gaopeijiaceae; genus UBA2589. Next base: position 2,587 of record JAWVZK010000074.1, on the reverse strand, counting down.
GAGCACCGATCTCGACGAGATCCTGGCGTTGTCGGACCGGATCTTCGCCATCGCCCGTGGCTCGCTCGTCGAAGTCGCGAAGGAGGAGTGGAGTCGGGAAGGGGTCGGAGCCTACATGCTCGGCGGGACGGCGGAGCATGGCTGACGTACCCGCCCACGCCATCCAGCGCCGCCGCCTCCTGGACGCGATGCTCACGGGGCTCGGCGCCGTCGCGCTCACCGCCGTCGTGGGCGCGGTCCTCCTCATGGTGGGAGGCCACGATCCGTGGATGGCGGCCACCGCCATGATCCGCGGCTCCTTCGGCAGCGGGAGGACCTTCGTCTCCATCACCCTCGTACGCTCCATCCCCCTGATTCTCACCGGCTTGGCCGTGGCGTTCGCCTTCCGTGCGGGGGTCTGGAACATCGGCGCCGAGGGTCAGCTGTACGCCGGAGCGGTCGCGGCGGTCTGGATGGGCCTCGCGGGCAGCGGGCTGCCCGCGTGGCTCCTCCTCCCGCTCGTCGTCCTCTCCGCTCTCGTCGCTGGAGCCGCCTGGGCGCTGGTTCCGACCCTGATGAGGCTGAAGCTGGGCGTCGGGGAGGTCATCACCACCATCCTCATGAACTTCGTGGGGATCTACGTGGCGGGGTACATGGTCCACGGCCCCCTGCAGGAGGCCCGCGGCGTCTTTCCACAGACCGATCCCATCGCGGAGGCCGCTCGTCTTCCCATGCTCCTGCCCGGCACGCGACTCCACTGGGGTTTCGGTATCGCGGTTCTCCTCGTGTTCGCGTTGACGGTGATCCTCCGCTACAGTCGATTCGGCTTCCAGCTGCGGGCGGTGGGCGCCTCTCCCGAGGCCGCCGCCGTCTCCGGCCGCATCGACACGGGTCGCGTCCTCCTGGTCAGCTTCCTGGGCTCCGGGGCCATCGCCGGGCTCGCCGGCGGCGTCGAGGTGTCCGGTCTGACCCATGCCCTCTACGAGGACCTCTCCCCCGGTTGGGGCTATACGGCCATCGCCGTCGCCCTGCTGGCGGGGCTGAACCCTGTGGGGGTCGTCATCACCGGGATCCTCTTCGGGGCGCTTCAGGCGGGGGCCGGAGCCATGCAAAGGGATGCGGGCATCCCTGCCGCGTGGGTCGGCGTGGTGGAGGCGCTGGTGATCTTGGCGGTCCTCGCCATCGACAAGGTCCGGAAGATGGGAGCCATCGTCCGGGAGGACGCGGGATGACCTACGCCGACCTGGTCCTCTTCCTGGAGGCGGCCGTGCGGCTGGGGATTCCCCTGGCTCTGGCCGCTCTGGGCGAGACCGTGTCCGAGCGGAGCGGCGTCATCAACATCGGGCTCGAGGGATCGATCATCGGCGGAGCCCTGGGCGGAGCGCTGGGCGCCCTGACGTTCGAGAGCGCGGGCATGGGCGTCGGTGTGGGGGCCGCAGCGGGTGTGGGGGCGGCCCTGGTCTTCGCCGCCTTCGCGGTGGCTCTGGGCGCCGATCAGATCATCACGGGGACGGCGGTGACCATCGGGGGGCTGGGCATGACGGGTGCCATCTACCAGGCCCGCTTCGGTGCCACCGGGACCGAGCTCTCTTTGCCGACGCTGGCGTCGGTCCGGATCCCCTTGCTGGCGGACATCCCCCTGGTGGGATCGGCCCTCTTCGACCAGGCCATCACCGCCTACCTGGCGTATCTCGTCGCTCCGGCGATCTGGTATTTCCTGTTCCGCACGCCATACGGGCTCGAGCTGCGTGCCGTGGGGGAGGCTCCGGACGCGGCTCAGGCCGCCGGGATCCGGGTCCTCGCCATCCGCTTTCTCGCCACGCTCTTCGGCGGATTCCTGGCCGGGGTCGCCGGAGCGCATCTCGCCTTGGCCCACGCGGGGACCTTCGCCGAGAACATGAGCGCGGGCCGTGGCTTCATCGCCATCGCCGTCGTCGTCCTCGGTCGGTGGGATCCGGTGCTGGTCCTTTTCGCCGCGCTCTTCTTCGGCGCGGCGTCGGCGCTCCAGTTCTTCCTCCAGGCACTCGGGCTCGATCTCGCCTATCAGATCTTCCTGGCCCTTCCCTACCTCCTGACCCTGGCTGCTCTGGCGGGTTGGGTGGGCCGCGCCCGGGCGCCGGCCGCCCTGGCCCTTCCGTGGGAGGCGCAGAGGTAGGATGGATCTTCGTTGGCTCGCCAGTCCAGGATTGGAGTATCACCCTTCGATGAAGACGAATCGCTCGGCACGTTCGATCGTGCTCGGAATCCTCACGGCCCTGTTCCTCACCCCGTCTCCGAGCTCGGCCCAATGGACCGAGGAGACGGGAACGGTGGCCACGGGACTCCTCCTCCGTCAGCTCGACGGCGTCAAGAGGGTCCTCATGATCGCGGCCCACCCCGACGACGAGGACACGAGCCTCCTGGCGACCCTCTCTCGAGGCTTGGGAGCGGAGACGGCGTATCTGTCCCTGACCCGCGGAGACGGCGGGCAGAACCTCATCGGTCCCGAGCTCTGGGAGGGGCTGGGGATCGTCCGGACGGGTGAGCTCCTGGCCGCCCGGAAGCTGGACGGAGGGCGCCAGTATTTCACTCGCGCCTTCGACTACGGATACTCGAAGAGCGCCGAGGA
>JAWVZK010000073.1:0-14145 GCA_033722275.1 Longimicrobiales bacterium | reverse complement strand
TGAGCCCCGCGTCCCTGAGGTCGCTCTGGTACGCGATGAGCCGCTCTCGGGTGGCCTGTCCGATGGTTTCGGCGGCGCGGACGATGGCCTCCCCCTCCAGCACGTTGGCCTTGGTCACCGAGACCGACTCCCGGGCCGCCTCCCGTGCGGTCTCGGTGGCGACGATGTCCGGTACGAGGCTGTACGCCAGGTGGGAGTTGAGGATCAGGCGGAGGAGCTCCTGGGCGTCGGGTGGCGAGCCCGACGGGAGGTACAGGAAGGCCTGGTCGTAGAACTCCCTCGCGGTGATCACCTCGCTCAGCGGCCGGATCTCCTGATTCTCCGGACCCGTGCGGACGTAGATCACGTCGGTGGTGATGTCGGCCAGCTCGGCGGGATCTGCCATCCCCCGGGGGATGATCTCGCGTGCGGCGCGCTGGGCGGCCGTGCGGAGGGCTTCCCTCCTGCTCTCGTTCAGGATGAGCTCCATCTGCGAGGGGCTCGCGCTGACGCGGTTCTCGCGGAGAATGGCCGCCACCTCCGACGTATCCGCATCGGCGGACGCTTCGTCGATGCGATCGAAGAAGCGTCCCAACCTGGCGGTCACCGAATCGGCGACCGCCGGACGCTCGTTGAAGGTCGGCGGAACGTCCTCCGCCGCCTCCCTCCGGTCCTCCTCGAGCTCCGCAGGCGTCTTCGGAACGCTGAACGGGATCTGGGCGATGACGTCCTCCGACGCCACCATGCCCTCCTCGTACGGCGCGACCTCCATGACCTCGGCCGGAGGGAAGAGGACGGTCACCACCACCGCGAGTGCGACCAGGAGGGCGGTGCGGGCGCCGTGATGCCGGACCCGCTCGCCGAGGCTCGTGCCCGGCTCTCCCGAGAGACGGAAGAGAACGGAGCCGGCGTTGCGATCCTCGGAGCGCCGATTCACGGGCTGGCGACCTCGTCCATGGGCTCCTCCGCCGCCTGGTCCTCCCGGGCATAGGCCCGGATGATGTCCTTCACGAGCCGATGCCGGATGACGTCCTTGGAGTCGAGGTAGACCACCGAGATCCCGTCGATTCCTCCGAGGATCTCCTCGATCTCCAACAGCCCGGAGTCGTCTCTCCGGGGAAGATCGATCTGCGTCTTGTCGCCGGTGATCACGACCCGCGAGTTCAAACCCAGCCGGGTGAGGAACATCTTCGTCTGCGCCCGGGTGGCGTTCTGCGCTTCGTCGAGAATGACGAAGGCGTCGGCCAGCGTGCGACCCCGCATGTAGGCCAGCGGAGCGATCTCGATGGTGGAGTCCTCGAGCGCCCTGCGGACGCGCTCGTGGGGCATCATGTCCTCCAGCGCGTCGTAGAGCGGCCGCAGATAGGGATCGACCTTCTCCTGCAGGTCGCCCGGCAGGAAGCCCAGGTTCTCCCCGGCCTCCACCGCGGGACGGGCGAGGATGATCCGCTTCACCCGCTTCTTGTAGAGCGCGTCGACGGCCGCGGCCACGGCGAGATACGTCTTTCCGGTTCCCGCGGGTCCGATGCCGATGACGATGTCGTTCCCCTGGATGGCCTGGATGTAGGTGCGCTGACCATCCGATTTGGGCGAGATGACACGACGCGAGCCCGGCAGAGCGATACGGACCTCGTCGTCGGGGTGGACGATCCCCTCCGCTCCGAGGGCGTCGACGCCCGCGGCGAAGCGAGCGATGTCCGGAGTATCGAAGGGCGCCCGGAGGCGCGACAGCTCGATCATGTGCTGGACCACCGGCGCCGCCCGCTCCACGCCCGGGAGCTCACCGGAGAGCACGAGGTGGTTCCCCCGGAGGACGACCCGGATGCCGAAGAGTCGGCTCACTTCGTGGAAGTTGCGGTCGTTGACCCCGGCCAGCATCAGAGGGTCGGCACCTTCCGTATCCAGCCTGTGCTCTACGATCGTATCTCCGTTCGACACGCCTGCTCCCGGAAGCCGTCAGGCCTCCTGCTCACCCCCGCCGTCCCGCGCGGAGGCCGTGATCGAAAGCCCCAGCGCTTCGAGATCCCGATGGCTCACCGCCGTCGGGGCACCCTCGAAGAGCGCCCGGGCCGCCGTCGTCTTCGGAAAGGCCACGACATCCCGCAGGCTCGAAGAGCCCGTGAATCTCTGAACGATACGGTCCATCCCCAGGGCAATGCCACCGTGGGGGGGCGCACCGGCGCTCAAGGCCTTGAGCAGGAAACCGAACTTCTCGTCGATCTCGTCGTCGCTCAGGCCGAGGACCCGCAGCACGCGCCGCTGCAGCTCCGGCTCGTGGATCCGGATGCTTCCGGAGCCCAGCTCGGTCCCGTTGTACACCATGTCGTACGCGCTCCCCCGGACCCCCGTCGGCTCCTCCTCGAGGAGGTCCAGGTCGTCGGGATGGGGCAGGACGAAGGGGTGGTGGCTGGCCGCCAATCCGCCGTCGTCGTCCTCTTCGAAGACCGAAAAGTCGGTCACCCAGAGCCACGCGTGCTGCCGCTCCGGCTCCAGATCCATGGCCGCGATGACCGCCCCCCGCACGGCCGCCAGCGTGGGCGACGTGATCCGGTCGGGTCCGGCGGCCACCAGAGCCAGCGCGCCCTCTCCTAGCCCCAGGGCGTCGGCCTGGGACGCGTCCAGGAACTTCCCAAGGGGACCGGAGGTGCCGTCGGACGTGCGCTTGGCCCACAGGAGACCCGGCGCCCCGGCTTTCTTCGCCGCGGCCTCGATCTCGTCGATCTGCCGACGGGACAGCCCGGCACCGCCGTCCACCACGAAGCCCCGGACGCGACCACCCGCGTCCACCTGGCTGCGGATGATGCGGAAGTCGAGATCGGACGTGGCGTCGGTCCAGTCCCGGATCTCCAGGTCCCAGCGGAGGTCGGGGCGATCCGAGCCGTACCGCTCCATCGCCTGGGCCCAGGTGAGGCGAAGGAACGGGAGCGTCGCCTCGATGCCGGCCACCTCGGCCACCGACGCCATCATGCCCTCCATCCAGATCAGGATGTCCTCGACCCCCACGAAGGAGGCTTCGACGTCGATCTGAGTGAACTCGGGCTGTCGATCGGCCCGGAGATCCTCGTCCCGGAAGCAGCGGGCGATCTGGAAATACCGGTCGAAGCCGGAGACCATCAGGATCTGCTTGTAGATCTGCGGGCTCTGGGGGAGCGCGTAGAACTCTCCCTTGTGCACCCGGCTGGGAACCAGGTAGTCGCGGGCTCCCTCGGGCGTCGCCTTCGTCAAGATGGGCGTCTCGATCTCGACGAAGCCCTGTCGATCCAGATAGTTCCGGACGGCAAGCACGAGCTGGTGGCGGAGGACGAGGTTCTTCTGCAGCTCGGCGCGTCGCAGGTCCAATGCCCGATGCTGGAGCCGGAGCTCCTCGGCTGGAAGCTCGTCCTCCGGAGCCCGGTAGACCGGGATCTCCGGCGTGCGTGCGTCGGACAGGATCTCGAGGCGTCGGGCACGGAACTCCACGTCGCCGGTGTCCATCTCCGCGTTGCGTGCGCTCTCGGGCCGGACCCGGACCGTACCCTCCACGAGGACCACGTCCTCGTGGCCGATCCCGCTCGCCCGGAGGAGAGACTCCTCGTCAGTCCAGTCGGGTCCGAAGGATACCTGGACGATGCCGCTGCGGTCGCGGAGATCGACGAAGAGAAGGCCCCCCAGATCCCGACGCCGGTGGACCCATCCGGTGAGGGTCTCCTCCACGCCGTCGTCCCCGGCCCGCAGCCCTCCTACCATCCTCGTGCGGAGCTGGGTCTGCTCGATCCTCGTCCGAGCGATCATCTGTGATTGCGCCATCTCAGGCACCGTCCCCCGTCGGAGCGTCCACGTTCTCGTCGTCGGCCTTCGAAGCCGCGTGCTCGACCCTGGTGCGACCCAGGAGCGACCACGTCGTTCCATACCCCACCAGAACCCCGAGGGCATCCGCGATCCAGTCCGCCACCTCCGGCGATCGCCCGGAGACGAACATCTGGTGCCACTCGTCGCTGGCCCCGTAGAGGAGGCCCGCACCCAGCAACCAGACGTGTCCGATTCCCGATCCGGAGTCATGGCGGCCGAAGGCCAGGGTCGCGCCCAGGACTCCGTACAGCCCGAAATGAGCCACCTTGTCGTTCAAAGGAAGCCAGGACGGACCTCCGACGTCGGGAACGGAGCTGGCGAGGAACAGGACGAGAGCCCAGAGGAGGGAGGGGCCCCAGGACCGCAAGAAGTGTGGCAAGATGATCGATCTCGTGCGTTGTCGGTTCGATCCTGCCCGCGGCTACAGTGCTTTCGAAAGGTGGGCTAAGTTTAAGCGCCACCGGGACCCCACTCAAGCGAATTGCATCGAGAGCGCCGTGCCCGACGACCCCCGCCCCGATCTGCTGTCCCTCACGCCCGACGACCTGCGGGACACCCTGTCGCGTCATTTCCGTCACCGAGGTCAGCCCGCATACCGTGCCGATCAGGTCGTCCAATGGATCTACGAGGGCCTCGCCCGGAGCCCGCAGGAGATGACGAATCTGCCGGCGGGAGAGCGAGATGCGCTGGAGGAGGCGTTCCGGTTGACGGAGCCGGCGGCGGCCACGGTCCAGACGAGCGACGACGGGACGGTGAAGCATCTCTGGCGGCTCCACGACGGAGAGCTGATCGAGTCGGTGCTCATCCCCACCGAGCACCGACTGACGCTGTGCATCTCGTCGCAGGCCGGATGTGCCATGGGCTGCACCTTCTGCGCCACGGGATGGGGCGGCTTCGATCGCCAGCTCACCGCCGGCGAGATCGTGGGACAGTATCGAGCCTCGAGACGGTGGGCCGAGGAGAACGACTACGGTCCCGTCTCCAACATCGTCTACATGGGCATGGGAGAGCCCCTGTCGAACCGGAACGCGGTGCACCCGTCCCTGACGATCCTGAATCAGGGGTACGATGTCGGGGCTCGGCGAATCACCGTGTCCACCATGGGCGTGGTGCCGGGCATCCTCGAGCTCGCCCGCCGACCGGAGCAGTTCCGGCTGGCCCTCTCCCTCCATGCGCCGGACAGCGCGCTGCGACGGGAGCTCATCCCGCTGGAGAAGCGGTATCCCCTCCCGGAGCTGCTGGAGGCGCTGGAGCGCTTCGACGACGCCGGAGGAAAGCGGATCACCTTCGAATACACCATGATCGACGGAGTCAATGACGACCTGGCCCTCATCGAGCCGCTGGCCCATCTGGCCCATCGGGTCCACGCCTTCGTGAATCTCATTCCCTTCAATCCCATCCCGTACCAGGACTGGACGCCGTCCTCGCCGCTACGCATCCGCGCCTTCGCCCAGGGGCTCGAGGACCGGGGGATCCCTGTGGCGGTGCGGGAGACGCGGGGACGTGACATCGACGCGGCGTGCGGACAGCTCCGTGGACACACGCTGGTGCAGATCGAGTAGGACGCCGCGACCCCGGGGGCCGGGACGCTCAGGTGGTCTCGGGCCCCCCGAGGGTCTAGGAGATCCCCCGGCCGATGCGGTCCCAGCGGACCTCACGAATGGCCGGGAAAGGCCGGTACGAGTCCTTGTTGTAGGAGTAGTAGGTGAACACCGCCCGACCCTCGAGACGCCACGCCTCGAGGGGTCCCCAATACCTGGAGTCGAAGCTGTTCTCCCGGTTGTCTCCCAACATGAAGTAGTGCGCCTCGGGCACCACCAGGGGTCCCCAGTTGTCCCTGGTCGGCGCGTACGCCGTGGGATCCATCCCGTCCAGGAGATACTCCCTCTGCCAGGACATCCACGGGTGTGCCTCGTCGGCCTTGTCCGCGTGGACGACGTAGGGCTCGTCCACGACCTGGCCGTTCTTGTAGAGGACGCGGTTGCGCATCTCCAACGTGTCGCCCGGCATTCCCACCAGCCGCTTGATGAGCTTGAGGTCCGGCTCGTGGGGTGGATCGAAGACCAGAACGTCGCCCACCTCCGGCTCCGAATAGCCGGGGACGCGGAGGTTGGTGGCGGGAATCCGAGATCCGATGGCCGCCCGGTTCACCAGCAGCATGTCGCCGACCAGGAGCGTGTCCTCCATGGAGCCCGAGGTGATGACGAACGTCTGCACCAGGAAGGTCCGCAACACGAGAAAGAGGACCACGGCGATGGCGACGGACTTGGCCCACTCCAACGCGCCGCCGGAGGTGGGAGCCTGGTCACGCTTCCGGCGCTCCCGACGCTCCGACGCCGACGCCTTGGTGTCGGAGCCGGCCCCGCCGGATGGCCCCTCGTCTCTGCTCTTCCCTTTCTTCGCCATCTAGCGCTCCGCCGAGCCGGTCTTCCGGGCTCGAGCCACTCTCAGAACCATTGCCTTGGATCCCACCACGGGGCGACGGCCTCCCCGTCGGGGGCGGCATGGCCCGGCGACGGAACCGTCCAATCTCGACCCACTACTACGGTGACGTCGACGTAGAGGTTCGGATCCGGATCGGTCTGGACGTTATCGATTCCGAGCGACTCCGCAACGGCACGCGCCAGGTCCGTGCGTCCCACCCGGTCCACCACCTCCGAGGGCCGCCGCGGATCGAAGGACGACGCGTTCCCGTACGTGACGACGTCGAAGCCGGCGTCGCGGAGCACGCCCGTGGCCTCCCTCGCCATGCCGGTGACGCCGCCACCGTTGTAGACCTCGACGCGTACGCGCTCTCCCGACCAGGTCGCCGCCGGGTCCCGCAGGCGGTCGACGTCTCCGCTGTCCACCGTAGCCAGGTGGACGCCCACGGCGACCGCGACGGTGAGCGCGATGACCGATGCCGCGAGCCGGATGGCCGCGACCACTCCCTTCTTCCGCGGACCTCGTCCGCCGCCTCGCCGGCGCCCGCGGCTCATGGCCCCTCCTCCACCAGGGTGTTCCAGAAGGCCCAGGTACGGGGGAGGACCACGTGACCGGTGTCCAGCCGATGTCGGATCCTCGCCCGGAGGATCTCCCGGACCACGGCGTCCATCTCTCCCGGCATCCGGCCCCTGAGCTCCGCCCGCCAATCGGGCCGGTACGGTCGCCCGGGCTCGAGGAAATCGGCGGCGTAGAGGGCGCGCCCCAACGTACGGAACGTGGGGCTGCCGACGGTATGGAAGGAGACGGCGTCCAGGAGCTCGCCGTCCTCCACTCCATCGACACGGAGGCGCTCCGCCGCCGCGGGTCCATGCAGGAGGGCGCCGGGCAGCGTGCGGAGCGCCGGCGGCACCCTCGACCGGAGGGCGTCCGGATCGGCGTCCCGGAGGGCGTCGTGCAGATGACCGGCGGCCCGCCATCGCCGGCGCTCCTCCTCCGGCAGCGTGAGAGCCTCCGTCCACACGTCCAGGAGCTCGGCGACACGGACCATGTGCTCGCGGCGCTCCGGTCCGGCGACGGCCCAACCGGGCAGGGTCCCTTCGGCGGCTTCGTCTATGATCGGGGTCGAGGACACGGAGGAGTGGGGTGCGCCGATGGATGGGACAGGCCACGGTCGCCTCAAGCTTATCTTCCCGGCGGGAAGGACTCCACCCCGACGTTCGTTCCGGGAGGGCGGGTTATCTTACCCCGATGTCCATCCGCTGGGATTCCCTCCTCGTCCGCCACGTCGCGAGGGCCCTCGACGAGCGACTCTCGGGCCACCATCTGCGCGGGATCCGTCTCGACGGGGACGCCCGGGACCTGATCCTTTTCTTTCGCGAGGAGTCCGTCGTCTGGCGTCTGCACCCCACACGGTCCGCGCTCCTCCTCCGGCCCGCCGTCGCCCCGGCGGCGACGGACCTCCGGATCCGGGCCCGCCTGCGACGCGTCGACGCGCCCCCCGACGAGCGGATCCTCCGGTTCGAGATGATGGGCCGGGGGAAGAACGCCGGCCCCCTGGAGCTCTTCGTCGAGCTCATCGGCAACCGCCTGAACGCGGTGATCACAGGGAGTGGGGAACGGATCATCCGACATGTCCTCGTCCGCAGGGAGGGCGACCGCCCGCTCTCGGTGGGCGCCGGGTACCGACTCCCCGAGCCCACGGGCCGGGAAGGTGCCACGGACGGCCTCGCGCTGGAGCGTTGGCTGGCGATCCTGGCCCCGGTTCCACCCCCGGATCGCGGACCGGAGCTCGTGCGAAGGATCGCGTGGACCTCCCCCATGAACCGCGACACCTTCCTCGAGCCCGATCTGGAGGCGGGGCACGCCGCATGGCGTGAGATGGTCGAACACGAGGGTCCCGCAGATCCGGTGATCCTCGTCTCGGAACGCGGACGTCAGCCCTACCCCTTTCCTCTGGTGGGATACGAGGTCGAAGCGACCGGGTCCCTCCTGGACGCGCTGGACGCATGCGCCGACGAGGAGGGTCGGGCGGCGCTCGCGGCGTCGGCCCTGGCCATGCCGCCGGCGCTGCTGGAGCGACTGGAGGACGCGGTGCACCGCCAGGAGCGGCGCTTGGCCGGTCTGACCGCCGAGCTGGAGCAGCGGGAGGATCCGGACGCGCTGCGACGACGGGGCGATCTGATCCTCGCCCGCTTTTCCGAGCTTCCGGCGGAATCGGGCATGGTGACCCTCACCGGCTTCGACGGTCTGCCCGTGGAGGTGGAGCTGGACCCGGCCCTGCCCCCGCAGAAGAATGCGGCCCGCTACTACGACCGGGCGGCCCGCTCGGAGCGGGCGGCAGAGCGGATTCCACGGCTCATGACCCGTGCCGAGGAGCGGCGGGACGCCCTGGCCGCGCTGCTGTCCCGCGCGCTGGCGGGCGAAGCCGATCCCCAGGAGGTCCGTGAGGCTCTGCCGACTCCGGAGCGGGAAGCCGGAACCGAGGACCGGAGCCCTTCCCTCCCGTACCGGACGTTCCGGAGCAGCGGAGGACTGGAGATCCGAGTGGGGCGCGGTGCGAAGCACAACGACGATCTCACCTTCCGTCACTCCGCCCCGGACGACATCTGGCTCCACGCCCGTCACTCGGCCGGCGCGCACGTCATCCTGCGCTGGCGGAGCGACGAGAATCCGCCGGGACGGGATCTGGCCCAGGCGGCGGTGCTCGCCGCCCTTCACTCCAAGGCCCGGACCTCGACGACCGTCCCGGTGGACTGGACTCGCCGGAAGTACGTGCGGAAACCGAGGGGCTCCGCGCCGGGAGCCGTGACCCCGGATCGTGTCCAGACGCTCTTCGTCCGGCCCGACGAGACGCTGCTGGAGGCGCTGTCGGAGGAGGGCTGACATCGGGAGAGCCCCGATTGCCGAGCGAAGGCCTCAGTCGTCCAGCGCCCGGCGCAGGGAACGGATGAAGTCGATGCCGGCGTCGATGCCCTCGTCGCCCAGACGCTGGACGAAGGCGCTCCCCACCACGACGCCGTCGGCCAGAGCCCCCACCACGGCGGCCTGTTCCGGCGTGGAGATTCCGAAGCCCACGGCCACGGGAAGCTCCACGGCTCGACGGATCGCCTCCACCTCCGCGCGCAGATCTCCCCGGAGCGCCTGGCGAGCACCCGTCACCCCCGTCCGCGAGATATAGTACAGGAAGCCCGAGCCGCCACGGGCCACCTCGGGTACGCGCGACGGCGACGTCGTGGGTGCCACGAGGCGTATGAGATCCAGCGGAGACGCCACCACCGCTTCCTCCAGCTCCGGATCGGCCCCGGTGGGCAGATCGGTGAGAAGCAGCCCGTGGGCGCCCGACTCCGCCGCCCCGGCCAGGAAACGGTCCACGCCGAAGCGCAGCACCGGATTCAAGTAGGTGAAGAGGACGACGGGCGTCGTGTGGAGACGCCGGAAGGCGGCGAGGTCCCTCAGCACCCGCTCCACGGTGGTCCCGCTCTGCAGAGAGGAGAACGAAGACGCCTGGATGGTCGGTCCGTCGGCCAGAGGATCCGAGAAGGGGATTCCGAGCTCGATGACGTCGGCGCCGGCCTCGGCCAGGGCCGAGAGCACCTCCACGGTGGCGTCGCCCGACGGATGGCCGGCGGTGAAGTACGGCACGAGGGCCGCACGCCCCTCCTCTCTACACGCCCGGAACGTGGAGGAGATCACGAGATCAGGTAGTCGCTCACCCGGATTCCGTATTTCTGCGGGTCGGTGGTCTTGATGATGTAGCGCACCGGATTGCCGTCGGGACGGGACTGGGCCAGGTCCACGACCTTCGGCTCCGGGAGGGGGAACCCCATGGGATCGGAGATGACCTTGACCGTGGGCCGGTGCAGGAGGTCCGGATCCGGATTGACCCTCGAGACGACGGCCAGCTCGTGGGTGTCGAGGATGGCCAAGGTGCCCACCGGATACACTCCGGTCGCGGAGATGAGGACCTTCACGAGAAGCGGGTCGAGGCCCCGGGCGGGATTGTCCCGCATCTCCTGGAGCACGGCGTCGGGCGGCCAGGGCTCGTACTGGTAGCTGCGGACCGACGTCCCGGCGTCGAAGGCGTCCGCCACGGCGACGATCCGGGAGAAGAGCGACGGCTCCCGCTCCCGTCGGTTCCGCGGGTACCCGGTCAAGTCCACCTTCATGTGATGCTCGTACGCCATGAGCATCTGTCGGTAGGGAACGTCCGTGAACCCGTGCATCTGGAAGAGGAGGAGAAGACCCTCCGTCGGGTGCTTCCTGAGCTCCGCCCACTCCGCGTCGGTGAGACTCCCGGGCTTGTTGATGATGTCGGCGTCGATGCGCTGCTTTCCGATGTCGTGGAAGAGAGCACCGAGCCCGAGCTCGTAGAGCGAGATCCGCTCCAGCCCCAGGCGCTGCCCGACGATGACGCTGAAGATGGAGACGTTCACCGAGTGGGTGAAGGTGTACTCGTCGAAGTCGCGCAAGGTCGTCATCGTCACCATGGACGACTCGTTGGAGAGCACCTGGTCGACGATTCCCTGGACGGACCGCTTGACCTTCCGGACGTTCACGGCCTTCCCGATCCGCAGATCGCCCATGACGTTCTGGACGACCTTCACCGACTGCGCATACGTCCGCTTCGCCGCCGTGAGGGCCTCCTCGTCCTCGTGGGGCTCCTCCACCTCCGTGGAGGGACGGACCGTGATGTGCTTCACGGGAGCCTCGGCCAGGCGCTCGCTGAAGTGGGCGAACGGCTCGGCCTCGGCCGCCGGGCGGAGGAGCATGGAGATGAACGGCGCCCACTCCGAGCGCTCGACACCGTGGATGATCTCCACCGCTCCGATGCCGTGGCCGCTCAGCGCGCCGGCGAAGGCCCCGAAGGTGGAGAAGTTGCTGAGATCCAGACGGAGTCGCGTCTCGTTGAGGAAGAAGAAGTCCCCCACGACCCGGACCTCCGCCGCACCCTCCTGCTTCACGATGCCGTCGACGAGCGTGTGCAGCTCGGTGATGGCGTGCTGTACGGTCTCGTTCTCCACGGGGTAGAGCTTGAGGGCGCTCTGCGCGCCGAAGATCGCGGTCAGGAGCTTCCGGCCGAGCTCCTGGAGGTCGGGTCCGCCTCCGGAGTCGGTCACGCGTCCTCCCGGAGGGCACGCCTCACGTTGCTTCGCACGACGGGATCCTCGTCGTGCGCGGCCTTCTCCAGAGCGGCTCGGGCTTCGGGCGTGTGGATGCGCCCCAGCCCCAAAGCCGCCGCCGCTCGCATCTCCGTGGACTCCCTCTTGCCGAGAAGGCCACCGCGTCGGTTCAGAATGCCGTCGAGGAGCGACACCCCGTCCGCACCGGCCGTGGTCCCGTAGGCTTCGAACACCGCGACCTTCTCGGAGATGTCGGCGTTGCGGATCACCTTGCTGCGGATCATCCCCGACAGCGTCCTGGCCACGGGGGAGTAATGAAGCGCCTGGAAGGCTCGCGCCGCCGCAATCCTCACGCTCCGCTCGGGATCCTCCAATCGCTCCTCCAGGGCATGGGCGACGCTGGCCGCCTTCAGAGCCACCGCGGCTTCCACCGCCGCCAGACGAACGTCCGGCTCGGCGTGGGCCAGGAGTCGGGCCAGAGCGGGCCCCGCCCCGGCGATCCTCATCTCTGCCGCGAGCTTGGCGGCCGCCGCCGCGATGAGGGGATCGTCCTCGTCCAGCAGGGCGATGAGCGCCTCGCGGTTCTTCCCGGCGATCCCCTGCACCGCGGTCCGGAGCACCGTCTGCAGCTCCTGGTGCTGAACCACTTCGGACTCCTTGAGCAGGGGGGCCAGCGCCTGCCCGCGGAGGAACTGGAGGAAGTTGCTCAGTTGCGAAGACGACGCCCGGATGGTCCCGGCGTAGAGCGCCTGCATCAGCTCGCCGACGGCTTCGGGTGTGCTGATCTCGTCGAGGATCCCCCGGGACTCCGCCTTCCGCTGCTCGTCGAACGCGCCCTCCAGCTCCTCCAGGCGGCGAAGCTCCAGAAGCACGTTCGTGGCCGCCACCAGCTTCCCCCGACTCAGGAAGTTGGGAAGCAGCACCTCGAGGATGCCCAGGATCTCGCTTTGTCTCTCCCGGTTCCCCGACTCCTCCAGGCGGTCGAAGAGCGCCTTGAGGACGTCGGTGCGGGTGTCCCGGCTCATCTCCTTCTGGATCTCGGACCGAAGGGCGTCCATGTCCCTCGGATCGAGAACGTACAGCGTCGGATTGAAGTCCTCCTGCTGTACCGTCTGGGGCGTATCCGCCGCCTCCTCCCGACCCTGCGCCGCCGCCTGTTCCTGCGTCGCCATCTCCTCGTCTTCGGCCGCCAGGGCTCTCTGCAGCAGGTCCTTGTCGGCACCGGGGCCCGCCTCGGGCAGCTCCACGCCTTCCGCCAGCAGATCGACGTACTGGTAACGGAAGTAGCGCATCTCCGCTTCCCAGAGCACCGTGAGGAGATCGTCGCTTTCGGGGATCAGCTTGCGGGCCTTCTGCAGCACTCCGAGGAAGGTGCCGAGCTCGTGCTCCTCGATGCCGGGCAGGAAGGTGATCTCCCGGACGCCGTCCTTGAAGAAGAGGAACGCCAGGGAGTCCTTCCTCGACTCGGAGTGGTAGACCTCGGATTCGCCGAGGTAGATCCGCTCCTCGCCGACGTGGACCGACAACCGCTCTAGCTCCGACCAGAGGGCGCGGAACTCGCCCTTCAGAGACTCGACGAAGCGGTGGCGAACAGGGTTGTTCTCGTCGTACAGCTGGTGGGCGCGGAATGCCTTTCCCAAGGTCACGAAGAGGGACCGTACCCGTTCGACCGGGAGGCGGTCGTCCTCCCAATCGAGCCCTTCTGGGGCGCTGGCCGGGTCTGCGTTCTCGGTCAAGCTCGTCCTACGCGTCCTGGGTCATTGCCTCGACGATCGGCCCCTCGCCGAGCTTCCTCCCCTCGATGCGGGCCACGTGGGCCACGTCCTTGTCCCCCCTACCCGAAAGGCATACGACGAGGGGACCCTCGCAGGTCCTGCCGTGGCGGATCACCCAGGCGATGGCGTGGGCGGGTTCCAGCGCCGGAATGATGCCCTCCAGCTCCGACAGCCGATGGAATCCCTCCAACGCCTCGTCGTCGGTGACGTGGTGGTACTCCGCCCGGCCCGAGTCCTTCAGGTAGGCGTGCTCCGGTCCGACGCCGGGGTAGTCGAGTCCCGCCGAAACGGAGTGAGCGGGCGCGACCTGCCCGTCGTCGTCCTGGAGAAGGTAGCTGAGAGACCCGTGGAGAACACCCGGGGCGCCGGCCGAGAGGGAGGCCGAATGGCGTCCCGTCTCGAGACCGTCTCCGGCGGCCTCCACGCCCACCAGCCGGACGTCGCGGTCGCCGACGAAGGCATGGAAGATGCCCATGGCGTTGGATCCTCCGCCGACGCAGGCCACGACTGCGCCGGGGAGTCCGCCCTCCACGGCGAGGACCTGGTCCCGGGTCTCCCGTCCGATGACCGATTGAAAGTCCCGGACCATGCGAGGGAACGGATCCGGGCCCACCACGGAGCCGATGATGTAATGGGTGCTCTCCACGTGGGTGACCCAATCCCGGATGGCCTCGTTGGTGGCATCCTTGAGGGTACGGGTTCCCGAGGACACGGTGCGCACGTCGGCGCCGAGGAGCTGCATCCGGTACACGTTGAGCGCCTGCCGCTCCACGTCCTCCTCCCCCATGTAGACGACGCACTCCATATCGAAGAGGGCGCACGCCGTGGCCGTGGCCACGCCGTGTTGGCCCGCACCCGTCTCGGCGATGATCCGGCGCTTCCCCATCCGGCGGGCGAGGAGCGCCTGTCCGATGGTGTTGTTGATCTTGTGGGCGCCCGTGTGGTTCAGATCCTCCCGCTTCAGGTAGACGGCGCCGTGATCCACGGCCTCGCCCAGGCGGCGGGCATGGTAGAGGGGA
>JAWVZK010000072.1:0-14161 GCA_033722275.1 Longimicrobiales bacterium | reverse complement strand
GGGACAGTTCTACAACGTGAGCTACGGGATGGAGGTGCCGTACACCGTCTGTGGGGGCCTCCAGGACAACTACACCTGGTGCGGGCCGTCCCGCAAAGCCGAGGAGGACATCACCAATCACGACTGGTTCCGGGTGAGCGGCGGGGACGGATTCGTGTCGCAGCAGGATCCCCGCCATCCCGAGCTCGTCTACTCCGAGTCCCAGGGGGGCAACATGGGACGCTCGAACCTGGATACGGGCGAGCGCACGTCGTTCGAGCGCCCCGATTGGCGGAACGTCTACCGGGAGTACCAGGATTCCATCGCGCTGCTGTGGCCCGACATCACGGAGCCGATGCCCGAGGAGCAGCGGGAGCGTATGGAAGACCTCCAGGAGCGGGCCACCACCGACTCTTTGGCCCTTCAGCTCCGATACAACTGGAACACGCCCTTCTTCCTCTCGCCCCACGACCCCGACGTGGTCTACGCCGGCGCCAACCGGGTCCTCAAGTCGGACTGGCGGGGTGACGACATGTACACCATCTCGCCGGACCTCACCCGTGCGGACCCCGAGAAGATCGAGATCAGCACGGAGACGACGGGCGGCATCACGCCCGACGTGACCGGGGCCGAGGTCTTCGCCACGATCACCTCCCTCGCCGAGTCTCCCATCGAGGAGGGGCTCCTCTACGCCGGCACGGATGACGGCAACCTCTGGGCCTCGCCCGACGGCGGGGGAGCGTGGGTCGAGCTCACCGAGGCCACGGAGGGCCTGATTCCCGACGGCACGTACGTGAGTCGTATCGAGCCCTCGAAGCACGAGCG
Organism: Longimicrobiales bacterium; assembly: GCA_033722275.1. Taxonomy (GTDB): domain Bacteria; phylum Gemmatimonadota; class Gemmatimonadetes; order Longimicrobiales; family Gaopeijiaceae; genus UBA2589. The sequence continues at coordinate 13,357 of JAWVZK010000072.1, read as the reverse complement.
AGACCGGGTCTACGTCAGCTTCGACAACCACAGACGGGGAGACTTCACGCCCTATGTGCTGGTGAGCGAGAACGGTGGCAGGAGCTTTCGATCGATCGCGTCCGACCTGCCCACCGGCAAGCCCGACTTCGTCCACGTGATCCGTGAGGACCACGTGAACCCGGACCTGCTCTTCGTGGGGACCGACGTCGGGGTCTACGTGTCCGTGGACCGAGGGGCGTCGTGGCGTCGCTTCATGAGCAATCTGCCCACCGTACCCGTGCGCGACCTCCAGATCCATCCTCGGGACGGTGAGATCATCGCCGGCACCCACGGCCGCTCCATCTGGATCGCGGACATCAAGCCGCTGCAGCAGTACTCCAGCGTGGTGGCCGAGGCGGGCGCCTATCTCTTCGAGCCCGCGCCGGCGTTCCACTATGGAGGCTCGTCCACCGGGGGCGAGTTCACCGCGCAGCACTATTTCGTGGCGTACAATCCCGAGTATGGCGCCGAGTTCAAGTACTGGCTGGGCACCGACCCGGACGAGGACGTGCAGATCGCCGTGGAAGACGACGACGGCGAGGAGCTCTGGTCGACGGAGGGCGCGAACCGTAGGGGCATCCACTCGGCGGTGTGGAATCTGAGGGGCCGGACGGTGCAGCTCGAGCGCTCCCCCTCGGAGATCCGTGACAGCCTGAGGATCGAGCGTCGTCTGGAAGAGGTGGCCGATTCTCTCGTCGAAGCCGGCGAGGCCCACGAGGACGTGGACGAGGCTGTCGCCTCACTGCGTGATCCGGGAGAGGGTGGCGGAGGCCGCTTCGGGGGTCGGGATGACGAAGGACTTCCCTTCGACGCCGACGGGAACTTCGTGGAGCGCCCCGCCGAAGGTCCCGTGGTCGGAGAGGGCGGAGGCTTCGGCGGAGATGATTCCCTCGAGGATCGGATCCGCGACCTCGTCACCGGAGAGGAGGGCGGACGGGGGCGCTGGCGGCGTCGAGGCTCCATCTTCCCGGGCCGCACGGAGCCAGCGCCCCGGGCCGAGCCCGGGGTCTACACCGTGATTCTGAAGGTCGGACACGAGGAGTACCGTCAGCGTTTCACGCTGGAGCGGACGGAGACGGCACCGGACGCCTGACGAGGAAGGGGCGTCGCCACCGCGCCGGTGCGACGCGGTCCATGCTCCACCCGCCCCGTGCTCGACGTGTCTCAGGCCTCAGCCCGTTTCGATCCCCTCTTCGGACAGGATCGCCCTGAGGCTGTCCCCGAGGGCGTTGTGCCGCTCGATGGTGGCGCGGCACGACGCCTCGGCCGTGCGCAGTCGCCGCTCTCGACCTTCCCAGATCCCCACCGAGTCGTTGTACTCGTCGAAGACCCCCATGTAGTCGTCGTAGAGCGCCTGGGGCACCCGACCCGACGCGGTCTCGTACCCGCCCACCTCGAGGCGGAGGGAGTCGATGGTGGTTCGGAGGCCCCGGAGCGCGGCCTCGCTCGTCTCGAGGGCGGCGAGGCACCGATCCGAAGCCAGACGGGATCGGTAGAGCTCCTCCCGGAGTCGCTCGATCTCGGCGAGGGTCTGTTGGCGCTCGAGGATGCGCTGGGCCCCGGCGAGGATGAGGAGGCCGACGGCCACGGCCCCCACGACCGTGAGGGCCGTCTTGACCTTCGGGCTCACGGCGCCTCCTCCACGGTGAAGGAGAAGTGCATGCCGGCGTGGAGGTGCTCGGCGATGTGGCAGTGGATCATCCAGTCTCCGGGATTGGACATCTCCACCAGGACGTCCATGGTGGAGCCCACCGGCACGATGGCCGTATCCTTCCAGACCAGGTTCTCGTTCGCCACGCCGTCCATGGAGAGCACCAGAAAGCGCTGTCCATGGATGTGGATGGGGTGGTTCATGGGGTGGAAGGAATCGGGTGTGTTGTGAATCCGGATCTTCACGACGTCGCCGACGCGGAACCGCCAGTCGATCTCTTCGTTCTCCGCGCCGGTTCGCCGGTCCCGGAGGATCCACGTCACCTGCTCGGCGGTGGAGAGCCAGTTCATCATCGGCATGGCGTCGTTCCATTCCATGGGCGGCACGTAGAGCGTGTCGGCCTCCATGGAGAGGACGATGGACTGGGGAAGGTCGCGGACCCGCACCGTGGTCTCGAGCTCGTAGTCGGGAGCGAGGCCGAAGAAGGGCCGGAAGCGACTGATCTCGTCGACCACCTCCTCGTGCTCCCGGAGGACGTCGAAGGCGGCGGAGATCAGCGGATCGGCCTCGTCCTCATCGACGGTGACCAGGGAGAGGGTGTCGACGTGCGCATAGAACTCGCCCCGGAAGTGGTTGATGGCCTGGATGGTGTTGGCGATGGCGACTTCTCCAGGCTCGTCGAAGCGCACGTCCACGACGTAACGCTCGGCCGGCGCGATGACCACCGATTTCACCCACTGCTCACGCTCGAACCGGCTCACGTCCGAGGCGACGATCTTCACCTTCGCGTCACCGAAGGTCACGTTGAAGGTCCGCGAGTTGGCCACGTTGGTCAGGTAGAACCGGACCACCTCCCCCTTCTTCGCGGTGAGGCGGTGATCGGTCTCGCCGTTCACCATCATGACGTTGCCGAAACGACCCATGAGCGCGTGGGTGGGCGAGCTCTCTCCCCAGGGCAGGGCGCCCTGGTCGTCCATGAGCATGTCGTCCAGGACGAACACCTCCTCTCGATGAGCCGGTCCGTAGTAGGCCGGATCGGGCGACGTGACCAGGAGATTCCCGAAGAGTCCCAGATCCTGCTGCACGTCCTCCCGGACGTGCGGATGGTACCAGTACATGCCGGCATCCGGCACGTGGACGCGATAGGTGAAGCTCTCCCCCTGCTGGATGGCCTCCTGGGTCAGTCCCGGCACGCCGTCGTATCGATTGTCCAGCCGGATGCCGTGCCAGTGGATGGTTGTGGGCATCTGGATGTCGTTGGTGACCCGCACGACGACGGTGGCGTCCTTCGGTACCCGGATCAGGGGCCCCGGGTACTGCTGGTTATAGCCGAACATCACCATCTCGTGGCCGTCGAGGGTCCGCCGCACCATCGATACCGAGATGTCCAACGTGTCGCCGTCGGCCATGGCCACGAGCTCCGAGGGACGGGCCACGGGGAACGCCGAGGGATCCATGCCCCGTCCGGGCACGAAGGGTCCGACCACCGGTACCGCGTCCTCCAGGCCGGGGAGCATCGGCATGTTCGGATCCATGGGAACCATGCGCCAGCCGTTCTCCATGGTCATGCCGTGCATCTCGTGCTGGGCCCAGACGGGGGCGCCCCGCGTGAGGAGCAGGATGGCAGCGAGCACGGCGGTGCGTCGTGCTCCGCCCCGGGGAGTCCGATCCGGTCGGCGCCGGCAGGTCACGATCGCGCTCACGTCGGGTCGAGTGCCTTGGTGGGCGTTCCGAGTCGGCCGGGGATCAGCTGCCGTACCCGTAGGCCGCGCAGTTCTCTTGCTGAAGCGCTCCATGGCCCACCATCGTGTGCATCATGCCGCTCCGCGACATGCCGCGGAACGCCACCGGGCCGGACCACGTCTGCGCCGTCGGGTCGTCTTCGGGCTCCAGGGTGACGACGACGATGAACTTGTTCCACCGTACGGTGCCCGTCGCGCCGTGGTGCGCATCGAGCGCGCCCAGGCGCTCCACCCGGTCGAGCCCGGGCGTCGTGACCCACGCGACCAGCACCCCCGTCCGGGGGGGCTTGACCCGTTGCAGCATCACGTCGATGTCGTATACGTAGCTGCCGTCGGGCCCCAGAGCGACGGAGAACGGAGACGATCCCGAGACCGAAACCTCGGCCCGGCCCTGGGCGAGACCGGTACCTGGGACGTTCTTCGTGGTGACGAGGTCGAAGGCGTAGTATTCGGGTCCGGCCGGGAGCACGCAGATCGGGCCGTCGATCCGGGCCCTTCTCGACTCCGTCGGCGCCCCCCGGGTCCAGCGCGCCCCCGGCGCGGTGGCCGAGGACATGGGCGGCTCCACGACGGAGGGGGTGCCCGGGCTCGTGGCAGCGGAGGTCGCTGGGGGAAGCGCCGTAGCGGCCAGGGTGGCGAGGAAAAGCATTCGTATCATAGTGTCAGCGTAGTCGAGGAGCCCGGGGCCGACAAGCCGGCGCCGGAACGGTCCAGGAGTCCAGAATGTCCACGAAGCCCCTACGATTCCTCTCCGAATCGCCCGCGCTCCGGAGGATCGTCGCCGTCGTCGCCGGGCTCCTGGTCCTCGGGCTCGTGGTCATGACCCTGCAACAGGCTTCGGCATCCCTCCATCCGATGCCGGAGGGCCTCGATCCCTTTGACCCCGCAGACGCGCAGGCGTTCGACGAGTTTCTTCAGGGGATGCCGCCCCTGGCCTGGGCGCTGGTGTTCTCCTCCGAGCTTCTGGGAGCCTTGTTCGGGGGGCTCACGGCAGGTTGGATCGCACGGGACCGGCACCGGATCTTCAGTGGGGTCATCGTGGGGTTGGCCCTCGTCGGTAGCGTGACCAACTGGATGGCGTTCCCCCATCCGGTCTGGTTCATCGTCGGCCAGCTCGTCGGCTATCCGCTCATGCTGATGGCGGCATGGGCCATGCTGCGTCGGGACCGTCGGCAGGAGGAGCCCGTCGGAACGCACGGCTGAGGGGCCGTCTCCGACCGGGGATCAGGGCATCCAACCCAGCAGGAGCATCCCCGTGACCCCCACGTACGACGCCAGGGGATTCAGGTTGGCGAAGCCCTGGATCGCCACGCCGAGGACCAGGCTCTGGAGTGAGGCTTCCGCCCCGAGGGACAGGCCCGCCGTGGAGCGGCTGGCGCCGGAGGCCTCGCTCTCCAGCCCGTCCACGCTCACGACCCCGAGCCCCACCGACCATGCCGCGTGCCCGAAGCCCGTGGGTGACCATCGGCCGTACATCGCGGAAAGCTCCGACACGGCGTCGTCGGTGCTGCTGTCGGGAAATCCGGCGAAGTCGACCAGCGAGAGCGTGCGAAGGGCGGCGTGATGCCGGCGCCATTGTCCCGTGAGCTGCGCGGTGAAGGCGAGCCCGGATTCGACCTCGGCGCTCCCCCCGGCGCCCAGTCCCGCGGCCAGCCAGACGCGCACGGGGTCGGGATCCTGCTGGGCTGTCACGGGCAGCGGGCCCAGAGCCAGCATCGTCAGAGCCAGCCCGGCGGCGGCTCTGGTTCTGGCGCGGCCCTCGCGAGTCGGTCGACCGGGGCCGCCCGCCGAGGACTTGTCGCGGGGAACGTCATCCATCCGCGCCTGCTCCGCCCGTGCGAGGGAGATGTCGAAGAGTCTGAACGCCATGACCTGGACGGTGCCCTGCATCGGTCATCACCGCAATCTCCCCGTCGGCGTTAAGATCCTCGGGTCCATCACGTCTCGAGGGAGCCACAGTGCGCATCTCTGTCGTCAACGCCGCAAGGAACTACGGAGGCCAGGAGGCCATGGCCGCTCTCCTCACGAGGCGGCTCCACGCCCGGGGCCACGATATCCTCTTCCTCTGCCGTCCGGTCTATCCCGCCCTGGAGGAGATCCCGTCGGGAGTCGAGGTGGCTCCCGTCCTGGGAGGCATGGATTGGAGCCCTTTGAGCATCTGGCGAAGCCGTCGGGCCCTCCGGAGACATGGCGCGGACGCCATGTTGGTGACCACCAACAAGGACCTCCGGTCCGCGGCGGTGGCCGCCCGAACCCTCGACCTTCCCGTGGTCATCCGGAGAGCCATGGCACGACCCCTGAAGGACCGCGTCCACTATCGCTATCTCTACGGGGAGCTCCCCGTGCGGATCATCGCCAATTCCCATGCGACGCGCCTCGTCATGCTGGACTCGGCGCCCTGGCTCGACGAGGACCGGACGACGGTCGTCCACAACGGGATCGAGCTGCGACGCTTCCACGGCGTGGACCGCGCCGATCTCGGACTGCCCGAGGATGCGGTGGCCGTCGGGTTCGTGGGTCGCTTCGTGGCCTGGAAGGGCGTCCTCACGCTGGCCGACGCCTGGAAGAGGGTGGCCTTGTCGGTTCCCCGCGCCCACCTGGTCCTGGTGGGCGAGGGAGAGGAGGAGCCGGAGATGCGGCGCCGACTCGAGGGGGTGGAGCGAGTCCACTGGATCGGTTTCCGCCAGGACGTGCCGGAGGTCATGGCGGCCCTGGACCTTCTGGTCTATCCGTCGGTGATGGAGGGCTTCGGTCTCGCCGCCGTCGAGGCGATGGCCTCGTCCCTACCTGTCCTCGTCGCCCGAGCGGGATCACTCCCGGAGGTGGTGGGCGACGATGGAGCCGGTTTGTTCGTACCGCCTCACGACGCCTCGGCGCTTGCGGAGGGGATCGCCACCTTGGTCGGGGATCCCGAGCGCCGAGAGGTGATGGGGCGGAGGGGACGGTCCCGTGCCTCGGCCATGTTCGGCCTCGAGCGGATGGTGGATCGATACGAGGAGATCCTCCGGGACTCGGCCCGTGCGGTGAACGGCTCGGACAGCGCGCCGGATCGCCGGTGGGGAGCTACGTCAGCTCACTGATCTCGAGGAGGTGCCCGTCCGGGTCTCTGAAGAATGCGCGGATCTCGCCTCCCCGATCCACCGGAGGCGTGAGGAAGCGGGCGCCACGACTCCGGAGGGTTTCATAGGCCGCTCGGCAGTCGGGCACCCTCATCGTGAGTTGATGATCCACGCGATCCGGGTCCCCCGGTGGCGCGAACCTCACCGTCGGCTTGTCCGGGGTCGGGTCACCGCCCGTGACGAGGAGGAGCCAACTTCCCTGAAAACTCAGGACCGCCGACGTCCCCCCGTACTCGCGGTACAGCTCCGCCCCCAGCACGTCGGTATAGAAGCGTCGGGACCGGTCCACGTCCTCGACGACGAGCAGGAGCGTCAGCTGGACGCCGTCCACGGGGAATTCGGTGGCCATCGGGTCTCTCCTTCGGCGCCGTGCTCTGTGGACGCTCCCGGGCGCCCCTCGTCACCGTCGCGTCATCCAGTCCACCAAGGTACGGCAAGGGTGGGCGTCGGCGTCCACCGTGGACACGGCGAACGGCGGCAGCACCCTCATGCCTTCCCTCCGGAGGCTGGGCTAGCCGCCCAGGAGGTGCTTGCGTGCACGGCGCTCCCGGGTCGCGGCGCGCTTGGCCGACCGGACGTCCTCGGCGATCATCCGCCGTCGGGAGGGCGTCAGGGCGGCCCACGTCTCTGCAGCGTCGGTTCGATGGTGGAGGAGCGTGTACGCTTCGGCCGGGAGGGACTCGTCGGCTCTTCGGATCTCCAGGGCGACGACATCCGCCGTGTCCCAATCGCCCGCGTCGGCGTGGTCGCGGGTCAGCTCGAAGAACCACACGTCGCGTTCTCCGCCCCACGGCTTCAGGCTCCGTCGGCCGATATCCCGTCCGTCGACGGAGATCTCGACCATGGCCGTTCGGGTCAGCCCGAGGTGGGCGGCTCGCTCTTCGGGGACCGTGACGAAACGCGGAAGCTCCGGGCTCTTCCGCTCGACTTTGGATCCGATCCGGATCGGATGGGAGATCTCGCCGAGCTCCACCAGGTCCACGAGATCCACGGCGCGGCCCAGGCCGTTCTTGTAGTCCACGAGTTGCCGTCGAGGCATGACGAGCAGATCGACCCCTGCCGCTGTGCGCTCCTCGCCCAGCTCGAATCGGATCTCCGCCGGCCGCCACGTCTGAACGCGGCGATCCCACACGCGGGCCGAAGACGCCGCGGCGAGCTCGACGGTCCAGCCATGGGGACGAAGCTCGAGAAAGGTGAGGTCCCAATGCGCGTCCCGATGCCGTCGAGGAGTGGCGACGAGGTGGCCTTCGGCCGCGGAGCCGATGGCGTCCAGGGCACCCTCGTCCGGGACATAGATGTCGATGTCCGCCAGGGGGCGGCGGGCCCCGTAGGCCCTCGCCGCGAGTCCGCCGACGATCTGGTAGGGGATTTGCTGCTCGTCGAGAAGGCCGATGATCCAGTGAAGGGCCGCCGCCCCTCGGGGATCGGCCACGATCCCTTCTGGACCGGTCGACGGGGACGGCTTCGTGTCGTCGCTGCTCATCGCACCTGGATCGCGGTGGTGTCCGGAGCGAAGCCTGGACCGGCTCCGTGCAAAGCTACGAGCCGGGCGCTGGACGCTTACCTGGTCCCCTGCTGGGAAGACGTGCGCGATGGATGGGCTCCCGGATCGGTGAGTCGTGCGTGACTCCGCGACCGGGACACGTCCGAAGGGTGAGGTCTCGTCGCGACTAGTCGACGAGACGAGCGGCGGGAAGCGCGGCTCCCCTCGTCGCGCGCAGTCCGTCGATGTCGGGAAACTCGCCCGTGGCGATCCTCCGGGCGGCCTTCCGGTTGGCGCTCTTCATCCGATGGACGACGGCGAGGGTCATCGCCAAAGTGGTGACGGCGGGGAAGAGGATCTCGGCCACGAGCCCTTCTCCCACCGCGATCATCCCGGAGGCGAAGACGGCGGCCCCCGTGAGGGCTCCGAACTGCCACGGCATGCGGCGCCGGGCTCGTGCCGCGCATCCGTCGCAGACGAGGCGCCCGTGGATCAGGTACGGATCTTCCGGTCCGACCTCACTCCACGCCGAGCCGCAGGCCGCGCACGCACCCCGAAGATTTCTGCGTCGGGCCCGCCTGCGCTCCTTGAGCCAGGCCGACAACGCCAGGGCTCCGCCCACGGCCCCCAGTGCGAGAACTTCCATGAGACTCCCCCCCCTTGCTGTGCAGTCTCCTCTTTCGAGACCGGCGGTCCCGCCGCCTACGGCCCCATCCTCACGATGCGCCCGAACGGTGGCCAGGCACAAGGTCCGTGATGACGGGCCGCTGCACCCGGACGCCCGTCCCCATCGGCCCTACCGGTGCCGGCACGCGGTTCCGGCTCGTCGGCCTCGCGAAGGAGCTGAAGCCCGAGCCTACGACGTCGGACGCCCGGCCGCGGAGGATCGGAGCGGCGACGGCGCCCGTCGACGAGCGCACCCTCCCGTCAGGGAGCTTCCTTGGAGCGCGTGATGGCCGACGCCCTGGGATCGGCGACCCCCGCGGTCTCCTGAAGGGTGCGGACCCACTCATTGAACTCGGGGGCGAAGAAGCTCCGACGCTTCTCGAGATACCACGAGAAGCCGGGGGCGCTGAGGTAGGCTCGAAACGTGTTCTCCCAGCCGCTCCAGACCGCGTCGGAGAGCATTCCCTCCCGGTGCTGGTAGAGGAGGTTCTCCGCGAGACGCGTGAAGTCGTAGAGCACGTGGACCGCGTGCCGTTGCTCGCGGGGCGACAGCGATTCCACGTCCTCCATGAGCTCATGAAAGCGCTCCGCCATCTCCTCGTGGGCGCGCATCGGCTCGTTCCAGTTGCGGAACTGGCTGACGAAGGAGTCGTAGGTCTGCGCCCGGACCGCCCTCGTGTTGTGCCGGACCTGCATCGCCAGATAGATCAGCGTCGCGATGACACCGACGGCGCCGACCATCTCGGCGACGGCTCCCACCGCGTCCCAGTTCATGGTCCTCCGTCCCGAGGGCGCGTCCTGCCAGCGCCCGCATCATGCTCCATGGGGCCCCTGTGCCGCAAGGCGAGGGGACGATCCGAGCTGCGGCCCGGCAGGTCCGACGCCGCGTCGGCCTCGGCCGCCGACTCCGTCCAGTCGCCGGTTGCGCTGAGGAGGCTCCATGCCGAATCTCGACGCCACGTCAAGCACGGCCCGGAGGTCATCATGCCGCATCCAGCTCTGATCCTGTTCGTTCGGCTCCGTTCCTCGCTGCCCCGTGAGGAGGTCGAGCGAGTCATGCGCGAGCGTATGCCCGAGTTCCAGGCCATCGAGGGCCTGCAGCAGAAGTACTACCTCGAGGCCACCGACTCCGACGAGTTCGCCGGGCTGTATCTGTGGCGATCCGGCGCAGACCTGGAGGCGTTCCATGCGTCCGAGCTCCGACGGACCATCGCGGAGGCGTATGGGGTGGAGGGTCAGCCCAGGGTCGAGGTCTACGAGGTCCTGACGCCGCTCCGGGACGAGGGCCTGGGGTGAGGGCTTGGATCGAGCGCCGGGCGTCTCCTCGAGCCCGTCGCCGGCCTGGTGGCGGCCGTTGAGGCCGGTCCACGCCCCGTTCGATGCCGAGGCGAGCCTTGGGCCGGGTCTCTACCGCGCTTCCATCCGGATGTTGACCCCGTTCTCGATCTTCGGGACGTAGAAGCGCCGGGGAGTGACCTTGAATACCTCGTAAGGGGGCATCGGAGGGTCGAGAGCGTCGATGGCGGCGACGATGGCCTCGCTGTAATCGTCGGGATCCACGCGGTGGGCCACGGCTTCCATCTGTACTCCGTTCAAGCGGGCAGACAGGTCGGGAGTGTACTCCGGCTGCTCCCGGTCGAAGACGGTGACGGCCACCGTCTCGTTCTTCTCCAGGTCCCGCACGTGACGCGAATCGCCGGTGGAGAAGAAGTAGAAGTTCAGATCTTCGTCGACCATGTACTCGAGGGGGGCGATCCAGGGGGTCCGTCCATCGGTGGTGGACAGGACCAGGTACCGGTTCCGCTCCAGGATCTCCCGTACGAACGCGCGCTCCGTTTCATCCGACATGTTGTGTTCTCCTCGTGTGGGCCGATACGCGTGCAGATGGGTCACTCCCACCGCTGGGCGCGATCTCCGTAGCCGTCTCCTCTGAAGTGGGCTATCCGCAACCCGAGGCGCAAGGTCGGGCCACAGGGCCCGGTCTCGGAGCCCGCGGAGATGCGAGGCGGTTCGCTCGGAGGATGCAGGTGGCTTCAGCTCGGCGAGGAGCTTCCGCGCCACCATCCGTGGACTCCCGGTCCCTTGGTGGCAGGTCTCGAGAGGCGTTACTTTGCAGTGCAAAGTAGATCCTGTCCGGCGGGGGCTCGCGTCGTCGGCGGATGAGACCGACCTGAAGGGAGGAGATGAGATGACGGGGTGGTGGACGCGGATCCGCGGCGCGTTCGGCATGGGGCTCACGTGGGCGGCCGCGTGGTTCGCCGCCGGCATGGCCCTGCTGCTCGTCGTCGGCTTCGGCGCGGCGGACGTGCCCTTTCCCCTAGGGTTCGGGCTCCTCGGTTTCCTGGCCGGCGTGACGTTCTCGGGGGTGCTTCGGCTCACCGAGGGCAGGCGGAGCTTCCACCAGATGTCGATTCCCCGATTCGCGGGGTGGGGCGGCGTCGGTGGTCTCCTGTTCTCCGCGCTCTTCGTTGCGGTCACGGACGTGGCCCTGGATGCCCTCCTGTTTCTCGGACCCATCTTCGCTCTGGCGGCTGCGGGCTGCGCCGCGGGCTCGCTGGCGCTGGCCCGCGTGGCCGACGACCGGGAGCGCCTCGATGCCGGCGAGGAGGTGGATCAGGTGGGGCTCTCGGAGGACGAGATCCGGGAGCTACTCGGGGGTGGCAACTAGTGGAGTGGATCCGATGCTTCGATGACATTCGCGCGGCGATGCATCGACGGGGACTTCGTCGCAACTCCTTGAAATAGCGGTGCTATTCCCGCGTCGTTCCTCCTCGTCCGCGCCGCGCCTAGCCACGCTCGGTGTTCACGAAACATCGGATACACTCCGCTACACGGTCCTGTGTCGGGGGAGCCGTTCGGGGCGGCCCTTGGCCATCCCGGCTCGCGTCCGTCCCCTCGGTCCCGTCGGCCGCCTTCCTAGGCGGGCGTGCATCCGTTCAGGATATGGGCAGACGCACTGAAGTCCGTTCGCCCATCGGGTAGGACGAACTCCGCCAACTCCCCCTCGGCGGCGGCCAGGATCGCCGCGATCAGGTCCTCTTCGAGGTCCACGCCCATGACCGGTAGCCACCCGCGAAGGTCGGCCTCGACCATGGAGCGGATGCTCGGAAATCTCCCACGGCCCACCACCGTGGAGACCCTCACGGAACAGCAGGCAGCGCTCTCGACGAGCTCGCCCAAGGCCGCGGCGTCGCCGAGAGCGAACGGGGCCCGAAGCGCATTCGCGGCGTCTTCCCCCGCCATCGACTCGAGTAGGTCGACTTCACGGGAGTAGGCCGGCGAGTTCTGGAGGGAATCCCACACCGCGATGGCGAAGCGCCCGCCTGGCACGAGGACCCGCACCATCTCTTCGATGGCACGAGCGGGCTCGGTGAAGAACATCATTCCGAATTGGGAGAGCACCCGGTCGAGCGAGTCGTCCTCGACGGGAAGCGCCTCGGCCGTGCCTTCCCACCAGTGGACCCGGGGGTCCAATCTCCTGGCGACGGTCAGCATACCACGGTTTGGATCGACTCCGGCCACGGTTCCGGAGGAGCCGACGCGAGCCCGAGCCATCCTGGCCAAGATGCCTGTCCCGCAAGCCACGTCGAGAACGCGGTGGCCCGACGCGACATCAGCCGCGTCCAGGACCCTGGGCGCCCACTCTTCGAAGAGCGACGGAACGTGTAGCGATTCGTATGCCTCGGCCCCGTCGATGGCTTCCCGCAGTCGTTCGTCCACTCGTCACCTCTGCCGGGTCGTGATTCGGCGTCTCGCCCTTCCGCTGCGCTCCTACCGTGGCTGACCCATGGACGTGTCGCAAGGCGTCGATACCGCTCACGCGAGCTGATCGCGGCACCCCCTATCGTGGACGGTTCCGAAGATACCAGTTTGGGGGCCCATGGCTGCCGACTCCACCCAGCAGATCGAGCTCCTCGAGGACGCTCTTCGTTACGCTGAGGATTATCTGCGCACTCTGGACGACCGCCCGGTGTTCCCGGACGCCGGCGCCCTCCGGGCTTTGGAGGAGTTCGACGAGCCTCTTCCAGAGAGGTCGTCGGCCCCCTCCGGGACACTCGGGATGCTCCATCGCGTCGGAAGCCCCGGTACGGTGTCCCAGGTCGGCGGACGGTACTTCGGGTTCGTGGACGGAGGCGCGCTCCCGGTCGGCGTGGCCGCTCGGGTCCTGGCAGACGTCTGGGACCAGAATACGGCGCACTACGTGATGTCACCGGTGGCTGCTCGGCTCGAGGCGGTCTGTGAACGCTGGTTGGCAGATCTGCTGGGACTGCCTGGAGGTACGGCAGCGGGCTTCGTGACCGGCACCACCCTCGCCAACCTCTCCGGTCTGGCTGCCGGCCGGAACGAGCTACTCCGCCGACGTGGCTGGGACATCGCCGAGTCCGGGCTGTACGGAGCGTCCCCGATTCCGGTGATCGTGGGAGAGGACGCGCATGCTGCCGTGCGGAAGTCGCTCGCCCTGCTCGGCATGGGAGATGCCCACACGCAAGTGGTTCCCGTAGATGACCAGGGGCGCATGCGGGTCGATCGATTTCCTCGGCTGGACGAGCCAGCCCTCGTCGTGGCGCAGGCCGGAAACGTGAACTCCGGGGCGTTCGACCCGGTCGGTGAGATCTGCGAGCGGACGCACGCCGCGGACGGGTGGGTCCACGTGGACGGGGCATTCGGTCTGTGG
>JAWVZK010000071.1:0-14299 GCA_033722275.1 Longimicrobiales bacterium | reverse complement strand
GGGCCAGGGCCAGGACCTCATCCAGCGTGAGCATGCCCGGCGCGGGTTGGTCGAAGGACTGGGCCACCGCCGGCGACGTAGCCAGCAGCCCGGCGAGGAAGGCCAAGGTCACACGCCGGGGTCGGGGGGCCCGGTCGGTCGGCGTCAGGCTGATCACATGCACTCCGTCGAGAGGGTCGTTCCGATCGACGACCCAATCTCAGAGCACGCCCATGAACCCCCGATGAGGAGAAGATGAAGAAGCCTTCATCTACCTCGGCCGGTCGGCGCTGCGCCTCCGGTGGCCCAGCGGACCCTGCGGCTGCGGAAGAGGCGGCCCCTACTCCGTCTCCGCATCCGTCGATCGGGGGACCTGGACGGTGAATCGGGCGCCCCCCTCCGGGCGGCTCTCCGCAGCCACCGTCCCGCCGTGCGCCTCCACCAGCGCCCGGACGATGGCCAGGCCCAACCCCGTGCTCGTACCGGCGCCCCGGTTCGTCCGCGCCGAGTCCCCCCGTGAGAAGCGCTCCCAGACCGACACCTCGTCGATGTCGCCCAGGCCCGGCCCCGAATCCTCCACCACCAACCTGAGGACGTCGTCATCTCCCAGGAGGCGCAACTCCACCGTGCTCCCGGCAGGCGAGAACTTCAGCGCGTTGTCGAGGAGATTCCACACCACCTGGCCCAGCATGCCCCCGTCGACCACGGCATCCGTGGGAGGCTGGGCCGTGACCTTCACCGTGACCGCGTGCTGGCGGGCCCGTCCCCCCAACCTCTCCACGACGCGCTCCACCACGTCGAGGGCGTCGACGTGCTCGGGATTCGGACGGAGGGTCGCCGAGTCGGAGCGTGCCAGCGTCAGAAGGTCCTCACTCAGCCGGGACAGTCGCTCCGTCTCCTCCAGGCTGCTCTCCAGCACCTCCACGTATTCCCCGGGTGCACGCGGCCTCTTGAGGGCCACCTCGATCTCGCCTCTCATCGCGGTGAGGGGGGAGCGGAGCTCGTGGCTGGCGTCGGCCGTGAATCTCCGCTGCGACTCGAACGCTCCCTGCAGTCTCGACAGCATCGTGTTGAGGACCTCCACGAGACGACGGTACTCCACGGTGTCGGCGTACGCCTGGATGCGGCGGTCCAGGGACCGGGCGCCGATCTCTTCGGCCTGGTCGATGACCTCGTGGATGGGGCGGACGGCGCTTCCCGCGAGCCACCAGGCCCCGGCGAAGGTACCCATGGCGGTGAGAAGGACGAGAACCCCGAAGAACCACGCCGCGCGCGCCAACATCTGGTTCCGGCGGGTCAGCGGACCGGCCACCTGGAGGACGTGGGCCTCGTGGGCCATCCCCAGCCGCTCCAGAGGATAGTAGAGGGTCCGGACCGGCGTGCCGAGATACTCTCCCTCCGTCCACACGAGCTCGCCTGCGGCCGCCGCGGCCAGCGCCGCCGTGTCCACGGGTAGATCCGACGTCATGTACCGGCTCCGCAGCAAGCTGACACCGTCGGCCCTCCACACCTGGGCGTACTGCACGAGGTCCTGGACCGAGGCCGCCTCGTCGGGGGTGAGCTCCCACTCGTGAAACTCCATCGACCCCCCGGGTCCGTCCGCCAGCGACGCCGCCTGGATGGAGGCGATGTTCAGGATGGACGAATCGATCTCCCGGTCCAGGAGCGTCTTCAGCGTGAAGAGCGTGACGAGGGCCAGAGCGCCGATGCCCACCACGACGACGAGCGTGGCGCGGACGGCGAGCTTGAAGCGGAACGAGCGGGTCACTCCGGCTCGCCGCTCTGGAAGACGTAGCCCACGCCGCGCACCGTGTGGACCAGGGGGTCGTGCTCCTCTCCCCCACCGCGGAGCTTGCGACGGAGGTGTCCGACGTGGACGTCCACCACGTTGCTCATGGGGTCGAAGCTCAGATCCCAGACCTTCTCCAGGAGCTCGGTGCGGCGGACTACGCGCTCGGCGTTGAGCATGAAGTACTCGAGGAGCTGAAACTCCTTGGGGGTCAGGTCCAGCTTCTCCCCCCGGCGACGGGCCTGGTGGGCGACCCGATCGAGCTCCACGTCCTCGTACATGAGCCGGTCCGGACGCGACGCCCCACCTCGCCTCAGGAGCGCGCGGACCCGTGCCAGGAGCTCGTCGAGGCCGAAGGGCTTGGTCAGGTAGTCGTCCGCCCCGGCGTCCAGCCCCATGACGATGTCCTGCCGGTCGTCCCGAGCCGTGAGCATGAGCACCGGGACCGTGGACTCGCGGGAGCGCAGCTGCCGGACCACCTCGAAGCCGGTCTTGCCGGGAAGCATGACGTCCAGAAGCATCAGGTCGTAGTCGTGGACCCGGGCTTTGAGGAGGCCATCCTCCCCGTCTTCGGCGACGTCCACCGAGTACCCCTCCTCTCGCAAGCCCTTGGCCAGGAAGCTCGAGACCTTCCTGTCGTCCTCCACCACGAGGATCCGCATTCGCCCCCCTCGACCGTGCCCTGGAAGCTCGCTCACGCCTCGTGGGCCATCTGCTCCCAGAAATCGTGCAGCTGGGCGGACACCTCCTGCATGGCCTGCTCGGCGATCTTGTCCAGACGCTGCGTCACCGCCGCGCCCATGAGGCGGCCGAGGAATCGGGCGGGCTCGTCCAGATCCCAATCGAGGTACTCCCGGGGTCCGCGGTCCAGGTGCTCGATGATCCGGATGACGAGGTAGGAGTCGTCGAGGAGGCCCGGAAGCCCCTGGGTCATCTCCGGGATGAGATCCATGGGCTGCAGGTAGTAGCGCTCGGCGTGATCCAGGAGGGGCATCACCATGGAGGCGAGCCCACGCTCCCGCCCCGCCTGCCGTGCTCGGGCGAGGAACACGGGGATGGACTCGATGATCTCCAGCGCCACCTTGGATGCCTCCTCCACCTCGAACTCCTCGGCCTCCGGCAGCGCCTTGGCCACGTACCGCTCGAGAGCGTCGGCCCCACCCCGGGCCTTCGCGCTGTCGATGACGGCGAGGATGTCCGGGATGCTCCCCCCCGCCCCCCTCACCAGGTCGGCGTGCTCCTCGATGGGCTGCTCCATGTCAGCCCCCGGCGTCGGCGGCGCGGATCTTCTGCGTGAGCGCCGGCACGCGACCCAGGAGGCGTGCGTAGAGCGCGACCTGCCCCCGGTGATACTCCTCGTGGGCGATGCCGTGTCCCATCCAGGCCATCCGCGTCCACGTCTGGCCGTCGAAGCGACGGATGGTCTGGAGCATCGCCACCTCTCCGGAGGACCGGATCCGCTCCACCCCGTCGCTCAGGGTGGTGCGGAGGAGCCCACGAAGCTCGGCGGGAGAGGGGTCGGAAGGCAGATGGCCCGCGTAGCGCTCCATGAACCCGGGGAAGTCGTCTCGGGTGAAGTCCCCCTCCGGATCCGACAGTTCGCCTGCCATCATGAGACCCGACTCGACGATGTGGCGGAGGAGCTGGGATACCGAGCGGGACTCGGGATGAGGCCGGTACGCGTAGTCGTCGTCGGGGATCTCCTCGGCCTCGCCGATCACACCGTGCCGGACATAGGTCCAGGCTTCGAGAGCCTCGTCCAACAAGGTAGCCCCCTCCCCCATCCCAGGATCCGTCACGGCTGGCTGGAGCGGTAGACCACCTCTCCTCCCACGATCGTGTAGACCACCTCCGTGTCGAGGATCTCTTCCTCCGGCACCGAGAGGATGTCCCGGGAGAGGACGGTGATGTCGGCGAGCTTGCCGATGGAGAGGGAGCCCTTGATGTCTTCCTCGAAGGCACCGTACGCGCCGTTGATGGTGTACGTCCGCAGCGCCTCCATGCGGCTCAGGGCCTGCTCGGGATAGAACGGCTCGCCGCTCTCCATCTTCCGGGTGGCGGTGGCGTAGTAGCTGGGGATCGGGTCCACGTCCTCCACCGGGGCGTCGGTCCCGTTCATCACCACCGCTCCCGTGTCGATGAGCTTCCTCCAGACGTACGCGCCTTCCCGGGAACGTTCCTCACCGAGCTTCGGCTCCACCCAGGGGCCGTCGGACGTGGCATGGACGCCCTGCATCGACGCGATGACGCCGAGCTCGCCGAAGCGCGGAATGTCGTCGGGATGGAGATGCTGCGCGTGCTCGACCCGCCAGCGGTAATCCCCCTCTCCCTGCTCACGATACTCGGCCTCGAAGATGTCCAGAGTCTCCCGGTTCCCACGATCGCCGATGGCGTGGACGTTGTATTGGTAGTCGTGGGCCATCGCCAGATCCGCCGTGCGCCGCACCACCTCGAGAGGGGTCGTGTTGAGCCCCGTGCTGGAGGGAAGGTCGTCGTACGGTTCCAGGAGCCATGCGCCGTGGGAGCCCAGAGCCCCGTCGATGGAGACCTTGATGGCCCGCACGGTGAGCCGGTCGTCTCCGTATCCCACGACCCGGGCGGCGTCCAGGTTCTGCTTCAGGTCGGCGGTGTCGGCCCGGATCATCACGTAGAGGCGGATCTTGAGATCGCCGTCGTCCACCATCTGTCGATAGAGCTCGGCCGTGGCGAAGCCGGTCCCTGCATCGTGGAAGGTGGTGATGCCCTTCGCGAAGGCTTCCTCCTGAGCCAGCAGGGCCACCCGCCGGGGGTCCGGATCCGGCGCCTCGGCACGAGCCGGCCCCAGGAGCCCGGACGCCGTCTCCCGGAACGCCCCGATGGGGTTGCGCTCCGGGTCCCGGACGATCTCGCCGCCCTGGGGATCCGGGGTCGCGGCGGTGATCCCCGAGATGTCCATGGCCCGGGCGTTGGCGAACGTGGCGTGTCCGCTGGCGTGTCGGAGGATCACCGGGTTGTCCGGTGACACCGCGCTCAGGGACTGGTGGTAGGGAAGCCCGTCCACGTTCGGCTCGGGGGTCCGGTCCCACTTCTCCTGGTGCCATCCCCTGCCCGTGATGAGCTCGCCGGGCTCGGCGTCGGCCACGGCCTCCTCCACCATGGCCACCACCTCATCCCAGTTGGCCACGTCCATGAGATCGAGCTGAAGCGTGGCCTCGCCGACGCCCATGTAGTGGGCATGGCCCTCGATGAACCCCGGGATGGCGAGCTGCCCCTCGAGATCGATGACCTCGGTAGCAGGCCCGACGTAGTCCTCCATCTCCTCGTCGGAGCCGACGGCGACGATCCGTCCCTCCCGGGCGGCCAGAGCCTGGGCCGCCGGCATGACCTCGTCGACCGTCACGATGTTGCCGTTGAGGAGCACCAGGTCCGCGGCATCCACCGGAGACACGGGTCGGCAGCCCGCGGACACGATGAGCGAGGCCACGACGAGGACAGGGGTGATGGATCGAACGGTGGTCATGCTGAGTTGCTCCGCGCTTCGATTCGGGGGACCGGGACCGGTGGCCTCCCACCGAGGGCCGAAGTTAGCATCCCGGCCCCGGGACGACGACCCGTCGGACCGTCGAGAGCCGCGTCGAGCGGTCGCTTGCACGCCATCGACACGAAATCGACCTTGCGAGCCCCACCGTCCTCCAAGCGTACCCGACCTCGTGATCGAACCCAGGCCGTGATCGAATCCCGCGCGATCCAGCGCGCCCTCGCCCTCCGCCCGGGAGAGGGCCGCATGTTCGCCGTGATGGCCGGGTTCCTCTTCCTGAACACGGCGAACACGACGCTCCTTTCGGCGGTGAAGAACGGGCTCTTCCTGTCGGCGTACACGCCCCAGCTCATTCCCCACGCCGTCATCGCCGCGGCGCTCCTCACCGCCTTCGTCGCCGTGATCTTCACCGGCGTCCTCTCCGGTATGCGGAGACGACCCCTGGCCATCGGTCTCGCGGCGGTCCTGGCGATCTCGATCCTGGCGTGTCGCGCTTTCTTCGCGATGGACCCGAGCGCGTCCTTCGGCATCTACCTGTGGATCTCGGCCGTCCAGGTGCTCCTCCTGACGCACGCGTGGGGCTACACCGGCAGTATGCTGACCGGCCGTCAGGCGAAGCGCATCCTTCCTCTGATCGGGGTCGGTGCCTCCCTCGGCGCCCTCGTCGGCGGATCGGCCGTGGCTCCCGTCGCCATCCGTCTCGGTACGGCGAACCTCCTCTGGATCTCGGCAGGACTGCTGCTCGTCGCTCTGCCCCTCCTCTGGCTCGTCGAGGAGCCCGGCCGGAAGCCGGAGGACACGTCCGGCGACTCCAGCATCCTCGCCGGCTTCGCCCGTCGATCGGTCCGGGGCTTCGGAGAGATCCTGGGGAGCGATCTCCTCCGGCTCCTGGCGCTGGGTCTCATGGCGCTGACGATGACGGGGACGCTCATCGACCTTCAGCTCAAGTTCCTGCTCCAGGACACCTTCGGCCGGGACGACATCGCCGCCATCTACGGGCTCATGTCCGCCGGCGTGGGCGCCGGAACGCTCCTTCTCCAGCTCTGGGCTTCCCGGGTGCTCTTCCCCCGCTTCGGCGTATCCTTCGCGGCTATGCTGCATGCCGGCCTGCTCTTCCTCGCCGCCGGCGGGACGGCCGTTCTCGGGGGGCTGGCGGTTCTGGTCGTCGCCCAGGCGCTGGACGACATCCTCCAGTTCAGCCTCCAGAAGCCGGTGGAGCAGGTGTCTCTCCTCCCCTTCCCCAGCCGCGTGAAGAGCGTGGCCATGACGACCCTCGGCGGGGTCCTGCGACCCTTGTCCAAGGCCGCTGGCGGAGGCATCGCCCTGGCCCTGGTCGAGCAGCAACGGCTCCTCCCGGTGGCCACGGTGGCTTCGGCGTCCCTGGCCGTGGCAGCCTACTCCAGCCACCGTGGTCGGTACATGCGCGCCCTGGAAGACGCCCTGTCTCGCCATGCCGTGGACCTCTCCGAGCAAGAGCACGTGCCCCTGGTGGTGGACCGGAGCACCCTCTCCATCCTCGACCGTGCTCTCCGCGACGACGATCCGACCGTCGTGGTCTTCGCCACGTCTCTCCTGAACCAGCTCGCTCCCGAGGATGGTCTACCGAGGCTGGTCAAGCTCCTCGAGCATCCGCTGCCGGAGGTCAGGGCGGAAGCCGCCGCCGCTTTCGGGCGACTCGATCCGCCCCCCGGCTTCGGCGCCGGCGTAACCCTCGGACGCCGCCTCACCGACGAGTCCGAGCCGGTGGTCGTCGCCGCCCTCCTGGAGAGCGCGGGCCGACTCGGAGGGGTCGACCCCCGCACCATCGAGCCGTTCCTCGGGCACGCGGATCACGACGTGCGACGCGGGGCTCTCGTGGCGCTCGGGCGGCTCGGCTGGCCCGAGACGGAAACGCAGATCCAGGAGCTGCTGCGCTCGGAGAGCTCTCGGAACCGGGTCGTCGCCTGCCGCAGCATCGGCGAGCTCGGCAGCACCGGCTTCGTGGACGCCCTGTCGCGGCAGATGGACGAGGCCGAGGTGCGTCCGGCGGCTTTGGACGCCCTCGCGGCTCTGGGAAAGGACGCGGTGCCGTCGCTCGCCGACATCCTCGTACGCAGGGAGCTGCCCCTGAGCCTGCGCCGTACCGTCGTTACCGCGCTGGCCTCCGTCGAGGCCGAGGAGGCCCGCGAAGTCCTCATCGAGCTGCTCCGGGAACCGGCGCTCGGTCCGGCGGCGCTCCACTCTCTGAGTCGGATGCGGGCCGCGGGCTCGATGGGCCCCGTCGACCTCGAGCCTCTGCGTCCGGTCCTCCACGAGGAGGAGCGACGGGCACTCCGGCTCACCGCCGTCTCCACCCTGATCAGAAGGCGGGCCGAAGGCCCCTCGGACTCCTTCATCGCCTCCGAGCTCGAGGGCCTCGCAGCCCGCTCACTGGAGCGGATCCTCAAGATCCTCGCGCTCTCCTATGATCCGGGCAGGCTGCGGGCCGTCACCGATGCGCTCCTGAGCGACAATCCCATGCGACGCAGCAACGCCCTGGAGCTGCTGGAGGGCACGTTGGCGGGATATGACGCCGGCGGACTCGTCCGTTGCATCGATGCGATGGTCGACGGCACCTCTCTCGACCGGCTCAGCGAGCTGCTGCCCGCGGTGCAGGCCATGAGGACCGATCTCGCACGGTTCCTGCGAGACGAGACGGACTGGTGGTCGAAGGCCCTGGTTCTCCACTATCTGGGACGGCACCACGAGGTGACCGCTCCCGGTCTACCGAAAGACGAATCCGAAGAGGCACCTATGATCCCCCTCATCGAGAAGGTGATGATCCTCAAGGGCTCGGAGTTCTTCCGGAGCTTCCCCGGCTCGGAGCTGGCGGGTATCGCCGCGCGCACCCGGGTCGTGCACGTCGAGGAGGGCGAGGTGATCTTCGAGCAGGGCGAGGAGGGAGACGCGTTCTGCGTCGTCGTTCGGGGGACGATCCGTATCAGCCGCGCCTCGACGACACTCGCCACCCTGGGGCCCCGCGAAGGTTTCGGCGAGATGGCACTGCTGGACCGCGAGCCGCGTTCAGCCACCGCCACGGCCGAGAGCGACGCGACCCTCCTCACGTTGAATCGCGATGCCTTCGACCGCGTCATCGAGCAGAACCCCACCGTGGCTCGCGGTGTCTACCGGGTGCTCACCGAGAGGCTGCGCAACACGCTGGCGCAGGTGGCCGCGGACTGACGGCCGCCGCCGCGGACTCGGTCCCGCACCGCGTGGCGAAGCCCGGCTCACCCGCGCCGGTCCGGGAGCTCCTCAAAGGGAGGCGGTACGCAGCCGCAGGCTGTTCGCCACCACGCTCACCGAGCTGAAGGCCATGGCCAGCGCGGCCAGGACGGGATGGAGCGCCCGGAGCATCATCGGCAGGAAGGTCAGGGAGTAGAGCGCGCCCGCCGCCACGGGGATGAGGGCCGTGTTGTAGAAGAAGGCCCAGAAGAGGTTCTGCTCGATGGTCCTCATCGTCCGCCGACTGAGGGCCAGCGCCTCGGGCACGACCCGAAGATCGCCGCGCATGAGCACGACGTCGGCCGTCTCCATGGCCACGTCGGTTCCCGTGCCGATGGCGATGCCCACGTCGGCCTGCGCCAACGCCGGCGCGTCGTTGATCCCGTCGCCGACCATGGCCACCGCTCCATCCGTCTCCTCCTGCAGATCGCGAACCACCTGGGCCTTCTCACCGGGCAATACCTGCGCCCGGATCTCGTCGATGCCCACCTCCTGCGCGATGGCAGAGGCGACGCGCCGGTTGTCTCCGGTGAGCATGACCACGCGGAGCCCCTCGGCATGAAGCTGCCGGACGGCTTCCTCCGATCCCTCCTTCACGGAATCCGCGACGCCGAGGATGCCCTCGACCGTGCCATCCACGGCCACCCACAGAGGCGTCCGGGCCGCGTCTTCCACTGCTTCGGAGCGTCTCCGCCACCCCTCGGCGAGCCCACCGGCGGCGAACTCGTCGGACACCAGCTCCCGGGTCCCGACGACGACGCGTCGGCCCTCGACCTCGGCCCGAACGCCACGCCCCGGTACGGCTTCGAAGGTCGTCGGCTGCACGGGAACGAGGCCTCGCTCCGCCGCCGCGTGGACCACGGCCTCAGCGAGAGGATGCTCGCTCCGGATCTCGGCCGACGCCGCCAGCCCGAGAAGCTCCTCCTCGCTGAGACGTTCCGTCTCGATCTCGAGGACCGACGGCTCTCCTCGGGTGATGGTCCCGGTCTTGTCGAGGACGACGACCTCGATGTCCCGGGACCGTTGCAGGGCCTCCGAGCTCCGGAAGAGAACGCCCCTACGGGCCGCCCGTCCCGTGCCGGCCATCACCGCCGTGGGCGTCGCCAGACCCAGAGCACAGGGGCACGCGATGACCAGGACGGCCACCAGCCTGAGGAGGGCCTGCGTGGCGCCCGCGTCCACGAAGAGCCACCAGACGAGGAAGGTCGCCGACGCGATGCCGATCACGGCGGGGACGAAGACGGCCGCCACCCGATCAGCGAGGCGCTGGATCGGCGCCTTGCTCCCCTGGGCCTCCCGGACCATCCGCACCACCTGGGCCAGCGCCGTCTCCGACCCGACCCGCGTGGCCCGCATCCGGAAGGAGCCGGTGCGGTTCACGGTGCCGCCGACCACCTCGTCGCCTTCCGCCTTCTCCACCGGCAGGCTCTCGCCGGTGATCATGCTCTCGTCCACGGCGGAGCGGCCGTCCAGGAGGACGCCGTCGACGGGGACACGGTCACCGGGACGGACCACGAGGACGTCACCCACGACGACCTCGTCTACAGGGACCCGTTCCTCGGTCCCGTCACGGACTCTCCTCGCCACCGCCGGCTGCAGCTCCATGAGCTCCCGGATCGCCGACCCCGTCTCGCCCTTCGCCTTGACCTCGAGCAGCTTCCCGAGCTTGATCAGGGTGATGATGAGCGCCGCCGTCTCGAAGTAGACGTGCTCCCCGGCCGCCGTGCTCCCGAAGGAGAGGAAGGTGGCAGCCACCACCGAGTAGAGGTAGGCGACGGTGGAGCCCAGCGCCACGAGCACGTCCATGTTCGCGGCGCCGTTCCGCAGCGCCTTCCAGGAGCCCTCGTAGTAGTCCCACCCCACGTAGAACTGGACGGGCGTGGCCAAAGCGAACATGAGCCAGTTCACCCAGGGCTGATGGGCCCAGGCTCCCAGAAGCCCGAAGTCCCGGGCCATGCTGAGGACGAAGAGCGGACCGGCGAACGCCACGCCGGTCCAGAACTTCCTCCGCTGATCGGCGATCTCGAGCTGACGGGCCTTCGCTTCGGCGTCCTCCAACTCCTCTTCGTCGTCGGCGAGGACGACGCCGTAGCCTGCCCGCTCCACCGCCGCCGCCATCCCCTCCAGCGTGACGGAGCCCGGATCGAAGCGAACCGTCGCTCGCTCCGACGCGTAATTCACGCCGGCGCTGGACACCCCAGGCGTCTTCCGGAGCGTACGCTCGACCGTGGCGACACAGTTGGCGCAGGTCATCCCCGTGATGGGGAGGACGACCTCCTGCTCCGCGTCGTGGCTCCGCTCCGGGTCGTGGCTGCTCTTCTCCGCGGCGGACTCGGCCGCGGTCTCCGTCAACGGACTCATGGCGATCCGGGATCAGGACTCCGGGGGGTAGTTGATCTCGCGCAGATGCTCTTCGATGACCACCCAGTCAGTGGCCTCCGGATCCCACGTGATCGTGACCTTTCGACTGGCCTCCTCGGCCTTCACCGAGCCGATCCCCTCCAGCTCACCCACTTCCCGCTCGATGGTGGCGACGCAGTGGCCGCAGCTGATGTTGGGTACGTTGACCGTCTTCGTCGTCATGTCCGTTCTCCTTTCTTTCGGGTCCATCGGTTCGCTCCGTCCCCTTCCGTCGCAGCCATCCTCTTCGAGCCTCCGCCCGAGCCGCACATGCTCGGGGAGACGTCTCAGAGCCTGCCAGAGGCCTCGAAGACCTGCACGAGCTCGTCCATCACCTGCTCCCGGACCACGTCGTCGGGCCCGCGCATGGCGTCGGTGACACAGGAGTGGAGATGATCGTCCAGCACCATGGTGCTGACCTTCTTCAAGGCGCGCTGGATGGCCACGATCTGATTCACCACGTCGATGCAGTACGCGCCGTCCTCCACCATGCGCTGGACGCCACGCACGTGTCCCTCGACGCTCTTGAGGCGCCGGAGCACGTCGTCGGTTCTGCCGTGAGCCACGCGATGCACTCCTCGTTTCGATCCCACCCCCCCTGGGGGGGGTCCGGCTGGCTGGAAAAATATCCCTTCTCGGGGGTTTATCGTCAAGCATCCGTCGCAGCATCCGTCGTCCACACCCATTCGGAGCGTTGTCCCGTGTCCGACCATCCCGTCATCGAGCCCGACTCCCCCCCGGGCTCCGGCGTCGCCCGCGCCATCCCCGAGTCGGCGGAGAGCCGAGACCCCGTCGAGCTCTTCGCGGAGTGGTACGCGTCCGCTGAAGAGGCCGAGATCCCTCTGCCCGAAGGCATGTGCCTCGCCACGGCTTCCGAGGGAGGGCAGCCGTCGGTCCGGATGGTCCTTCTCAAGGGCTTCGACACGCGCGGCTTCGTGTTCTTCACGAACTACGGGAGCAGGAAGGCACAGGAGCTGGACGAGAACCCGAGGGCCGCCCTGTGCTTCCACTGGCCGACGCTGGAGCGGCAGGTCCGCATCAACGGAGGGGTGACGCGCATCTCCCGGGAGGAGAGCGAGGAGTATTTCCGGAGCCGAGCACGGGGAAGTCGGATCGGCGCATGGGCATCGGAGCAGAGTCGACCCCTGGGCAGCCGCGAGACGCTGGAGGACAGGGTTCGCGTCATGGAGGAACGATTCGGCGAGGGGGAGGTCCCCCTCCCTCCCTTCTGGGGCGGCTACCGGGTCGAGCCCCAGACCATCGAGTTCTGGCAAGGCCGGGACGATAGACTCCACGACCGCCTCGTCTTCACACGGGAGGGCGACGGTTGGAGCACCATGCGACTCTACCCATGAGACGACGCCCCATGGGACCCTGCCGATGAGACGCTACCCCTGAGGCTCGTGGGCGCGCGCGAGCCCGCCCGCGCGAGCCCTCCCGCGCCACCATCCCTTGTGATCAGGCGACTCCACCCCTCCATTGTCGGGATTCCATTGCGGAGGGAGGTGGACCGTGGACCACGCAGCGCGGCGGAGGGCGAGCGAGGACGAAGGCTTCCGAACGTACTCCGAGCCGGAGGGCGCGCGCCCGCGGCTCGGGCCCGGACGGTGCGACCGTGATCATCCACGCGTCGAAGAGCTGAAACGGGAGCACCTAGCCGGGACGACCCGGGTGGCCGAGACCTGCGTCTTCTGTGACGACCTGAGCCGAGCCATCGCGGAGCGTTACGCGTCCGCCTCACCGTGCACTCGCGTCCCGTGTCGCGCCGTGGGGGTCCCATTCTGAAGTCCGCGTCGCCGCGCACGACTCGCGCCTTCCTCCGACCCACGCTCCGCACGGTCCCCGCCCGGACCGATGCGGACTCTTTCGGCCGCGTCGGTCGGCGTGCCCTCACGTCCGACACCCGCGATCACTTCCACCGCTCGCCTACGTGAGCCTCGGACTTCAGGCGGCCCTGGCCCTCTTCCCCATCGCTCTGGGGGGCATCCTGCTCGTCGGCTTCCGCGTGCCCGCCAAGCACGCCATGCCCGCCGCCTACGTCGCCGCCGTGGCCGTGGCCGCAGGCGCGTGGGGGATGACGCCCTCGCGAATCGGCGCGGCGTCCGTGCAGGGACTCTTCCTGACCTTCGACCTGCTCTTCATCATCTTCGGCGCCATCCTCCTCCTCCACACGCTGGAGCGGTCGGGAGGCGTGGCCGCGATCCGACGCTCTTTCAGTGGGGTCAGTGACGATCGCCGGGTCCAGGTGGTGATCGTCGCCTGGCTCTTCGGCTCGTTCATCGAGGGAGCCGCCGGCTTCGGCACACCGGCGGCCGTGGCCGCGCCGTTGCTCGTCGCTCTGGGCTTCCCCGCGGCGGCGGCGGTCATGCTGGGAATGATGATCCAGAGCACGGCCGTCACCTTCGGGGCCGTGGGCACACCCGTCCTGGTCGGTGTCCAAGGTGGTCTCGGCGGTGATGCCTTCGCCGCTGCGCTGGCGTCCGCCGACATGACCATGATGGACTACCTCCGGGCCGTGACGGCGAGGGCCGTCTTGCTTCACGCCATCGCCGGGGTTCTGATGCCCACCTGGATGGTGGTGATGCTCACGCGCTTCTTCGGGGTGAATCGTTCGTGGTCCGAGGGGCTCTCCGTCCTCCCCTTCACGCTCCTGGGAGGACTGGCATTCACGGTTCCCTATGTCCTCTTCGGGACATTCCTCGGTCCCGAGTTTCCATCCCTCCTCGGCGCTCCGGTGGGGCTGGGGATCGTCGTGTTCGTGGCCCGCCGAGGCTGGCTCCTGCCCGCGGACCGTTGGGAGTTCGCTCCACGGGCGTCCTGGCAGCCCGAATGGGTGAGCGGCCTCGAGGACGAGCTCGCCGACGTCTCCGAGGGGCGGGGCGTTTCGGCGGTCTCGGCGTGGTCGCCATACGCCCTGCTGGGTGTGCTCCTCGTGCTCACACGGCTGCCCACGCTGCCCCTCGGCGATTGGCTCCGCGCCCCCGCCCTCACCTGGGCGAACATCTTCGGCTCGGACATCGTAGCCACCACGACCCCCCTCTACCTCCCCGGCTTCGTCCTCCTGGTCGTCGTCTTCTTCACGGCGTGGCTCCACCGGATGAACGGCGCCGAGTTGGCTGCGGCCTTCCGTTCCTCCACGGCGGTCCTCGTGGGGGCCGGGATCGTGCTGGTCTTCACCGTGCCCATGGTCCGGGTCTACATCAACTCCGACGTCAACGCCGCGGGCTTCCTTTCGATGCCGTTGGCCATGGCCGAATGGGTCGCCGGCAACGTGGGCGCGGTCTGGCCCTTCTTCGCGCCCATGACCGGAGCCCTGGGCGCGTTCATCGCCGGCTCCAACACGGTGAGCAATCTGATGTTCTCCGCCTTCC
>JAWVZK010000070.1:0-14378 GCA_033722275.1 Longimicrobiales bacterium | reverse complement strand
TCCCCACGAGCGCGCTCCACGGCATCCTCGTCGGGCTGGCCCTCCGTGCGTCCCCTGGACGGATCCCAGGACCGGGAGGCGCGGACCTCGTCGACGTCCACGCCGACGAGGGCCACGAGCTCCCGGATCCGATCCCGGTACGCCCGCGCCAGCTCACTCCCCGGAGCGACCACACCCGCATCGGCCATGGCCCGGGACCTCTCGTCCTCGGCCCCCACCCACGCGAGCACTTCGGGCAGCATGGCTTCGGTGGCGTCCGTGAGGAGACGCCGCGCCTCTCCCTCCGATCCGGCCAGCCGCTTGTACCAGGCGGCGCCCAGACTCACATGGAACTCCTCCTCGGCGAGCATCTTCGGCACCCGACTCCGGGCGGACTCGAACGTCCCCTGGGCGAAGGACTCGAGGACCGTGCTGATCCCGACGTCCACCAGGCAGATCGCGGCCACCAGCGCCGCCCAGTCGGGCAGCTCCTCGTCGAGGGCGCCCACCGACGCATACTGGGCTGGTGGTCGGTCATGCTCCACCGGGATCGGATCGACATCCAGCTCCTTGAGCATGGAATAGAGGAGTCGGGCGTGGCCCCACTCGTCCTGGGCCATGGAAGAGGTCGCGATGCCCGTCTCGATGGAGGGGGATCCCAGCAACCAGTCCGAATACCGGATTCCCATCAGTCGCTTGGAGTCCGCCAGGGTCAGGATGAGACGTTCCAGGGCCTTCCGATCCGATTCGGCGAGACTCGCCACGTCGAGGCCTTCACTCATGCTTCATCCTCCTCGCCTTCGCGAAGGGACCCTCGTCCCGGTTCACCGGAACGATGGCCGTTCGCTCGACGACGCACATCTCGAACCAGCGCTCCTCGTCGTACGTGGTCCATGCGTGGACCTTCGCGGTCTCCTCGTCGAAGGCGTCGACGTATCCGATGTGCATCAGCGGATCTCCCCGATCCTTCCGGGCGAAGACGTCGTAGATCTGCTCTCTCATCTCACGCGCTGACTCCCAGCCGGCGAAGCTTCTCCCGGCCCTCGGGGGTGATCCGCTCCCGGGTCCAGGGCGGATCCCAGACCTCGACGATCTCCACCACGTCGATCCAGGACTCGCGCTCGAGTCGGTCCCGGATGTCTTCCCGTATGAACTCCATGCAGGGGCACGCCGTAGCCGTGAAGGTGAGCCGCACCTCGACGGTTCCCTCGTCGTACTCCACCCCGTAGATCAGTCCGAGCTCGGGCAGGCTGATGGGGATCTCGGGATCGAGGACCTCGTTCAACAGGGACCACGAGGTCGCCAGGGGATCCTCCGGCGGCTGGGCCAGAGGGGCCGACCACAAGTCCCGCCCGCCACTCTTGTGCACCGACACGCGGACGGGAAGCCCGACGTCCTGGCCCCCGGGCGCGACGGGAAGAGAGGTGACCTGCACGTCAGGCCGCGGCTCTTCCGTTGAGCCAGCTGGACACCGCGCCTCGCGAGCGCTGTACGGACTCGACGTAGATCTCGTTCATCGGTCCGCGACCTTTCCAGCGCTCGAAGACCTCGTCCCAGGTGATCTCGCCCTCCTCGAAGAGCCATCGCTTCTCCTCCTCGTCGTACTGGCAGGGAAACGGATAGTCGAGGACGTACTCTTCCTTCTCCTGGTCCCAGTGGGCCGGGGCCTCGAGGTCCAGCTCCTCGCACAGGGGAACGGTGGAGGCCATCCACACCTGACGGAGCTGGTCGTTGGTCAGACCCTTGAGCTTGTAGTCGAGCTGCCCGGAGTGACGCTTCAGTTCGTCGGGGAGCCCGAACCATTCGATGGTCATGGGGAACATCCAGTCCACGGCGCGCTGGAGGAGCTCACGGGCCTCTCCTTCCGCCTTGGCCAGGCGCCGCATCCACACCTCCCCGTGGCGGAGGTGGAACGTTTCCTCCATGTCCACCTTGACCAGAGCCCGCTTGAGAGGCGCGTACGAGGTGTTCTGGTAGACGTCGGAGAGGAGCGTGATGCCGGCCCGGTCGAAGAAGCCGTTGGCCACCACGAGCTCGGCCCAGTTGTCCAGCGGCTGGTCGAAGCCGTAGGGATGCTTGAACTCGTGGGGCTGGCGCCCGTAGACGAGCTGCTCCTTCGACTCCCCGATGTCCTCCAGCAGTCGGTAGGCGATGTTGGCGTGGGCCAGCTCGTCCTGGATGATGGCGTGGGCGCTCACCTGTGTGTTGGTGGAGGGCGCGTGACGCGCCGCCATCCAATACGACGGTGCGCTCATCAGCTCGGTGTCGGCCTGGACCGTGAGCTGCACGCGAAGCGCCTTACGGTACCCTTCGGTCATGTCCTCCAGGCTCTCCACCATGTAGCCGTCCTGGACCTTCTGCTTAAGCTCTTCCTCGGTGAAACGACTCATCGACCTCTCGCTTTGATGACGGGCAGCCCCGACGAATGGGCGGCGGCTCGTGTCTGGACGTAATGTAGCGCGGTCGGGGGCACCCGCGGCAGGCGGACGGATGCCCGCCGACCCTCCGCTCTGCACGGAGACCGGGGTCTCAGAGACCCAGCGACGAGCGGATGAGGGGGTTGATCCGATCCGGCGTCCACGGGGGATCGAAGGTGAGCTCGACGTCGGCGGTCTCGACACCCTCCACGCCCTCGATGGTCTCCTTGACCTGATCGACGATCTCTCCCGCCACGGGGCACATCGGCGAGGTGAGCGACATGACGGCGTCCACGTGGGCACCGTCCACCTCGATGTCGTAGATGAGACCCAGAACGACCAGGTCGAGACCCAGCTCGGGGTCCTTCACCCCTTTGAGGGCGTCACGTATCTCTTTTTCGGTTGCAGCCATCGTCCGGTCTCGAAATAGGCTCGTCTTGCCGAAGGCGCATGGCGATCTCCGGATCCGGGCAGAACGTACACCTCACCGGGACCGGGCGGTCCCTTCGTCTACGATCCGAGGGCTTCCGCCGTGCGCACGACGACGCTGGCGCTCACGTCGGACGGCTCCGTCGTCGAGGTCTGGGAGCGCCGCACGTTCGCCAGCACGCGGGAGAGGGCGTCCCGCGCGCTCCCGATCCGCTCCCCGGCCAGCGCGGAAGCGACGGCGCCAGCCGTCTGATCGTGGTCGTCGGTGAGCGCCACGAGCACGTCTTCCTCGGAGAGCATCAGGACCTGCGACTCGTACGAGAGATCGCCCTCCTCTCCCAGCGCCGGACTCGAGCGGCTCAGATCCTCGACACCCCCGCCGGCGCGGAACATCACACCGGTGACCGGCCCGGCCTCCACCCACTCGGCAGCCCCGTCGGACAGGGCGACGAGCCCCACCATCACCGGGCCGGACAGCCCGTCGATCCACCCCGTGCGCAGGCCTCTCGCCGTCCTGGCCAGGAGGGATCCCAGCGAGGCGTGGGACTCGGCAGCCAGACTTCTCAGGAGCATGCGGGTGGCCGCGAGTCGCTGAGCCGAGAAGGTGTCGTTCTTGACCGCCTTCATCACCGCGAAGGCCGGCCGACCGTCGGTCAGGACGAACCAGTCCCACGACGTCGAGCCCGAGCCCTGCCGAGGAGCGAGCGTCGTGCCGGAGATGTCGTACCCGCTCACCCTCGGAGTGACACGGGGCAGGAGCCGGGCCCGGAGGAGCCGATTGAACTCCGACAGCGTCTCGTGACTGGTGTCCCGTCCGGTCGCAGCGCCCGGCTGGCGATGCAGGGCCAGTCGCACCGACGTGGCCCAGAGAGCCTTGGCGAGGTTCTTGAGGAGTCGGACGGAGAGGGTATCCCCACCCAGCATCCGGTTGAACGCGGCACGGGACACCGAGATCAGATAGAGGTCCTGAAGGGCGTAAGCCGACGCCGATCGCGGAGTCTGGTTCAGGAGAGCCATCTCCCCGAAGGCCTGTCCGGCGCGGAGGACCGCGAGCTTCTTGAAGCCGTCTCCGGTGGCCTTCCTGAGCTCGACGACGCCCTGGACGATGACGTAGAAGTGGTCTCCGCGCTCT
This sequence comes from Longimicrobiales bacterium, assembly GCA_033722275.1. Taxonomy (GTDB): domain Bacteria; phylum Gemmatimonadota; class Gemmatimonadetes; order Longimicrobiales; family Gaopeijiaceae; genus UBA2589. The sequence continues at coordinate 10,421 of JAWVZK010000070.1, read as the reverse complement.
CCCTCTTCGAAGACGTATTCGCCCGCGTCCACGCGCACGGCCTCGGAGACCTCGAGAATCTCGGCGAGATCCTCCTCGCCCAACCCCTGGAAGAGGGCGACCTTCCGGAGCTTCAAGCCGATCTGCTCCCGCGTGAGCGTAGGCGGCGAGCTCTCGGGCACGGCAGACTGAGATCGCTGTTCCATTCTCGGCTCGGGATCGCCTTGGGCGGTACGGGAGCCCCAAAGCTATGCACAGGCCGTCGGGGCCGCGAGACACGCGGCGGGCGTGCTCGCCACCGGGGGGAAGTCCACCGTACATTGGAATCCCAGCGTCTTCCCCCGACCCGAGCATCTCGACCCCAGCTCCCGAAGATCGGCACGTGGATACCGCCTCCGACGCCAAGACCGAGGTTCGAACGACACCGGAGACGAGGAAGCACGGTGGCCCGCTGGATGACTGCGTCACGGTTCGATGCTGGGGAACGCGTGGTTCCATTCCCTCGCCGGGACGGGGGACCGTCGGATACGGCGGCAACACGACGTGCCTCGAGGTCGCCGTCGGTCAGCAGAGGCTCATCTTCGACGCGGGCTCGGGGATTCGCGCTCTGGGGATGGACATGGTCCAGCCCGGCCCCGACGCCATTCCCATCTTCCTGACCCATTTCCACTGGGATCACATCCAGGGGTTCCCCTTCTTCGCCCCGCTCTACGATCCGGAGGATCGGATCCGGGTGATCGGGCCCGAGCAGAAGGACATGGACGTGCAGAACCTCTTCGCGGGCCAGATGGGGTCCGTCTACTTTCCGGTGCCGTTCAGCTTCGTGGCGGCGGAGATGGAGTTCCGGCATCTGAACCACGGTTCCTACCAGGTCGGGGAGGTCACGATGGACGTGATGCGGATGCGACACCCTTCCTTCGTCCTCGGATACAGGATCCAGGCGGGAGGACGGGTCATCTGCTTCATCCCGGACAACGAGCTCGATGGCGAGATCTACGAGGATCTGGAGCCCGGGTTCGAGTCGAGGATCGTGGATTTCGTCGGAGACGCCGATCTCCTCATCCACGACTCGATGTACACCGACGCGGAGTATGAGCGGAAGGCCGGATGGGGTCATTCCACCTTCGAGCAATCCCTCCGCCTCGCCCGGGAGGGCGGGGTCGAGAGACTCCTCTTCACGCACCACGACCCTACGCGCACGGACCGGGCTCTCGACTCCATCATCGCTCGGATGCAGAGCCTGGCCGTACCCGGTGGCGGCGACCTGATGGTGGACGGAGCGCGGGAAGGCGTGGACTACAGGCTGGAGCGGACGACGTGAGGCGCTCGAGGTCCACTGTGGTCACGGCCCTCCTCGCCGGGATGGGACGCGGGGAGGAAGCCCGGAGCGCCTTCGACGAGGCCGACCAGAGGACGCGATGAGCGACGGGACCCGGACCGGCCGGCCCCTCGACCAGACCGTCGAGGAGCTGCAGCGGGAGCTCCGCCGCGCTCGCCAGGAGCTCCGGGAGATGAGCGAGGTGGGAATGGCGCTCATGGGCGAGCGTGACCCCGTGGCGCTCTTCGACCTGATTCTCCGACAGGCCCGCGCGCTCACCGGATCCGACGCCGGCAGTCTCTATCTCGTGGAGGAGGACGAGGAGGGAGGTCGTGTCCTCCACTTCATCGCTTCCCAGATCGACACGCTCCCCGATCTTCCCAGCCTCACCTTCCGACTGCCCCTGGACGACACGTCGATCTCGGGGTACGTGGCGACGACCGGCACGCCGCTCGTCCTCGAGGACGTCTACGACCTCGGTGACGACGTTCCCTACGCGTTCAACCGGGCCGCCTTCGACGACAAGTACGGATACCGGGCCAAGTCCATGCTCGCGGTCCCCATGATCGACCATCGCGACCACGTGGTGGGGGTGCTGCAGCTCATCAACCGCAAGAGCGCGGACGACGCCGAGATCCGGAGCGAGGAGGACGCCGACCGCTGGGTGCTCCCCTTCGGCGAGCGGGAGGTGGCCATCGTCTCGGCCCTGGCCGGGCAGGCAGCCGTGGCCATCGAGAACGGGCGCCTGTACCAGGACATCGAGAACCTCTTCGCCGGTTTCGTGGAGGCGGCGGGGACGGCCATCGACCGACGGGATCCCTCCACGGCGGGGCACTCGAGGCGGGTCACGCTGCTCACCCTGGGCATGGCCGAGCTCATCAACGAGCAGACCGCGGGACCCTTCGCCCAGACCCATTTCAGCGACGCCCAGCTCAAGCAGCTCCGGTACGCGGGACTCCTGCACGACTTCGGCAAGGTGGGCGTGCGGGAGGAGGTCCTGTTCAAGGAGAACAAGCTCCCACCCGTCCTGCGCGCCGAGATCGAAGGACGCTTCGGCCTCATCTCGGCGATGCTCCGACTCCATGCAGCCGAGGAGCGAGCGGAACTGGCGGCGGAGGGTGCGGAGGACGCGGCGGAGCGTCTCGCCCGGATCGACGAAGAGCTCGCCGCCGACCTGGAGCGGATGGAACGGTACCGGAGAGCCGTACGGGAGGCGAACGTTCCCGGGTACCTGGACGAGGAGACTGCGGAGACGCTGGAGGAGGTCGCCGGAGCCACCTTCATCGACCCGGACGGGGAGGAGCGTCCGTACCTGACGGCGCGCGAGCTCCACTACCTTCGAATCCGGCGGGGCTCCCTGGACGACGAGGAATGGGAGAAGATCAGATCGCACGTGGTCCACTCCTACGACTTCCTCCGCGAGATCCCGTGGACGGAGGATCTCTCCCGGGTGGCCGAGATCGTGCGGGGCCACCATGAAAAGCTCGACGGATCGGGGTATCCCGATGGCGTCACCGGCGAGGAGCTCTCCCTCGAGACCCGGATCATGACGATCTGCGACATCTTCGACGCCCTCACCGCGTCCGATCGGCTCTACAAGGACGCCGTGTCGGCAGAGGGCGCCCTCCGGATCCTCCGACGCGAGGCAAACGACGGGATGCTCGACGAGGATCTCCTCGACCTCTTCGCCGAGAGCCAGATCTACCGGAGGGTCCTCGAGTCGGAGTAGGCGGACATCCAGCGGATTGCCGGAGACGCCCCGAGGACGCCGGCCCTATCCTCCCCGGGCTCCCGTCGTGTCGCCCACGGCCCGGGGAGGGGAGGGTGCGAGACGGCGCCGGACCTCGGATCCCGCCAGGGGACCCGTGGGATCTCGTCCCCAGCAGAGCACCTGTCCCTGGGCCGTGACGCCGCACGTCATGTAGCCTCCCGCGGACACCCCGACGAAGGTGTGTCCGCCCACCACCACCGTCGGCTCGGATCGGCTCTCCAAGGTACCGGTCCCCAACTGGCCGAACGCGTTGAATCCCCAGCAGAGGACGTCCCCGCCTCCGGCGATTCCACAGGCGTGCAGATTGCCGACGGACACGGACGCGAGGGAGCCATCCATGGCCACCCGGGTCGGCACGGATCGCTCCTCCTCTCCACCGTCGCCCAGGCCTCCATGGACGTTCGCGCCCCAGCAGTGGGCCGAACCGTCGCCGGCGCTGCCGCACGTGCGGTTATGACCCGCTTCGATGAAGGAGAAGCGGAGGTCACCGGTCACGGGCTCGGGCCGACTCCGGAAGGTGTGACCGCCGTCACCGAGCTCCCCGTGCTCGTTGCTTCCCCAGCAGTAGGCCCGTCCGTCGGAGAGGGCACAGGTGTGATCCAGCCCCGCCGAGACGGCCTGGAAGGTCCTCTCCGTGTCCACGGCCACAGGCACCGATCGCCCCGTGGTCGTCCCGTCCCCCACCTCACCGGCCACGTTCGCCCCCCAGCAGTAGGCTCGTCCTGCCTCGGTGAGGGCGCACGTGTGGTGCGTGCCCGTGGAGATCGAGACGAACGCCTCCCCGCCGGTGACCGGCGTGGGTCTCGATCTCGAGATCTCCGTTCCATCGCCCACCGCCCCGAACAGGTTGTCGCCCCAGCAGAGCGCACCCCCGTCGCGCCGGATGCCGCAGGTCCGCCTGTGCCCTGCGGATATACCGCGGAAGCGAGGATCGAGGACCGCCGCCGCGTCGGGTGTCGCCCGCGTCGAGTCCCTTCCGTCTCCGAGCTGACCCCGGTCGTTCCTCCCCCAACAGACCACCGCGCCCGCTTCGGAGAGGGTGCACGCGTGGTCGAACCCCGTGCTCACGGCGGGGACGGCCTGGACGGCGGCGCTGAGCGTGCCTCCGGTCGAGGAGCGCGCCGGCGTCGTGCCCTCACCAGCCCCGCGGGCGAAGCTCAGAGCGAGAACGAGCCAGGGAAGGGTGTGGAGCCACCGCCCGTACGTGGATCTCTCCAGCCTCGAGGCTCCCACCGTACGACGTCTATCGTCCACCCTGCTCTCGATGAGCCGCACCGTGGTGGAAGCCGCTGTCACGCAGGACATACTTCCGCATCCGCCGTGGGCCCACCTCGGCCCCGTACACGTTCCCGTAGGCGTCCACCGCCACGCCCTCGGCCGCGCTGGTTCCCGAGTCGTCCGGGTCGGGCTCCGGGTCGGGGATGAACGCGGTCACGAATCCGGTCCGGGCGCTCCCGATGTAGATCCCTCTCCGCCATCCTCGATTGCGGCGGGCGTTGGACTCGGAGTCCGCCGCGTACAGGACGTCGTTCTCGTCGATGAAGAGCCCGCTGGGACGACCGAACTGGTGCCACGTCTCGAGGTGCTCGCCATCCTGGCTGAAGATCTGGATCCGGCTGTTGGCACGGTCGCCCACGAAGAGGCGGCCCTGGGAGTCCATGGCCAGGGCGTGGGGATCCCGGAACTCTCCGTTCGCGGTGCCCGTGCCGCCCCACTCCGTCAGGTAGGTCCCGTCGGGCTCGAACTTCACGACCCGATTGTTCCCGCTCGCGTGGTGTCCGTCGACGACGAAGATGCTGCCGTCCGGTGCCACCAGCATGTCCGACGGGCGGGTGAACTGGGTACGGCCGCTCCCCGGATTGCCTTTCTCACCCAGCGTCATGAGGATCTCGCCCTCCGGGCTGAACTTGTAGATCACGTGCCCCCGGCCCTCGGGCTCGGGACCGTAGCCCACGGCGTCGGCCACCCAGACGTTCCCCTCGCGGTCCACGTGGATGCCGTGCGGCCAGTAGATCAGACCGGAACCGAAGCTCCGCAGGAGATTGCCGTCCAGGTCGAACTGGAGGACCGGATCCACCCCGTCCGGGTCTTCGCATACGTTGGCGCCGCAACGCTCCGCCACCCAGAGCGTCATCCCGTCGGGGGAAGGGTAGACCGCGCTGGTCGCACCCCACGTACGACCCTCCGGGAGGCGACCCCAATCCGCCTGGAGAGGCGCATACGGATTCGGGGCGATCATCTGGCCCGACGCCGTCGTCGCCGGGAGGGCGAGGGCGAGGAAGGCCGAGGCGAGGATACCGGTGCTCCGGTGCGTCATCGAGCTGCTCCTGGATTCGTCGGATGGGTCGTGTCGAGGCGTGGGACTCCGCTGGACATCAGAGTGCGGGCCCTCCCTCCCGCGCGCCAGGCAGGATCGCGGCAGACGCCTCGTCCTGTCCCGACGTGGACACTCGATCGTCCAACCATTCGAACACTTCCTTCAGCCCCCACAGGGTCCCCCCGACGACGACCGCCAGCATGAGCCAACGAAGGGCCATGGCCAGGGAGCCGGCGTCCAGCAGGGGCATCACGAAGTCGTACTGGACGAGCTGCCCGCCCCGGTCCAGCATCCAGTGCCACCCGGTGTGGGCCAGCAAGGCCGACAGGACGACGACGCCCAGGACCGGAGGCAGCCAGGTACGGAAGCTCAGGGCGAGCACCGGGACCATGACCGCCAGCAGGAAGAGCTGTCCCAGCTCCACGCCCACGTTGAAGGAGACCAGGGACAGGAGGAGGTGGGCTCCGGCGAACTGGAGGGACTCGGACAGGGCGAAGGAAAACCCGAATCCGTGGACGAGGCCGAAGCCGAAGGCCACCATCCATCGATTCTCCAGCGACGTGCCCAGGATGTTCTCGAAGGCCATGAAGACGATGGACAGGGCGATGAGGGTCTCGATGAGGACCGGGAACCAGAGCGCGCCCGGCGTCATCCCCAGCGCCGCCGCCACGAGCGTGATGGAGTGGGCGATCGTGAAGGAGGTGACGATGGGCACCAGCGCCCAGAAGCTCCTGAGCGGCACCACGAGGCAGAGGAGGAACAGGATGTGGTCGATGCCGTCCAGAATGTGCTCGAATCCGAAGACGACGAAGCGCCACGCCGCGTGATACCACTCGGGATCGAGACGCAGACGCCCGGGGTCGTCGGAGAACTGATACGCTCTTTCCGCCCCTCCGGGCGGGAGGAAGCGGAGCACCGTCACGGTGTGGAGACCCAGATGATGGAGGTCCGAGTCGATGGCGAAATCCGACTCGACGGAATCGACGGGCCACTGGAGCAGGACGTCGAGCATGGCCTGCCCCGGAGGGAGCTCCACGGCGTCGGGGAGCGGCTCGGACCGGACGTTGGCCAGCGCCCTCTCGTACGAGACGAACGCCCGGTCCCCGGGGATGGCGACACGTACGGCCCGAACCCGTGGACGACCGAGGCTCTCGCCGTCCTCGAACGCCTCCACGTAGTCTCCGATCCAGACGTCCGCCGCCTCCGCCACCATCTCGCTCGCCTCGGAGAGGATGAGGTATCCCGGCTCGCGCGTGGGGAAGTCGTAGTCCCGCATGGACTCCAGCGGGACGCGGACCAGCATCGAGAGCGTATCGGCCTCGGGCCGGACGAAGGCCTGCACGGTGACGTCCGCCGGAATCTCGTGGGCCTCACCGGTCCAGGTCGGCAGGAGCAGGACCAGGCCGACGAGGAGGGCCGCCGTCCGGCGAAGTCGGGAGGTATCGGTCATGCCGCGAAGCTATCCCCGGCGGCCGCGACGACAAGGGAGCACCGGAGTCACGGATTGCCGGATGCCCGGGCACGGCATAGGCTATGGCCTCGGGCGGACCCCCCGCCCGGACCGCTCGACAGGGAGACATGGATGATCCGGAACAAGAAGGCCCTCGCAGCCATCGGACTCGTGGCGACGGTCGTGGCCCTCGCGTGCGCGTCGGAGGCCCTCGACGATCTCAGCGCCCAGAATGCGGGGGCCGAAGGGATGGCGCCTCTCTTCGAGGTGGATCCCTTCTGGCCGCAGCCGCTTCCGAACCACTGGATCCTCGGATCGGCCGTGGGCGTCGGGGTCGACTCGCGGGACCATGTCTTCATCATCCATCGAGGAGCCATGTCGCTCAACGAGCGGACGGAGATGGGCGCGGCCACCGACCCGCCGACCAGTGAGTGCTGCGCGCCGGCGCCGTACATCCTCGAGTTCGATCCCCAGGGGAATCTCATGAACGCCTGGGGTGGGGAGGACAGCGAAGAGTACACGTGGCCGGCGTCGAACCACGGCATCACCGTGGATCCCAACGACAACATCTGGATCGGGGGCAACGGCTCCGGCGACGGTCACATCCTGAAGTTCACGCGGGATGGAGAGTTCCTGGCCCAGTTCGGCATCCCCGGCCAGGACCTGGACAGCAACAGCACGGAACACTTCGGGCGGCCGGCGAAGATCTCCTTCAACGCCGCGGGGGACGAGGCCTACGTGGCCGACGGGTATCGGAACAAGCGCGTCGCCGTCCTCGACGCCAACACCGGCGAGATCAAGCGCTACTGGGGCGCCTACGGAAACGAGCCGGAGGATGTGGACCTGGGACGCTACGATCCCGACGAGCCCCTGCCCCAGCAGTTCCGGAACCCGGTCCACTGCGCCGAGCCCACGGATGACGGGCTCGTGTACGTGTGCGACCGTCCCAACGACCGGATCCAGGTCTTCCGTCAGGACGGAACCTTCGTCGAGGAGGTCCAGATCGCCCCCCGGACGCGGGGCGACGGGTCCACCTGGGATATCGCCTTCTCCCGGGATCCCGAGCAGACCTATATGTACCTGGCCGACGGCAAGAACATGAAGGTGTACGTCATGGACCGCGCGTCGATGGAGGTCCTCACCAGCTTCGGCGACGGCGGGCGGCAGCCCGGTCTCTTCTTCGCCGTACACTCCATCGCCACCGACTCCGACGGCAACATCTACACCACCGAGACCTACGAAGGGAAGCGGGTACAGAAGTTCGTGTACCAGGGGATCGGTCCCATCCCTGCGGAGGACCAGGGAGCGCCCTGGCCCACTTCGGGCAGCTGAGCGAGACGTAGAGGAGGTATTCGACAGGGATCTCCTTCGGGGTCCGATGGTAGAGGGCGGACGGAGGCCGTCCCGCCGCTTTCCGCGTCTCTGGACCTCTTCAGCAACCGGTGGTTCGACGCGTTTCGGTAACCGCCCAGACTTCGAGATTCTCCCCCGAGGAGCCGGACCGTTGAGCTTCTGGTTTGAGACGAAGGACCGCTGGACTCCGCCGAGCAGGAGGGCCGGCCGACCCGCCTTTGTGGATGTCGTGACCGGCCAGCCGCCGTCGGAGACCCTCCCATGAAGCTGCTGCAGGAGATCAGGGAACGGCGGCTCATCCCCCTGATGGTTGCCTACATCGTCACGGGTTTCGTGGCGCTGGAGGCCGTCGATCAGCTCGTATCGTACGAGTTCGTGGCCGAGGTGGCCTACCCGATCACGCTCGTGCTCTACGTCTTCGGGATTCCCAGCAGCCTCATCTTCGCCTGGTTCCACGGCGCTCCCGGACGGCAGCACGGACCGAAGGTCGAGGTCATCGCCCAGTCCTCGCTGGCGGTCGTCGCCCTCGTCGTCTCGGTCTTCGTCTACAGGAACCAGACGGCCCCGTCGGCCCTCACCGAGGGAAGCGGCCTGAGTCCCACGAGGATCGCCGTGCTCTACTTCGAGGACCTGAGCGACGGAGATCTGGCTCCCGTCGCCGACGGCATCACCGAGGCGCTCATCGACCAGCTGGACGACGTCCGGTCTCTGGACGTGGTCTCTCGGAACGGGGTGCAGCCCTATCGGGAGCTCGGGCTCCGCGTCGACAGCATCGCCCAGGCTCTTCAGGTCGGGACGGTCATCGAAGGGAGTGTCGAGGAGCGGGACGACCGCATCCGCATCACGACCCGACTGGTGGACGGTCTCAGCGGAGCCGACATCGAGCGGGCCGTCCAGGAGATCCCCACCGGCCAGTTCCTTGCCGCCCGGGACTCCGTCGCCGAGACCGTGTCACAGCTCCTTCGAACGCGACTGGGCGAGGAGATCCAGTTGCGGGAGCGCCGGACGGGAACGAGCGACCCCGAGGCGTGGGCGCTGGTCCAGAGGGCGGAGCGACTGGGCGCGGATGCCGAGGACGCTTTCGAAGCCGGTGAGCCGTTGGACGGATCCATCCAGGCGTACGAGGAGGCCGACGAGCTCCTGGCCGCGGCCGAGACCATCGATCCCGACTGGGTCGAGCCCGTTGCCGAGCGGGCGCGGGCTGCGTATCGCCGGGCATGGTTCTCCTGGCAGGAAGGCGACATCGATGCCGCCGTCCGCGAGAAGGACGTCGGTCTCGAGCACGCCGAGCGGGCCTTGGCGATGGATCCCGACAATGCGGCTGCACTCGAGCACCGCGGTACGCTCTCCGTGTTCACCGCCGCGACGCTCGGGCCACCTCAGGACGAGCTCATGCGCCTCCTGGCCAGCGCGGAGGCCGATCTGGAGGCGGCGGTGGCCGAGGATCCCACCCGCGCCACGGCCCACGCCATGTTGAGCTTCGTGTTGGCGGGCAAGCAGGAGCACGTGGGCGCCGTGCTCAGCGCGCGGCGTGCCCTGGAGGAGGACGCGTACCTCCGTGGCGCCGACCGCGTCTACGATCGCCTCGTGTACACACAGTACGAGCTCGAGCAGTTCAGGGATGCCGCTCAGTGGTGTGAGGAGGGTCGGCGGCGCTTCCCGGACAACTTCCGCTTCGTAGAGTGCGAGCTCTGGCTCATGGCCACCGAACTTCGCGAGCCGGACGTCGACGAAGCCTGGCAGTGGCTCGAGCGGCTCGAAGCCCTCGCCCCCGAGTCCCTGCGCGCATTCAAGCGCGGTGTGGGCCAGATCATGGTCGCGGGCGTCCTGCGCAGGGCTTCCCTACCGGACAGCGCCGAGAGCGTCTTCTCCGCGGTCGACCACAGTGAGCAGGTGGATCCTCAGCGGCAGCTCTTCGCCTACGAGGCGGCGATCCGGGCCACCACGGGGGATTCCGACGGTGCGCTTGCGGCCCTTCGACAATGGGCCGCGGCGACCCAGGGCAGCACTCTCGGAGCGGGAGCGGAGCGGCATTGGTGGTGGGGCGAACTCCGTTCCCGGCCGGTGTGCACGCCCTTCATGAGTCGCTGACGCGCGTCACGACCACGTCCCCAACGTTGCGCTCTTCGCGCGCTTAGCGTACGCTCCGTCCGCTTCACGCAGGATCGATCGCCTGCGCAGCAGGAATCACTTCCTGCGAAACCCACCTTTTCTTACCCGCCCCCCCTCGGTG
>JAWVZK010000069.1:0-14406 GCA_033722275.1 Longimicrobiales bacterium | reverse complement strand
GAGGTCGTGCCGCGCAGTAACCGGATCGCCGCCCAGATCCTCCGGGCCGAGAACCCGGGTCGCACGTGGCGGTCCGAGTTCGTCTACCGCTCGGAGGAAGGCCTCACGTGGCAGGTGGACCGTCTCACCGCCGCAGACGGGCGGATGACGGGCGTGGTCCTGGAACGACCCGTCCTCGGCGACGATCCCGGGATCCACGTGAGCGCGGAGGGGGCCCGATACACGGAAGACGGAGGCTGGGTGCTCAATCTCGGCCATCTCCGGACCCTGGCCGCAGACAGCACCGAGCGTGCCATCCAGTTCGACCGCCTGCACATCCCCGCCATCGCCGAGAAGCCCGAGGAGCTCCTGGAGGTGCCTCCCGAGCCGGAGGAGATGACCTACGCCGAGATCGACCGCCTCGCCGAGATCATCCAACGGACCGGCGGCGACGCCCTCGAGCTGCTGGTCAAGCGCGAGCAGAAGATCTCCATCCCCGTCACGACGCTCGTCATCATCCTCTTCGGAGCGCCTCTGGCGACCAGCAATCGACGGGGGGGAGCCGCGTACGGGATCGGTCTGTCCCTGGCCACGGTGATCGTCTTCATGATGATGCTCCGGGTCTCGGGCGCCCTGGGCGAGGCCGGGGCGCTCTCGCCCCTGACCGCGGCGTGGCTCCCGAACGCCGTGTTCGCCACGGCGGCGGCCTTCTTCCTGCTGCGCGTCCGCACCTAGCCCTCCGACCGGGCAGCAGCCCCTCCGTCGGTCCCACCGGCGTCGGGCTCCGGGAGGCCGGCCAGGAACCCGCGGGTCAGCCGCCCGTCCGCGATCTCCTCCACCGGACCGCGCAGGACCACCTCTCCCTCCGCGGACACGACGACCGAAAGCGTCCCACCCGGCATCCGCACCGACAGGGGCCCCGGGGCCATCCGGCGGCGGGCGACGAGCCCCACGGCGACCGCGCAGGCGCTGGTGCCGGATGCCGCCGTGCGTCCCACGCCCCTCTCCCAGATCAGCGCCCTCGCGGATCGTCCCGTCTCGAGCAGGGCGAGCTGCACGTTGGCGCCTTCGGCGATGGCGGGGTGCCCGGCGACGAAGGGCCCCACGGTGGCCAAGCGCTCCTCGGTGAGCTCGGATTCATCGCGGCACAGGACCACGACGTGCGGGTTGCCCACCCGCACCGGGACCACCTCCAGGCACTCACCCCGGGGGCCCTCCAGCCCGCCTTCCCCGTCGAGGGCGTGGGGGGCCATCCCCACCGCCTCGGGACCGACCGCCGCTGGCCCCATCTCCACGGAGACATCGTAGCGAGCACCCGCACGATCATGGGCGAGCATCCGCACCGCGGATCCCGCCACACGGGCGACGATCTCCTCGAGCCCGGGGCGGCGACGCAGCAGGTACGACGCCAGGACCCGGAGCCCGTTCCCGCTCCGCTCGAACTCGCCGCCGTCGGGGTTGAACATCCTGAGGCGGACGGACAGCGACTTCGTTTCTCCTCCTCCGCCGCCCCCGACCGACGGGGGAGGTTCGAGCAGGACCACGATCCCGTCCGAGCCGACGCCTCGATGGCGGTCGCACACCGTGCGGACGTTTTCGGGGCTCGCCGGCCAGTCCCCCCCCTCCTCGAAGACGAGGTAGTCGTTGCCGAGCCCGTGCCCGAGGTAGAACGATGCCGAGAGCGTCGGCGGTGCTGGCCATCGCGCCATGACGTCAATCTATGCGTCGCACCCGGGGCACACGACTGGAAGCTCGCCCGGGACGCCGCTACCTTGGAAGGACAATCCGCTGGGGCGATTTGAGGCATATTGCGGCCCGCACGACGCGTCGAGGACGCGTCCGCGAACGAGCTAAAAAGCCGAAGCCCCGTCGCGCATGGTCGCGAGGGGCTTCGTGATTGGAGGACGATCCGTGACGTCAGTCAACGGCAGGGAATCACGTGCCGCCCGCGTGCAGCGCCTCGACGAGGCCCTGGCCCGCCGCATCCTCGTGCTCGACGGCGCCATGGGGACGATGATCCAGCGTCATCGCCTCTCGGAGGTCGACTTCCGGGGCGAGCGCTTCGAGGACGTGGCCGTGTCCCTGGAGGGTGCCAACGACCTCCTCTGCCTCACGCGACCCGAGCTCATCGGCGGGATCCACGGCGCCTATCTCGAGGCCGGTGCGGATCTCATCGAGACCAACACCTTCAGCGCCAACCGGATCTCCCTCGCCGACTACGGCCTGGAGGACATCGCCGTGGAGCTGAACCGCGAGGCGGCTCGCATCGCCCGGGACGCCGTGGAGGCCTTCCAGGATGCCCACCCCGGGGAGACCCGATGGGTGGCCGGAGCTCTGGGTCCCACCAACCGCACCGCGTCCATCTCCCCGGACGTCGGCGATCCGGGAGCCCGGAGCGTGACCTTCGACGAGCTCGTCCGCGCCTACCGTGAGCAGACGGAGGGCCTGGTGGCCGGAGGAGTCGACGTGCTTCTGGTGGAGACGGCCTTCGACACCCTCAACGCCAAGGCCGCCCTCTTCGCCCTCTCCGGGGTCCTGGAGACGACGGGCGAGGACATCCCCGTCATGGTTTCCGGCACCATCACGGACCAGAGCGGACGGACGCTCTCGGGGCAGACGCCCGAGGCGTTCTGGCACTCCGTGGCCCACGGTGCCCAACCCGGCCCCGGCAGGCGCTCGGGGCTGCTCTCGGTGGGCCTCAACTGCGCTCTGGGGATCGACCAGCTCCGCCCCTTCCTCGAGGAGCTCTCGGGCGCGGCCGACGTCCCCGTCAGCTGCTATCCGAACGCCGGACTCCCCAACGAGTTCGGTGAATACGACGACACCCCCGAGCACATGGCGGCGGTGACGGCGGAGTTCGCCGACGCGGGCTTTCTGAACCTGGTGGGGGGGTGTTGCGGGACGACTCCGGATCACATCCGGGCCATCGCCGACGCCGTCGAGGACCGGCCGCCGCGCTCGTCGCCCACCCCGCCGCGCGTCACCCGGCTTTCCGGCCTCGAGCCTCTCTCCATCGGGCCCGACTCCCTCTTCGTGAACGTGGGGGAGCGGACCAACGTCACGGGCTCGCGCCGCTTCGCTCGCCTCGTCAAGGAGAACGAGTACGAGACCGCGGTGGACGTGGCCCTGCAACAGGTCCGTGGCGGCGCCCAGATCATCGACGTGAACATGGACGAGGGGCTGCTCGATGCGGCCCGCGCCATGACCCGCTACCTGAATCTCTTGGCCGCCGAGCCCGAGATCGCACGGATCCCCGTCATGGTGGACTCTTCGGACTGGGCGGTCATCGAAGCCGGGCTCAAGACGCAGCAGGGCAAGGCGGTGGTCAACTCCATATCGCTGAAGGACGGCGAGACGCTCTTCCGCGAGCGGGCCCGCAGGATCCGTCGTTACGGGGCCGCCACGGTGGTCATGGCGTTCGACGAAGGGGGTCAAGCATCGAGCGTGGATCGCCGCGTGGAGATCTGCCGGCGAGCCTACCGGATCCTGGTGGACGAGGAGGGCTTCCCCCCGGAGGACATCATCTTCGACCCCAACGTCTTCGCCGTCGCCACGGGGATCGAGGAGCACGAGCAGTACGCCGTCTGGTTCATCGAAGCGGTCCGTCGCATCAAGGAGCGGTGCCCGCACGCCCTCACCAGCGGCGGGATCAGCAACGTCTCCTTCTCGTTCCGGGGGAGCGCCGAGGTACGGGAAGCGATGCACGCGGCCTTCCTCTACCATGCCATCGAGGCCGGGCTGGACATGGGGATCGTCAACGCCGGCGCGCTGCCGGTATACGACGACATCCCCGACGACCTCCTGGAGCCGGTGGAAGACGTCCTCTTCGCCCGGACTCGCGACGCCACCGAGCGCCTGACCCGGATCGCCGAAGAGCGGACGGGCTCGACGGAAAACCGCCTGATGGAAGATCTCTCGTGGCGAGAGCTTCCGGTGACCGAGCGACTCCAGCACGCCCTCGTCCACGGGATCGACCAGTACGTGGAGGAGGACGCCGAGCAAGCCCGTCAGGCCCTGCCCCGGTCCCTCGACGTCATCGAGGGGCCGCTCATGGACGGCATGAACGTCGTCGGAGACCGCTTCGGGAGTGGGCGCATGTTCCTCCCGCAGGTGGTCAAGAGCGCCCGGGTCATGAAGAAGGCCGTGGCCTACCTCGTCCCGTTCCTGGAGGCCGAGCAGAGCGGAACCGAAGGAAAGGGGACGGTGCTGCTGGCCACGGTGAAGGGCGACGTGCACGACATCGGCAAGAACATCGTGGGGGTGGTGCTCGAGTGTAATGGATACCGCACCGTCGATCTCGGAGTCATGGTGCCGGCGGAGCGGATCCTGGAGGTGGCCCGCGACGAGAAGGTGGACATCGTCGGCCTCTCGGGGCTGATCACGCCTTCCCTCGATCAGATGGTCCACGTGGCCAAGGAGATGGAGCGCCTCGGTTTCCAGGTCCCCCTCCTCATCGGCGGTGCGACGACCTCGAAGACGCACACGGCGGTCAAGATCGAAGGGGAGTACTCGGGAGCCACCGTCCACGTCCTCGACGCGTCGCGGGCGGTGGGGGTCGTCTCCCGGCTTCTGGACGAAGGTCGCCGGGAGGAGTTCCTGGAGGAGATCCGGTCGGAGTACGCCGAGGCCCGTGCCCGCCGCGCCGGGCGAACCCGGGCCGGACTCCTCCCCCTTGCCGAGGCTCGTTCCCGGGCCCTCGACTGGGACGGGACCGACTACCGCCCGCCCACCCCGATCCGTCCGGGGATCCACGTGGTGGACGACGTGGGCGTGCAGGAGCTGCGGAGCTACATCGATTGGACTCCCTTCTTCCGTGCGTGGGAGCTCACCGGCTCATTTCCCGATATCCTGGAAGACGAGGTGCTGGGGGAGGAGGCCCGGAAGCTCTTCGACGACGCGCGGGCGATGCTCGACCGCATGGCCGGAGCCGTCGAGCCGCGGGGTGTCCTGGGGCTCTTCCCGGCCCGGGCCGTGGGGGACGACATCCACGTGCTGGGGGACGCGGACCAAGACGGCCCCCGGGACCGCGGGTCCGGCGAAGACCCCGAGCCGGTGGCGATCCTCCACACGCTTCGTCAACAGTTCGACAAGGGCGATCGGACGAACCTGGCCCTGGCCGACTTCATCGCACCGGCCCACGCGGGCCGGGCCGACTGGGTGGGCGCCTTCGCGGTCACCGCCGGCGACGGGCCAGACATGATGGCCCGGGCGCGGGAGAAGGTCCATGACGACTACGGCGCCATCCTCGTCAAGGCCCTGGCCGATCGTCTCGCCGAGGCATTCGCCGAGCTGCTGCATCAGCGGGTCCGCACCGGGTACTGGGGCTACGCTCCCGAGGAACGATTGGACAACGACGACCTCATCGCCGAGGCGTACCGCGGCATACGCCCGGCGCCGGGCTACCCCGCCTGTCCCGATCACACCGAGAAGCGCACCCTCTTTCGGCTCCTGGACGTGGAAGGAACGCTGGGCGTCACGCTCACCGAGAGCTGCGCCATGCGTCCCGCGGCCTCGGTGAGCGGCTGGTACTTCTCCCATCCCGACGCGTCGTACTTCGGCGTCGGGCGACTCGGTCGGGACCAGGTGGAGGACTACGCCCGCAGGAAGGGATGGAGCGTGGAGGAGGCGGAGCGCTGGCTCGCTCCGAACCTCGGGTACGATCCGGGGAGCCGGGGATCGTGAGAGAGCTGCTCGAGGACGGCCGCGTCCACGTCTTCGACGGTGCGATGGGCACGCTTCTGTACAGTCGGGGCGTCTTCGTGAACGTCTGCTACGACGAGCTGAGCCTGACTCGTCCAGAGCTCGTCCAGGGGATCCACCAGGAATACGTGGCGGCGGGAGCCGAGATCCTGGAGACCAACACCTTCGGCGCGAATCCGGTCAAGCTCTCCTCCTACGGTCTCGAGGACCGGACCGAGGAGGTCAACGCGGCCGCGGCCCGCCTGGCCCGTCGGGCGGCGGGAGAGCGCGCCGCCGTGGCCGGCGCCGTGGGACCTCTGGGGATCCGCATCGAGCCGTGGGGTCCGACCTCCCTCGAGGAGGCCACCGACTTCTTCCGGCGCCAGGTCAGGGGCCTCCTGGAGGGAGAGGTCGACGGCTTCGTCCTCGAGACCTTCTCGGACCTCACGGAGATCGAATGCGCCGTGAGGGCCGTCCGGGAGGAATGTGACCTCCCGGTGATGGCGCAGATGACCGTCGGTCCCGACGGGAAGAGCCAGTACGGCGCCGACGCGTCCCAGCTGGCCCGGAAGCTCACCGAGATGGGGCCCGACGCTGTGGGTTTCAACTGCGCGGTGGGACCGGCGGTCATGCTCGACGCCATCGAAGAGATGGCCGAGGTCACGTCTCTCCCCCTGTCGGCCCAGCCCAACGCAGGACTCCCCCGAACCGTCCGGGACCGGAAGATGTATCTGGCGAGCCCGGAGTACATGGCCCAGTACGCCCGCCGCATGATCGACGTCGGCGTGCGTTTCGTGGGAGGCTGCTGCGGCACCACCCCCGATCACACCCGGAAGATGCGCGACGCCGTGGCGGCGGTTCAGCCCCGGCATACGTCGGTGTCCGTCCCCCGGGTGGCTTTCGAGGATCCCGCGCTCACCGAGCCCGTGCCTCTGGAGGCCCGCTCGGCATGGGGCCGGAAGCTGGCCCGCGGGGAACCGGTGACGTCGGTGGAGATCGTACCACCCCACAGCTGGTCCGCGCCGGCGGTGACCGAGCCGGCCCATACGCTCCGGGTCGCCGGCGTCGACGCCGTCGCCATCGTGGAGAATCCCCGCTCCAGGAGTCGCATGGGCGCCCTCTCCGCCGCCCTGATCATCGAGCGGGAGGTGGGGATCGAGACCCTGGTCCACTACACGTGCCGGGACAAGAACATGCCCGGGATGATCTCGGACCTCCTCGGCGCCGCCGCCGCGGGGCTGCGGAACCTCCTCGTGGTGTCGGGAGATCCACCCACGATGGGCCCCTACCCCGACGCCACCGCCGTCTTCGACATCGACTCCATCGGCCTCACCCACGTGGTCCAGGGCCTCAACCGGGGGGTCGATCCGGGGGGCAACTCCATCGGTGCCCCCACCGAATTCGTGCAGGGCGTCGCCCTCAACCAGGGAGCCGTCGATCAGGAGCGCGAACTCTCACGGTTTCGCTACAAGATCGAGGCGGGTGCGGATTTCGTCGTGACCCAGCCCGTCTTCCGACCGGACGCGCTCCACGCCTTCCTCGACGAGGCGGGCTCGGCGGACATTCCCGTGGTGGCCGGGATCTGGCCCTTCCTCAGTCAGCGGGACGCCGAGTTCCTGGCCAACGAGATGCCCGGTGTGGACGTTCCCGAGGCGATCGTGGACCGCATGCGGACAGCCCAGGCCTCCGGACCCGAGGCGGCCACCGACGAGGGCGTGACCATCGCCCTCGAGATGATCGAGGCCGTACGCCCCTTCGTACAGGGCTTCCACCTGACGGCGCCGAGTCGGAAGGTGGAGGTGGCGCTTCGGGTGCTCAGGGAGAGCGGGCTGAAGATGACGGCGTGAGAGGCCATCGCCGCGGTCCGATCCGTCCGCGCCGGCCTAGTGGAGTGTATCCGATGTTTCGTGAACACCGAGCGTGCCGAGGCGCGGCGCGGACGAGGAGGAACGACGCGGGAACAGCACCGCTATTTCAAGGAGTTGCGACGAAGTCCCCGTCGATGCATCGCCGCGCGAATGTCATCGAAACATCGGATACACTCCACTAGACGAGCTCGAGGATACGACGCAGCCTCCGTCCGGCTCCTCGCTCGCCCAGGTTGCTCACGTAGACCTTGTCCGCGCCCAAGCGTCGCAGGTCACGGATCGATCGGGCGCAGATCTCCTCCGCCGTCGCCCCGGCCTCGAACTCCGCCGTGATCTCCTTCGCGGGCACCGGGAAGAAGTCGGAGAGCGTGGACAGGGTACGGGGATTGGCCGAGCGATAGAAGAAGACCCCGAAGACCACCGGCTGGCGGGCCTCCACCGCGTTCATCCGCCGCAGGAGCTCCTCGACCACCGGCAGCGTGTGGTGCGAGACGATCTGACTCAGCGCGAAGTCCGCGTAGGCGTCGGGGGCGGTGAGGAAGCCCACCTGCTCCGCCGCGTCCCGGTGCGGGTTCACCCATCCCCCCAAGGAGAGCTCGGGCACCCGTCGCGCCAGGATCTCCCTCAGATCCCGGCCATGGGGCACGCACCGGGGCGGTGGGACCGACCGGTCCCCGCCCAGGACCGTGAGCGACTCGAACCCGTCGGAGGCGGCGCGATCGGCGAAGGTCTCGCAGTAGCGGAGCGTATGCTTGCACGTGAGGATGGGCACGATCCGCCGCAGGTCCACCATCTCCCCCACGTTCGCACCCACGTGGGCCAGATTCTCCTCCTCGGCGTCTCCGACGGCGTTGTCCGTGAGGAAGACGAAGAGATCGTCTCGCGTCAGTCGGGACAGCGCGTGGTGGAGGTCGATCCAGGCCTCCATGCCCCGCTCCGATCCGAGGTCGGATCTCGGCGGACGCAGCTCCACCGTCACCACCGGCTCCGGACTGGAGAGGGCCTCCAGGAGCAGGGTCATCGGCGCACCAGATCCTCGACCTCGTCCGCCGACGTGGGCAAGGCTTCGGTGAGGATCTCCCGACCTTCCTCCGTGACGAGCACGTCGTCTTCGATGCGCACCCCGATCCCGGCGAGCTCGGCGCCGGTACCGTCGCCGGCGTTCCGGAAGTACAGCCCGGGCTCCACCGTGAAGACCATCCCCGGCTCGAGCACCCTCGACGACCCTTGCCGCACGTAATCGCCGGGATCGTGTACGTCGAGGCCTAGCCAGTGGGACGTCTGGTGCGGGAAGAACGCCTTGTGCTCCTCCTCTTCCACGAGATCGTCCACGGAGCCCTCCAGCACGCCCAGGTCGACCAGCCCCTGCGTCAGGACCCGCACGGCGGCGGCGTGCACGTCACCGATGGTGGCGCCAGGTCCCACCACCCCGATGGCCTCGGCCCGGGCGGCGTCCACCAGCGTGTAGACGTCCCGTTGTCGTCCGACGAACCTCCCCGACGCAGGATAGGTACGCGTCACGTCACCGTGGTACAGACCGGCCTCGGCCCCGGCGTCCACGAGCACGAGGGCTCCGTCCTCCACCACGTCCTGGTTGCGGACATAGTGCAGGACGCAAGCGTTCTCCCCCGACCCCACGATGGTGTCGAAAGCCGGCCCCGTGGCACCGGCGCTGCGGAACGCCCCTTCGACGGCAGCCTCCACCGCCCATTCGCCGACACCGGCGCCGATGGTCCGGGCCCCCGCACGGTGTCCGACCACCGTGAGCCCGCAGGCATGACGGATCCATGCCAGCTCCGATTCGTCCTTCACGAGACGCAGCTCGTCGAGGATCTCGCCGGGATCGACGACGCCACGAGGGCCCGCGCCCTTCCTCGCCCCGCGGACACGGGCCGTCCGCAGGGCGTCCAGGACCATCTCCTCCACCGCTCCGACCCGGCCGAGTCGGTAATGGATGCGGTCCCCGCGACCCAGCAGCCCGGGCAGGATCCTCCCGAGGTCCGACAGAGAATGGCAGACGTCCGGATCGACCATCTCCCGGACCCCTTCCGGTCCGAGCCGCGGGCCGGCCCAGAGCTCGGCCTCCGGATCCCGATCCCGGACGAAGAGAACCAGCTCGGGGGTGTCTCCGCCCACCAGGACGGCCACGGATTCGGGCTCGGTGAGGCCGGTCAGGTAGAAGAGCTCGCGGTCGGGCGCGTAGGGCCGCTCCGAGTCCCTGGAGCTGAACTGGATGGCGGCCGCCGGCAGGACCATGACTCCGTCTCCCAGGCGTCGAAAGACCTCTTCACGCCGTCGGGAGAAGGTGGCGGCAGGTGTGGGGGAGGGGGTCTCGGATCTCATGGAGCCCAAGCTAGCGAGAGTGTCCGGCGCTGGGGATGGGGTGCTTCTACACGACCCCGTCCGGTGCCGCTATCATCCAACGGGGTCGGCGTGTGCGTCTTCCCCCACCAGCTCCTTCCCACCATTCAAGCGGGACCATCGGAGGCGTCACGTGACTCGATCGACGTTCGTTGGGCTCTCCGCCCTCGTCCTCCTCGGAGGCATGGCAGTCGAACCTCTTCACGCCATGCAGCGCCAGGAGGAGACGGAGACACGGGACACCACGGTGTACCGGATCGAGCCCATCATGGTGCGTGTCCTGGGCAGCACCATCGGGACGGCGACGCCCTACCCCGTCTCGGTGGTGGCTGGAGCCGAGCTCACCCGAGCCACTCCGTCGGCTTTCATCGAGGACGCGGTGCGCGCCGTGCCGGGCCTGCAGGTCCACAACCGCTACAATCTCGCCGTCGGGGAGAGGCTGTCCATTCGCGGCTTCGGACCCCGGTCCCAGTTCGGGGTCCGGGGAATCCGGGTCCTGGTGGACGGGATCCCCGCGACGCTCCCGGACGGTCAGGCGACGCTGGACCATCTCGATCTGGCGGGCCTCGGAAGGGTGGAGGCGCTGCGCGGGCCGGCGTCGGCCGCCTACGGCAACGCGGCGGGTGGCGTGCTCCACTTCCGGACCGTCGATCCCGCCACCGTCCCTGCCGAGGTCAGCGTACGATCGAGCTCCGGTTCCAACGGGCTCTGGACCGCACAGGCCCACGCGACGGGCACGCGGGGAGAGACGGGATATCGGGTGGGCGTCTCCCGCCTGACGTACGACGGATTCCGGGAGAATCCGACCGAGGGTGACGGATCGGTATACGGGGGGGGCACCAGGCTCATAGCCAACGGGACGGTCGAGTTTCCTGTGGGCGGCGGCGAGATGCGCATCGTCGCCAACGGCATGGACCTGGACGCGCGCAATCCGGGGTCCCTGCCCGTCGAACGGGTGCGGGAGGAAGACCGGTCGGCCTGGCGCTTCAACGTGATCTCCGGCGCGAGGAAGGAGGCCGCCCAGGGACAGATCGGTGCCACATGGACCCGCGATGCAGGGGGCCGGGAGCTCCAGATTTCGTCGTGGTGGATCGGCCGCGACCTGTGGAATCCCATTCCGGGGAGGATCATCTCCCTCGTCCGGAATGCCGGTGGGATCCGCGGCATCGTTCAGGGCACGGTGGACATGGGCTCCAATGCCCTCGGATGGCGGGTGGGCGCCGAGGCGGAGATGCAGTGGGACGATCGTCAGAATCTCGGCAACGACGGCGGTGAGCCGGAGGGCCTGATCCTGGATCAGAACGAGGAGGTTCGGGGGCTGGGCGTCTTCACCCAGGCCCGCCTGGACGTGGGCGACCAGATGTCCTTCCTGGCCGGGGCCCGCTTCGACGACGTGTACTTCTCGGTGGACGACCACTTCCTTCGAGGAGGCGACCCCGACGACTCGGGATCCCGGAGCATGCGCGCCTTCAGCCCCTCGGTGGGCGTCGTCTTCCAACCCGGCGAGCGCACCGAGCTCTTCGCCGCGGTCTCCCGGGCCTTCGAGACCCCGACCACGACGGAGCTCGCGAACCGCCCCACCGGCGCGGGTGGCTTCAATCCATCCCTCGATCCGCAAGAGAGCACCACGGTGGAGGGTGGGGCGCGAGCGCGCTTCTTCGATCGGGTCGCCGTCGAGGCTTCCCTGTTCACCACCGAGGTGACGAACGCCCTGGTGCCCTTCGAGGTGTCGACGGACCCGGGCCGCACCTACTTCCGGAACGCCGGCCGGGCGAACTACGACGGCTACGAGGTCTCGGTGGACGGCGAGATCGGTTCCGACGCTTCGGTGCGCATCGCGTACACGCGTGTCGACGCCGAATACGATCGGTTCCGGCCCGAGGGCCAGGTCTACGACGGCAATCAGGTGCCGGGGCTCGCCCCCCGACGCTTCGACGCCGTGCTTTCGTACGCCCCCGGAAACCGATGGCTCGAGATCCGGGGTCTCTGGCAGGACGAGGTGCCGGTGGACGATGCGAACACCGCTCGGTCCGATGCCCATTTCGTACTGGACGCCAACGTCGGCATCGACGGCCTGGACGTCGCGGGGGTGTCGTTGTCACCCTTCGTCGGCGTGGAGAACGTCCTGGACACGTATTACGTCGCCTCGGTGGTGCCGAATGCGTTCGGCGACCGGTTCTTCGAGCCGGGACCGGGACGGACGTACCGCCTCGGGCTGGCCGTCACCTGGGGCTACTGACGCCGCCGAGGTCGGTCGGCCACGGTTCGGGATCGGCTCCCGGGATGCTCCGTCGGGTCCTCACCCTACGTCCTGGATTCGGCTACCTCTCCCGACACGCGTCGACGTTCCGGACCAGGGCCAGCGCGTTGACCACCCGACGCTCCCCGGTCGCGTCGGAGGGGCGGTTCACCGGTCGGCCGCCCACCACCATGGTCGTGGAGCCCCCGCCGTCCAGGTTCAGAGCCTCGTCGGCGCCCAGGGCCTGGAGGAGGGTCGCCAACTCGGGGAGGGTCATGCCGGCGGAATGCGGCGCCTGACGACCGTCGACCACGACGAGCCAGAGCAGCCCGTCGTCGTCGTAGCCCACCGCAGTCCTCGGATGGCGAGCCGCCGCGAAGGACGGTCGGGCCGCGACCTCCAGGTCGCCCACTCGCATCCCGGCGTCGACGAGGTCGGGGAAGCCGGCGACCACCTCCGTGGCTGCGGCACCCCTACCCACCCTGGGCCAGGCCGGGCGGACCTCGGCATCGTCGACGGGCGCCGTCCCGAAGAACGGAGCCGTGCTTCCACGCCAGGCCAGCAGCGGCCGCGTGCCCCGAGCGTGGAGAACGCCGTCGCTCACCTCCGTGCCGATCGGCATGCCGGCGGCGGTGAAGAAGTCGGCGTTGACGGCGACCAGAACGTCGTCGTCGGCCCGGGACACCATCTCCGAGACCCGTTCCCGACCCGCTTGGCCGGCCTCCCGCGTCTCGGCCCGCAGGACGTCCAATCCCAGCTCGCAGCGGTCGGGGACGCGGGCATCCACCAGATGCACCGCCCACGGGCCGGAGGGCGACCAGAGATAGCGGTAATGGACGCCCGGATGCAGTCGGACCCGTCGAACGGTGTCCGGCGCCAGGAGGCTCAGCACCGAATCGGGGAGCTGGCTCTCCAGCGTCGACGGGGTGTCCGGTGGCGCGCAGGCCGCGAAGACGGACAGCAGGCAGACCGGACCCCACGTTCGACTCCACCGTCGGCGCGGGCCGACCCATCCGTGGACCCGCCGTGGCGCCTGGCCTATACTCCGGCGGGTCGGTGCGGAAGACACCGGCCGTCCGCCGGATCCACTCGCCCCGCTCGAGAGCTCACCCGACCCGTGAAGCGCGCCAACGTCCTCCTCCTGGCCATCCTGATCACCCACATGCCCGCGACCGCCCAGTCGCCGGGGGCGGGCGACGGAGTCCGCCTGGGCGTCTCCTTCGGAGGCATCAGCACCGTCGCCGTCAACGTGGAGCTCTTCCGGGACAACGACGCCCTCGAGCTCTCGCTCGGCACCTGGTCCTTCAGGGACTTGAGCGTCTCGGCGTTGGCGAAGCACTACTTCGGTGCCTCCGCTGCACGTCCGGTGGTGGGCGGCGGTCTCTGGATGGTGGCGGCCTGGGGAAGCGGAGAACGCACGGGCCTGGCCATGGTCTTCCGGGCGCCGATCGGCGTCGATTGGGCCATCGCCGACGGTCGTCATTCGGTGGGAGCGTCGCTGAATCTCAACCGCGGACTCTGGGTCCGGCGCTCCGATCCGGAAGACGAGCTCCCCATGAACCGGCGGCTGGTCCCGCTTCCCGAGGTCTACTACCGCGTCCGGAGCTGACCCGACGGTCGGCGCCGGACATCGATCGTCGGGCACGTCCTCACCACTCGCCGCTGGGCTCGTCCCAGCGCTCCGACCAGAAGCGCTCTTCCTCGTCGTCGATCTCCTCGAGGTCCAGGGGCTCGTCCTCCTCCACGAACAGCTCTCCCTCCTCGATGATGCGGTCGATGGCGGCATCGTCGAGAAGGAGGCGCCGACCGAGGGCCTCCTTCCGGCGACTACGCAGCGCCATACCCGCGGCAAGGAGCAGGATCACCAGGGTCAGGGGGAAGAGGAGTGAGACAATCATGTACATGCGACTCAGGCCACGGGCGTCATTCCGACGTATTTCAGCCCGCTTCCGGTGTTGAAGAGCACCACCTCGTCGTCGGTGGAGATGAGACCCATATCCATCAGCATGGGGACGGCGGCGGCCGTCGCGCCACCCTCGGGGGCCGCGAAGATCCCGGTGTCCGCTCCGAGCCTTCCCACCCAATCCTCCATCTCGCGGTCGGTCACGGCCACCGCGCCGCCACCCGAGGCGCGAAGCGCCCGGAGAATGAGGAAGTCGCCGACGGCGCCCGGGACGCGCAGTCCCGACGCGTAGGTCTCCGCGCCCTGCCAGGTCTCGGCGTGCTCCTCCCCCCGCTCCCACGCACGGACCATGGGGGCGCAGCCGGCGGCCTGGACGG
>JAWVZK010000068.1:0-14406 GCA_033722275.1 Longimicrobiales bacterium | reverse complement strand
TCCGACCCGCTGACCCTGGGCAAGATCGTCCGCGAGACCGTGGAGGCGCGGGGCGAGGACTACCACGCCTTTCCATGGACGGGGCTCTTCGACCGGATCGGTATCAAGAACGCCGTCCTGGAGACCGACGCCTGGGGCAACTTCATCTTGACCGGGTACGACTACCTGTCGGCCCGGGATTGGGCCCGCTTCGGCCTGCTCCATCTGAACGACGGCGTCTGGGAGGGCGAGCGCATCCTTCCCGAGGGCTGGGCCGACTACGTGAGCACGCCCGCCCCCGCCAACGAGGACGAGGCCTACGGCGGCCTCTTCTGGCTCAACGCGGGGGGCGACTACGACCGCATTCCCCGGGACGCGTACTGGCCCTCGGGATTCATGGGGCAGAGCACCGTCATCATCCCTTCCCGGGACATGGTGATCGTGCGGCTGGGGCCGAGTCCGGGCGGCTTCGCAGCGTACCTGAACAAGGTGGTCGGAGACATCCTGGACGCGGTGGAGCCGGGAGCCGGAAGGTGAGGGAAGAGCTCCGGGCGGGCGTGCTCCGGGCGGAGGCCCGGACGTCGAGCCCCTGACCCGGTGGCTGCTCCGGCCTCCAGCTCGACCCTGGCGGCAGCCCGGACCTCGAGGTCGACCGGGGGGCGGCCGCCCGGATCTCGAGCCCTACCGTGGCGCGGCCGCTCGGACGTCGAGCCCTACCGTGGCGCGAGGATGGGGAGCATCCGGTGCCCGCCGGACCATTGGCTGGACAACGCCTGCCTCGGATCGCCCCCGGCCGCCCGCCAGGCCGGCGCCCAGGAAGCTCCGACGGCCACCGAGCACAGCAGCAGACCCACGGCGGCGTAGGTCACGGGGTCCGTCGCCGGGACGCCGACCAGCAGGTCGGCCGTGAGGCGTGTGAGTCCCAGGGCCGCGACGCGCCGAGGACGGGCGGGCCCGATGCTACGCCGGTTGACCGACCTGTCCACCTCCTGTAGCCTTGAGGCATGGACTTGAGGCGCACCTCCGCGACGACGATCACCACCGACTCCACGACGGAGCCGGGCGGTCTGCGCGTGCGTTAGTCCCAGCGGAAGAGACGATCGACGAGCGCGGCCCCCGGCGACGGGCGCCGCGCTTTTCTTTTGGCACGGTGCCCGAGCTTCCCGACAGCGCACCCACGACACGCGAAAAGACCATGTCCAGCGAACAGATCCGAATCACGCTCCCCAACGGTGACGTCCTCGAGATGGAGCGCGGGGCCACCGCCGGTGACGTCGCGGCGGCCATCGGTCCCGGGCTGGCCAAGGCGGCCCTCGCCGCCGTGGTCAACGGGCGCACCGTGGGGCTGATGGAACCCATCGAGGAGGACGCCGAGATCCGGATCCTCACGGATCGGGATCCGGAGGCCCTTCCCGTGCTCCGTCACTCGGCGGCCCACGTCCTGGCGACGGCGGTTCGGGAGCTCCGGCCTGGAGCCGGCATCGGCTTCGGACCGGCCATCGACGACGGCTTCTACTACGATTTCGACGTCGACGAGCCGTTCACGCCGGAGGATCTCGAGGCCTTCGAGGCCAAGATGGACGAGGTGGTCGAGGCGGATCAGCCCTTCGAGCGTCGCCGTGTGACCAAGGAGGAGGCCCGGGCGCTGTTCGGCGACGACCCGCTCAAGCTGGAGCGACTGGAGGAGTTCGGCGACGACGAGGTCATCACGGTCTACGAGAACGGACCGTTCCTCGATCTGTGCAAAGGACCTCACGTGCCCAGCACGGGCAGACTCGAGCACGTCAAGCTCCTCTCGGGCGCAGGTGCGTACTGGAGGGGCGACGAGACCCGTCAGATGCTCCAGCGTATCTACGGCACGGCGTTCCACAAGGAGTCGGAGCTGCGGGAGCACCTGGAGCGCCTCGAAGAAGCGAAGAAGCGCGACCACCGGGTTCTGGGCAGGGAGCTGGATCTCTACTCCATCCAGGAGGAGGTGGGCCAGGGGTTCGTGCTCTGGCATCCCAGGGGCGGGATCATCCGACACACCATCGAGGAGTTCTTGAAGGGGTCACTTCTGGAGCACGGCTACGAGCTCGTGTATTCGCCCCAGGTCGCCAGCGAGGAGCTCTATCGCATCAGCGGGCACCTGGAGGTCTTCGAGGAGAACATGTTCCCGGCGATGGACGACGAGGGGACGCGCTTCCGTCTCAAGCCGATGAACTGCCCGCACCACTTCATGATCTACGGGACGCGGACGCGATCCTACCGCGACCTGCCCCTTCGTTTCGCGGAGCTGGGCACGTGCTACCGGTACGAGCGGTCGGGGACGCTCCACGGGATGCTCAGGGTGCGCTCCTTCACCCAGGACGACGCCCACATCTTCGTCAGGAAGGACCAGATCGCCGACGAGTACGACCGGCTGCTCGACCACGGCGACCACCTGCTGCGGGTCTTCGGCTACGAATACGAGCTGGCCCTGGCGACCCGCCCCGAGAAGGCCATCGGTGATCCGGCGGTCTACGACGCCGCCACCGAGACGCTCCGGAGCGTTCTGGAGCGCCGCGGGATGGAGTATGTCGTCGATGAAGGAGGCGGTGCCTTCTACGGACCGAAGATCGACGTGAACGTCGTCGACGCCATCGGACGCAAGTGGCAGGGCGGCACGTATCAGCTCGACTTCCAGATGCCGGAGCGCTTCGGCCTCGAGTATGTGGGGTCGGACAACCAGGCCCATGAGGTGGTGGTGATCCACAGGACGCTCCTCGGCTCCATGGAGCGCTTCGTCGGAGGACTCATCGAGCACTACGGCGGTGCTTTTCCGACGTGGCTCGCGCCGGAGCAGGTCCGCATCCTCCCGGTGGGGGAGGACTGGGACGCCAGCGCCCAGGCCCTGGTCGACGACCTGCAGGCGGCCGGCGTGCGGGCCACCCTCGAGTCCCGGGAGACGCTGGGCTACCGCATCCGCGAGGCCGAGACGCTGAAGATCCCGTACATGGGGGTCGTCGGCGAGCGGGAGGCCGAGGCTGGCACGGTGGCCGTGCGGAGGCGGGGCGAGGGCAAGAAGCAGGACGTGATGGCTCGGGCGGAGTTCATCGAGCGTGTGGTCGAGGAGATCGAGACCCGGGCGTTGGGCTGAGTGGCCCAGGCGTGAAGCAGGGATGCCGGTCCGCGGGAAGCGTGGTAGGCGGCCGGCAATCCCATCACTCCGACTGAAGCCGGGCCTTCAGCGACTTCAGGCCTGGAAGACACCACACCTCCTCCGTCTGGGCCGCGAGGGCCAGCGCCTCCCGCACGACCTCGAGACCGCGTTTCGGCTCGCCTGCGCGGGCGTGCAGGTCGCCGATCAATCCCAGGTAGGAGGGTTTGCGCAGTCTGGCGCCTGTCGCCAGCATGGCAGCCAGTCCGCGCTCCGCCTCGGCCAGCCCCGTCAACGGGTCTTCCAGCGCACCACGCGCCCAGCCGTGCAGGATCGAGGCCCAGGCTCGGTAGTAAGGGATCGCGTTCGCGTCGCACAATTCCCATGCGGCCGCAGCCGCATCGCGCACCGACTCGGCGTCCCCCCGCAGCTGATGAAGAAGGGCCTCGTAGCATCGCGCGATGCCGTGGGCGAACGTGTCATCCCGCTGCTCGGCGAGCTTCGTGGCTTGGGCAATGCTGGCGAGTGCGTCCTCCGAATCCCCGGCGAGCCACGAGGTGTGCGCGCGATAAGTACGGGAAAGCACGTCGAGCAATGAGATGGAGAACGAAAACGCATGCTGTGGAGAGCCCGATGTCTCGGGGACCAGCCGCAACAACTCCAGCGCACGGTCGAGCTCGCCCAGGTGGAAGAGATTCATCGCGATGTTGAAGGCGCTCACCGCCTCCGCCGAGTCCGACTCCAACGACCGGGAAGCGCTCCAGACGAAGTCCGGCTCCTCCAGCGCGCGGCGGAACCGGGCCCGCACCGCCAGGAACGCGCAGCGTCCCCAGCCGGCAGTGAGCAGCGCTGCCGAACGATCGTCCAGGGACCGGCCCAGGGACAGAGCCCGCTCGAACGACTCGCCGGCGGCCTCGGCGGCCCACCCGCGAGCGGCCGCGGCCGAAACGCCTCGGGCCACCTGCAGTCGGTATTCGAGCCGGTCCCGGTCCGGACCAGGGGGACACCCGGCTACGAGCGACAGGGCCCGACCGAGCAGCGCGAACGCCTCCTCGTTGGCGAAGGTGGCGCGGGCCACGCCGGCGGCGGCTTCGTAGAAGTGCACCGCCCGATTCGTCAGTCCGGCGGCCTCGAAATGCGTGGCGAGACGACTCGCGACGGATTCCGGATTCGAGGAGAACAAGGACTCCAACGCCTCGCCGACACGTCGATTCAGGGTCGCTCGCCTGGCCGGTCCGATTCCGGCGTCCACCGCCTCACGAAGCTTGTCGTGGGTGAACGCGAAATCGGACGTGGACCCCTCGGCGCAGCCGACGATCCGTCGTCGCGCCAGCTCGTCCAAGGCCTCGGGGAGTTCCGCTTTCGAAAGCTCACTGGCGGCGTAGCCGAGCTCGAGGTCGAAGGGGCGGGCGATCACGGTTGCCATCTCGCTCGTCGCGCGCGCCTCGGGTGACAGGCGCGACAACCTGAGCTCCAAAACCGCCTGCGCCCGTGGTGGCAGGCCGCTCCGTCCATCCAGAGCTCCCGCTCGGGCGACCTCGACGACGAGAAGGGGATTGCCCTCGGTTTCGGCGAACACGCGGTTCCCGAGCTCCATGGACAGGTCTTCTTGGATGACTTGCCCGGCGAGTGCGGCTGTCGCGGTACGATCCAGCGGTCCGACCGCAAGCTCATCGATCTGCCCCGTCTTCCGCAGCTCGAGTACGAGCCGGTTCCAGGGGTTGGCGGGTTCGATCTCGTCGTCCCGCACGGTGGCCACGATCGCGAGGTCCGCGTCCGTATCGAACCGCATGAGGAAGCGCAACCACTGGAGCGTGTCGGAGTCGCACCACTGGAGGTCGTCGATCAGCCAGACGATGGGCTGCGGAGCGGACAGAATCGCGCGTGCCAGCGCCTCGAACAGACGCCGTCGTTGCCATTCCTCGGTGAGCGGGCCGCCGGGCTCGGGCTCCCGCTCTGAGATCGCCAGCTCAGGGGCGATTCGAGCCACTTCATGGCGCCAGACGGCCTCGAGGTGCCGAAGACCGGCCCGGACCGCGTCGCTCCGGACACACTCCGCGACGGGTGCGTAGGCGAGCCGCCCTTCGAGGGCGTAACAGCGAGACCGGACACAAGTCATGCCCTCACGATGTCCACGGATCAGGAGCTCCTCCGCCAGCCGCGTCTTGCCGATTCCCGGCACGCCCGATATGACCAGCATGTGGGGGCTCCCGGCGCCTTGCCTCCACGAGCCGACCAGCGTTCCCCACTCCTCGGATCGACCGAGCAGAGGGAACTCGATGCTGGGTCGGGTCGAGCCGAACTCGGCCTTCGGAGTCGCGGGGGAAGACGTCGACTTCCAGGGGCGGGCCTTGCCGACGCCTCCCGACCCGTGTCGCATCTCCTGTGCGAGCGCCATCAGGTCTGGGGCCGGCGTCGCGCCAAGCTCCGCTTCCAGCCGTGACGCGTGGGCCTCGGCATAGCGGATCGCCTCGGCGCGATCTCCGGATCTCGCCAGGGCGCGCATCAGGCGAAGGGTGACCCTCGTGCTGAGAGGCTCCTCATCCCATCGCCGGAGCCACCAGAGGACCGCGTCGGCAGGCCGGGCCTCGCGTTCGGCCCGGTCCGCCAACGCCTCGAGCACCCCGAGGTAGGAGCGGTCGAGCTGTCGGCGGTTCTCTTCGACCCAGCGCACGAACTCCCCGGTGGGCGGCGGTGAGATGCCCTCGAGAAATGCCCCACGATATAGGCCCGCGGCTCGACGCAGATCTCCTGCATGAACGGCTCGGTCGAACAGGAGGACGTCTGCCGGAAGACGTTCTTCGTCCAGCCGGACGGATCGCCGGTCGGCCGGGAGGCACTCGGGGCCAAGCGCCGAGCGCAGGGCGTGGAGCCCCTGGCTCAGGAGATTGCGGGCGCTGCGCGACTCACGCTGCGGCCACAGGAGCCGTACCAGGGTCTCGCGGGCGACCGATTCGGGTTGCGCCCGCGCCAGCAGGGCCAGGAGCGCGAGTCTGTGTCGTTGACCGGCGGCACCCGTCAAGGTGCCCTCGCGCCCCTCGATGGAGAGGCCGCCGAGCGTTCTCACTACGTGCATGGGCTTCTGCCACAGGGGCGATCGCGGATCCGGAAATGGCCCCCCTAAAGAGTCCGCAAAGACTTCGTACAGCCGCGTCCGTATCCTAGAAGCACACTCGACCCGGGTGCAATTCGTTCCCCCCAGGCCAGCCCGGGACCTGGACTTCGAGAGGAGGCCTCATGAGAACCCCATCCATCGATTCTTGCCGGAGCCCGCGCGGCATCGCGACCCTCGCGGCGATCGCGGCTACTGCCCTCACCGTGGCCGGCTGTGACGCGCCCGCCTCGGACCCTCTCGGTCCCACTCCGGAGGTCGCGGCGACCAAGGTCGCCGACGGGTCGAGCGTTCCGGTCCTCGACTTCGCCACCGGCGTGCCCGCCGGCGGCACGGCGCGGCTCGATCGTTTCGAAGGAGGCGTGAACTATCGGATCGACGCCGAGGCGTTGGAGCCAGGGCATGCGTATACACTCTGGGTGGTGATCTTCAATGATCCCTCCGGATGCGCGGCCGGAACCCCGAACGTGACGTTCTGTGGCGGACCCGACCTCGTCAACGATGCCGCGCATCCGGACATGATGTACGCCGGAGGTCACGTGGTCGGTGGATCCGGTCAGGCCACCTTTGCAGGCCGTCGTGACGTCGGTGACCGATCCGGTTCCGCGAACGAGCCCGTCGGCCTCCCGGCGTATGGTCTCGAAAGCCCCGGCCGGGCGGAGATCTACCTGATCGTGCACGATCACGGGCCTGCGAATGCGGCGTACATGCCGAGCATGATCCAGAGCATCGACGGTGGATGCACGGATACAGGCGTTCCGGAGGCCGGTGTGGCCTCTCCGTGGAACGACTACAGTGGGCCGCCCGCGGGGGCCTTCGGAGTGCGAGGTCCGAACACCTGCGCGAGCGCACGGATCGCTTTGCACGTACCGTCGATGTAGGGGTTGAGCCCCGCGCGTGTTGACCTTCAGCCCCGCCTGACGCATCTTTTCCGTCCGTCGAAAGGCGGATCACAACGAGGAAGTGGGCCGCCTACCGGCGGCCCCACCCTCGGGCCTCCACGGAGCAGCCTCGAGGGTCGCGAGGTCGACGGGCGCCCGGCGCGGGCGCGTCTAGTCGACACGGTAGCGGCCCGAGATACGTCTCGGGCTTTTTCGTTGTGATGAGCGCCGAACGGCGCTCCCGAGAGACTCCATCGGAGGAAGGGGACATCAGCGAGAAGAGAGTCCGCGTCAACGATCAGATCCGGATCAGTCCCGTACGTCTCATCCAGGACGACGGAGAGCAGGTCGGGATCGTCTCCATCGACGAGGCCCGGGAACGGGCTGAAGATCGGGGGATGGACCTGGTCGAGGTCGCGGCCGACGCCCGCCCGCCCGTGGTGAAGATGATGGACTACGGAAAGTACAAGTACGAGGCGGACCGGGCTCGACGGGAAGCGCGGAAGAAACAGCACACGATCAAGGTCAAGGAGGTGAAGTTCCGCCCCGGGATCGAAGAGCACGACTACCAGTTCAAGGTGGGCCACGCTCGTCGTTTCCTCGAGGAGGGGAACAAGGTCAAGCTGACGATGATGTTCCGTGGTCGTCAGGTGACCCATCCCGAGATCGGGCTCGAGGTGCTGTCCAGAGTCGTGGAGGACGTGGAGGACCTCGGAAAGGTCGAGACCCAGCCCAACATGGAAGGACGGCTCATGTCCATGGTCATCGCTCCGCTGAAGACCCACTGAGTGACGAAGGACGTCCCCCAGGGGACCGTCGATAGAATACGAATTCCCCCCACGGGGACGAAAAGAGCAGGTGCAGCATGCCCAAGATGAAGACCCACCGCGGCGCGGCGAAGCGCGTGAAGAAGACCGCCAGCGGCAAGCTCAAGAGGAAGCGGGCCTACAAGAGCCACATCCTCACCAAGAAATCGGCGAAGCGTAAGCGGCGTCTCCGCAAGGATGACATCGTCGCGAAGAGCGACGCCAAGAAGCTCCACAAGATCCTTCCCTACGGTTCCTAGGAGGCCGGACGATGCCACGCTCGACGTCCGCCCCCGCGCGGAACAAGAAGAAGAAGAAGGTCTTCAAGCACGCCAAGGGCTACTTCGGCGGCCGCAAGAACCTGTATCGCACCGCGAAGGACGCGGTGGAAAAGGGGTGGGAGCACGCGTATCGGGACCGCAAGAAGAAGAAGCGGAACTTCCGCAGGCTCTGGATCTCCCGTATCAACGCAGCCGCTCGACAGCACGATCTCTCGTACTCCCGTTTCATGAACGGGCTCAAGGAGGCAGGGGTGGAGCTGGATCGCAAGGCGCTCGCCGATCTCGCGGTCCGCAACCCCGAGGCTTTTGGGGCGGTGGTCGATCGTGCCAAGGAAGGCTTGGCGTCCAAGGCCGGCTGAGCCGGCGTCCAGCTGCCTTCCGAGCACGATCAGAAGGGCTCTGCGGCTTCGTGCCGCGGGGCCTTTCGTCGTGAAACGCCGTGAATCCGAAACGCAGACGGGCGTGATCCCATGACAGACGAATCCCCTCTACGAGCCCTGGCGCGGCTGGAAAACGAGGCCTTGGAAGCCATCGACGAGGCGAAGAGCGCCGAGGATCTCGAGTCGGTGCGCGTGGAGTTCCTCGGACGTGGCGACGGTCGGATCTCGAGCATCCTGCGGGGTCTCGGCTCGCTCCCGGCGGAGGAGCGTCCCGTGGTCGGCCAGAAGGCCAACAGGGTCAAAGGGACCGTCTCGGAGGCCCTCGCGGCCAGGAGCGTCCGGCTCGCGAGGAGCGGAGACGGACCCGCCGTCGACCTGACCCTCCCGGGACGGACCCGCTGGAAGGGTGGGCTCCATCCGGTGACGCAGACGGTGGACGAGATCTGGCACATCTTCCGGGACCTCGGCTTCACCCGGGCCCGGGGGCCGGAGGCCGACACCGAGTGGTACAACTTCGAGGCGTTGAACACGCCGCTGGACCACCCGGCGGCCGACGAGCAGGACACCCTCTACCTGGTGGACTCGGTCCTCTTGCGGAGCCACACGTCACCGGTGCAGATGCGGACGATGGAGAAGCACGAGCCCCCCATCCGGATCATCGCGCCGGGGTGGGTCTACCGGCGCGACACGTACGATGCCACGCATACCCCCGCGTTCATGCAGATCGAGGGTCTGGTCATCGACGAGGACGTGACCTTCGTGGATTTCAAGGCCACCCTGGCCGAGTTCGCCCGCCGATACTGGGGCCCCGACACGCGGGTTCGCTTCCGTCCCTCCTTCTTCCCCTTCACGGAGCCCTCCGCCGAGGTCGACGTGAAGCGGGTCGTCGACCGCGCGGACGGGAGCCGGGAGGAGACGGACTGGCTGGAGATCATGGGCGCCGGGATGGTGGATCCCAACGTCATCCAGAACGCCGGCTACGACGCCGAGAAGTATACGGGGTGGGCCTTCGGGATGGGCCCCGGGCGCATCGCCATGTTGAAGCACGGCGTGACCGATCTACGCACCTTCTTCGAGAACGACGTCCGCTTCCTCTCACAGTTCGCGTCATGAAGGTCTCGACACGTTGGCTGAAGGACATGGTCCCGGGCCTCGGAGGGAGTCCGGAGGAGCTCTCCGAGCACTTGGCTCTTCGAGGAGCGCCGGTGGAGGAGATCACCATACCCGGTGAGGCTCTGGGCGACATCGTCGTGGCCAAGGTGGTCGCCACCGGATCCCACCCCAACGCGGACCGGCTCTCCCTCTGCGAGGTGGACCACGGGGGGGACGTGGTGCAGGTGGTTTGCGGGGCGCCGAACGTGAAGGCGGGCCGGTACTATCCCTTTGCCCCTGTCGGTTCGGTGCTGCCCGGGGACTTCAAGATCAGAAAGGCCAAGATCCGGGGTGAGGTGTCGCAGGGTATGTTATGCTCTGCCAAGGAGTTGAGTCTTGGCACCGATCATACCGGGATCATGGAGCTGGAGGGGGACTTCGAGCCCGGTGCGTCCTTCGTCGAGGCTCTCGGCCTCGACGACGCGACCCTCGACGTGGAGGTGACGGCCAACCGCGGAGACCTCCTCTCGCACGCCGGCGTGGCGCGCGAGCTCGCCTCGGAGGGAGGGGGACGCGTAGTCCTTCCGGACATCCCCGGATCGCCCGAGCCGCCCTTCGAGTATCGGGAAGGTGCGCCGGAGGTCGCGGAGGGACCGGTGTCCATCCGCATCGAAGATCCGGAGCTCTGCCCGCGCTACATCGGCGCCGTCCTTCGGGGTGTGACGGTCGGTCCGTCGCCGGAATGGCTCCAGGAGCGACTCCGGGGAGCCGGGGCGCGGCCCGTCAACAACGTGGTGGACGCCACCAACTACGTCATGCTGGAGCTCGGGCAGCCCCTGCATGCCTTCGACCTGGACCGACTCGCGGGATCCTCCATCGTCGTTCGTCGTCCGCACCGGACGGAGGACACCTTCACCACCCTCGACGACGAGGAGCGGCGACTCTCCCGGGACATGCTGATGATCTGCGACGCCCAGGATCCCGTGGCCATCGCGGGCGTGATGGGAGGGGAGAACTCCGAGGTGGACGGGGAGACGCGGGACGTCCTCCTCGAGTGCGCCCTCTTCGACCCGAAGTCCGTCCGGGCCACGCGCAAGACGCTGGGCATGTCCACCGACGCCTCGTACCGTTTCGAGCGGGGCGTGGATCCGGAAGGGCTCCGAGTCGCGGTCGAGCGATGCGTGTCCGTGATCCTCGCCACGGCGGGCGGCTCCCTGGACGGACCCGTGCTGGACTGCCGACCCCGGACGTTCGAGGCGGAGCGGGTGGCGTTGCGCCTGTCCCGCATCGAGCGTCTTCTCGGCATCCCCTTCGAAACACCGTACGTCCGTGCGCTTCTCGAGCCCCTCGGCTTCCGCGTGGAGGAAGAGCGGGAAGGGGTCCTCCAGGTACGGGTGCCCGGCTTCCGCTCCTACGACGTCACCCGGGAGATCGACCTCATCGAGGAGGTCGCCCGGACCCATGGGTACGACGCGTTCCCGGCACAGCTCCGGCCTGCACGCCCCGGCACCGTGCCCGATGATCCGCTCTTCCAGCTCGAAGACGAGCTCCGCGCGGCTCTGGCCGGTCAGGGCCTCTTCGAGGCGCAGACGCCCGCCTTCGCGCCTCCGGGGGAAGGCGACGTGGAGGTGGCCAACCCTCTCGCCACCACCGAGCCCGTCATGCGGCGAGCCCTCCTCCCCTCGCTCCTGCGCCGGCTGGAGTACAACCTCGCTCGAGGCAACCGCGATGTCCGGCTGTTCGAGATCGGGACGTCCTTCCGGCGCACCGGCTCGGGATGTCCTCCGGAGGAAGCCACCCACCTGGCCGTGGTTCTCACGGGCCGGCGCGATCCTCCGCACTGGTCGGTGGACGATCGCCCGCTGACCATCTGGGATCTCAAGGGACTGCTGGAGGACGTCGCCTCCCGCGCGTATCGCGGACGCGCCAGGGTGACTCCCGCCGACGACGAGGGGACAGGAGGCGTGCTCGATCCGTCGCACGCGCTGATGGTCGTGGACGACGAGCGATCGACCGTGGGGAGGGGCGGCAGAGTGGCCGACGACGCCGTCGACACGCCGCTCTGGGCCGGCGACGTCTTCGCCTTCGAGCTCGAGCTCCCCGAGCGGCCCGAGCCGCAGACCGTGACGACCTACGAGGAGCTGCCTCAATACCCCGCCGTGGAGCGGGATCTCGCGCTCATCACTCCGGACGACGTGGTGGTGGCTCGGGTGACACGTACCATCCGGCAGAGCGCCGGATCGGACCTCGAGGCGCTCGAGCTCTTCGACGTCTACACCGGCGAGGAGATCCCCGAAGGCAAGAGGTCGGTGGCCTTCCGCTTGCGATTCCGCTCGGTGAAGGGAACCCTGGAGGACAAGGCGGTGGACCGGAACGTCGACCGCGTGCTCGAACGACTGGAGGAGGAGCTCGGTGTCAGAGCCCGTGCATAGCGGAGCGCCGGAGTCCGACGGAGGGTTCGAGCGTTTGGAGGCGGCCGTGGATCGCTTGCTCGGCGAGCTGAGGGCGGCCCGCGAGCGCGCCGACGCCGCGGAGCGGAAGAAGGCCGAGCTCGCGAAGCTGGTGGAGCGCTTCACGGGAAACCGTATCGAGGCGGAGGAACTCATCTCCCGGCTGGACTCCATCGAGAAGGAGAACGAGGATCTCAGGAGCCGGCTTGAGCGGGGCAGGGAAGGGGTAGAACGGATGATCGCCCGGATCCGTTTCCTGGAACGACAGGGATGAGTCCCGACGTCGAGACGAGCGCCGTCCCAGACCCCCGGATGGGCTCCGTCCCAGACTCCCGGACGGACGTCGTCCCAGACTCCCCGATGGACGCCGCCCCCGACGCTGCGACGTCCCGACCCCGGAGGCCAGAATGACCGAGAAGACGTCGGTGACGGTCCGCATCGCCGGAGAGGAGCACACGATCCGGGCCAGCGCCGAGCCCGAATACACCCGTCGATGCGCCAAGCTGGTGGACGATCGAATCCACCAGATCCGCATGGCGGCGGGCCTCATCGAAGGACACAAAGCGGCCATTCTGGCGGCGCTCTCCATCGCCGACGAGCTGTTCCAGGCCCAGGAGGACATGAATACCGTCCGGGCCGAGGCCGGGGTCCGAGCCGGAAAGCTCGCCGATCGCATCCACGGCGCTCTGGACGGGAGCTGATCGTCCCCTCGCAGCTTGCGCCGGGCTTCCCCGGATCCCTATCCTGGGTCCGTTACACGGGGCGCTGAGCCCGTAGGTCTCCCCTGGAGAGGCGGATCGACGCTCCGATCACCGCTCACCTTCGGCCGGTCCGCCGGTCGTTTTCGGAGTATTGATACATGATCACCCCGCCACTGCTGTTGGCGGCGGCGGTGGGACTCGTCCTGGGTGCGCTCGTCGGCTTCGTGGTCGCACGGAGCCGAGAGCGGGCGCGACAGGAGTTGGAGAAGAACAAAGCGCAGGACGAGGCCTCCCGCATCCTCGAACGAGCCCGGAGCGAGGCGCAGAACGCCCGCAAGGCCGGAGAGCTTGCCGGGCGGGAAGAGGGATTCCGTCTCCGTGAGGCCTGGGAGAAAGAGGAGAGTCGCCGCAGGGAAGAGATCGAGCGGGCCGAGCGCCGCGCCGAAGAGCGCTCCGACGCTCTCGATCGGCAGTTCGAGAGACTCAATACCCGGGAGGAGGAGCTCGACCGTCGCGCCGAGGCCCTCTCCCTCCGCGAGAAGGAGCTGGAGCAGGAAGAGGAGGCGGTGGAGCGGAAGCGCGCCCGGGCCACCGAGCGACTGGAGCGTCTCGCCGGTCTCAGCCGGGAGGAAGCGAAGTCGGAGCTCGTCGAAGCCATGGAGGACGCCGCGAAGGCCGAAGCGGCGAACCGGCTCCGCGAGATCAAGGAGACGGCTCAGAAGGAGGCCGAGCGGGAAGCGAAGAAGATCACGGCTCTGGCCATCCAGCGCATGGCTGCCGACCTGACCGCAGAGAGGACCGTCTCGGTGGTCCAGCTCCCGTCCGACGAGATGAAGGGTCGCATCATCGGGCGTGAGGGCCGCAACATACGCTCGTTCGAGCAGGCCACGGGCGTCGACGTCATCATCGACGACACCCCCGAGGCCGTGGTGCTTTCGGCCTTCGATCCGGTACGTCGGGAGACCGCTCGCCTCGCTCTGGAGCGGCTCGTGGAAGACGGGCGTATCCACCCGGGACGCATCGAGGAGATGGTGGAGAAGGCCGCCGACGACGTCGAGGAAGGCATGGTGGAGGCCGCCGAGGAGGTGCTCTACGAGCTGGGCCTCCACAACGTGCACCCGGAGATCGTCAAGACGCTCGGACGGCTCCGCTTCCGCACCTCCTACGGACAGAATCAGCTTCAGCACGCACGGGAGGTGGCCCTTCTGGCCGGCTCCATGGCCGCGGAGATGGGCCTCGACGTCCAGGGCACCAAGCGGGCGGGGATCCTCCACGACGTGGGGAAGGGCATGACCCACGAGCAGGAGGGGACGCACGTGGAGCTCGGGTATCGGCTCTGCAAGAAGCATGGCGAGACCGAGTTGGTCCTCAACGCCATCCGAGCCCACCACGACGAGGAGCCCCACTACTTTCCCGAGACCTTCCTCGTGACCGCTGCGGACGCCATCAGCGGCTCCCGGCCCGGTGCCCGCCGCGAGATGTTCGACGGCTACGTGAAGCGCCTGGAGAAGCTCGAGGAACTGGCCATGGAGCAGGACGGGGTCTCCCGCTGCTTCGCCATCCAGGCGGGTCGCGAGCTCCGGGTGATGGTGGAGCCCGACAAGGT
>JAWVZK010000067.1:0-14443 GCA_033722275.1 Longimicrobiales bacterium | reverse complement strand
GGAGGTCCCGGTACGACTGTCGACGCTCTCCCCGTTGAACGCTCTCCGGCACCATGCCCCTGTGCGTGCCCTCCCAGGCCACAAGGGCTCCGCCGTCGTCGTAGAGCGCCAGGGCGGCGCTGCGATATCGCCGCCGGAGATCGGAGAGGTCTTCCTGCGGGATGGCGCCACCGGACTCGGCGTGGAGAGCGACGAGGGCGTCGGCTGCGGCCTCCCCCTCCAGCTGCCTCCGATCCAGCTCGTCACTGAGCAGGTCACCCACCTGATCGACCCGTCGGTCCCAGTAGGCATCCCACTCGTTCAGGATCTCGGTGACCTGGCGCTCTGCGTGGAATCCGGCGAGGATGCCTACCAGCGCCAGGATCGAGCCGACGCTGGTCCAGCGGTCCATGGGAGGACGGTGCGTCACGATCCCCACGGTCCAGGCGACGGCGGCCACGAAGAGCGCCCAGGACGTGCCAGAGCCTGCCCACACCCAGAGGAACGCCACGGACGCCCATGGACCCACCGAGCCCATCAGACGAGGAAGGGAGGCCTCAGGTCGAGGACGACCGTTCATACGCGATCGACCGCCTGCCGTGGCCGGAGGTGGGACGCCGGATCGAGGCCGATCCGCGGCTCATCGTGCCTGTCGGTGCGTTGGAGCAGCACGGCCCCCATCTCCCGGTGGGAACGAACATCATCGTGTCACGGCAGGTGGCCCTCGAGGTATCCCGCCGTACGGGCATTCTCCTGGCGCCGACCTTCTCTTACGGCGTCACCGTCGGAGGGGGTCCCTACCCGGGACGGGCCGGTGTTCGCCGCAAGACCCTCCACCGCGTCATGAACGAGCTCATCCAGATGTGGGAGGAGGACGGCTTCGTGGACTTCGCCATCATCACCGCACACCGGTTCGAGCCTCATCTGGAGGCGCTCCTCATGACCGTGACAGGCTCCTCCGAGACTTCGGTGTTCGATCTGTATCAGATCGACGTGTCGGACATCATCGCCTCCGACCCCGAGGCGGAGCACGCGGGCGAGCTGGAAACCTCCCTCATGCTTCATCTGGCTCC
This sequence comes from Longimicrobiales bacterium, assembly GCA_033722275.1. Classification (GTDB taxonomy): domain Bacteria; phylum Gemmatimonadota; class Gemmatimonadetes; order Longimicrobiales; family Gaopeijiaceae; genus UBA2589. The sequence goes on along the minus strand of JAWVZK010000067.1, from coordinate 13,391 downwards.
CGACCTGGTCCATCTCGAGCGAGCCATCGACTTCCTGCCGCGGGGCGATGCGCTTCGAAAATACACCCGACGAAGGGTACCGAAACCGCCGGAAGACTCTCGGGGCGTCATTGGCGCGCCCAGTCTCGCCACCCCGGGCAAGGGGCATCGGGTGTTCCTGCGCTACGTGGAGAAGATCTCCCACGCCATCGCCGGGACCTGAGCAGGAACGCCGCGATCCCGCGTCCCGCCCCGAACCGGCCACCGCTCGGCGTGTAGTAGGGTCCATGATTCTCACGAGAGCCTGGGTCACCGCGACCCTCGTCGTCCTCTGCGCCGCGCCCGCCGTCCTCGGTCAGGGTGTGGTCGTGGACCAGGGGCGATTCGCCATCCGGGTGGACGGACGCGCGGTGGGAAGCGAGGATTTCGTGATCCGACGAGCCACGCTGGGCCTCAATGCCGCCTTCTTCGCCAACGGCGTCGTCTCGGTGACCCGTCCAGGAGACACCTCCGAGACCCGTCCCCTCCTCCGGGCCCTTCCCCCCGACGGCCAGGTGGAGAGCTATCAGGTGGAAGTCACCGGCGACGGGGAGATGGATCTCCGTCTCGCCCTCTCGGGGCGCCGGTACGTGGCCACCATCCGGTCCGACATCGGCGACGAGGACCGGGAGTTCCAGGCGCGACCCGATACCCGCGTCCTCGACCGTGGTGTGGCCCATCATCATTACTTCGTCCGCGACCTGCGGGTGGACCGTGCCGTGCACGTGCTGGAGCCCAGGACCCGCAGCCAGTACGATCTCACCGCGACGAGGCGGACGGACGAGGAGCTCCGGGTGGGTCCCAACGTCGTGCTGGCGAGGCGTGTCGACTTCATCTCGGAGGAGGGAGCGGACCGGACCGTATGGTACGATCGACAGGGACGGGTCCTCCGGGTGGAGATTCCCTCCATCTCCTACGTGGCGGAGCGCACGGACCTCGTCGGCTGAGCGGGGTGTCAGAAGCACCCGCAAGTCCATTACCTTCGTTCCGGGCGACGAGATGGGGCGGCGCGACGGCCTGCTCCGATCGCGCGGCCGGCGCTTCACGCACCCGGCCGATTCCGTACGGTAGAGCGCGCGACGCGAGGATGACGAGCGGATGGAGGAAGAGGGCGTGAAACGGGGACTTCTGAGTCGCTGGCGACGGCTTGGTCTGATCGCGCTCCTCGGATGCCTGGGCGCCCCCGACAGCGCGCGGGGGCTCCAGCAGGTCCCCTCTTCGCTCTCCCTGGAGGAGGCGATCCGGACCGCCCGGGAGAACAACCCCGAGCTGGCCCGGGCCCGGAACGACGAGATCGTCGCCGACTGGTCGGTCCGCGAAGCCTACGGCCAGCTCCTTCCCAGCGCGAGCTTCTCCACCGGGGTCTCCTGGCAGGGCTCGGGAGAGACGCAGATCGCGGGTCAGGTGACCCTGGCCGACCTGGGCTTCGTCGATCAACCGTCGTACTACGGCTCCAGCTACACCCTGGGTCTCAACTACAGCCTGAGCTGGGCCACGCTTCTGGGACCGAAGCAGCAGAAGGCCTCGCGTCGGGTCACGCTCGCGCAGGTGGAGAACACCGACCTGAGCGTGGTGACCCGGGTCACCGGCGGCTACATCGACGTCTGGAGGCAGCAGGAGGCCGTCCGGATCGCGCAGGTGCAGCTGGAGAACGCGCAGCTGAACCTCCGCCTGGCGCAGGGCCAGCTCGAGGTCGGGCAGGTGACGCCCATCGACGTGGGACAGGCCGAGGTCCAGGTCGGGCGGGCGGAGGTGGCCCTTCTCCAGGCCCGGAACGCGCTGACGACGTCGAGAATGCGTCTCCTCCAGCTCATGGGCGTCCCTGTGGAGCAGGAGTTCGCCGTCTCCACTCCGTTCGAGCTGTCTCCACCGACGTGGGAGGCGGAGGAGCTCGTCGCCCGGGCCCTGGAGGACAACCCCGAGGCCCGAACGCTGCGGAACGAAGCCGATCTGCGATCGGTGGGAGTGAGCTCGGCGTGGTCGTCGTACCTCCCCACCCTGTCCCTTGGAGCCGGGTGGAGCGGGTTCACCCGGGAGGCGAGCAGCGTGGACTTCCAGATCGCCCAGGCTCAGCGACAGGTGGCGAGCCAGATCGCCCAGTGCATCCGGACCAACGATCTGTACGCCCGCCTCGCCGATCCGCTGCCTCCGATGGATTGCGGCGCCATCGCCTTCACGGACGCGCAGCGCGCGGCCATCATCTCGGCCAACGACCAGTTCCCCACGGACTTCGTGCGGTCTCCACCGAGAGTCAGCCTCACGGTCAGCATCCCCATCTTCCAGGGCTTCACCCGACAGCGCGCCCTCGAGCAGGCCAGGGTGACCCGGGCCGACGTTCGGGAGACCGTCCGTGAGCTCGAGCTCACCATTCGCGCCGACGTCGCCATCGGTCTCGAGAACGCCCGTACGGCCTACCAGAGCGCTCAGCTGGAAGAGCGGAACCGGGCGCTGGCCGAGCAGCAGCTTCTCCTGGCTCGGGAGCGGTACCAGGTGGGGGCCATCACCTTCGTCGAGCTCATCGACGCCCAGACCGTCTTCGCCCAGGCCGAAGTGGATCTCGCGCAGGCGGTCTACGCCTACCACGACGCCGTGACCAACCTCGAAGCGCTCGTGGGTGCCTCTCTCCGGTTCCAGGACTGACGATACGCTCATGCAGAGACGAACGAAGGTCATCACGGGCATCGTCGTCGTGGCCGCGGTCGGCGTCGCGGGTGCCGTCTCCATCCTCCGGGCCCGGGACGGCGCGGCGCAGGTCCGGACCGAGGTCATCGAGCGGCGCGACCTGGAGGAGATCGTCACCGCGAGCGGCAACATCCGGGCGAGGAGGACGGTGGACATCAGCTCCGACGTCCAGGGGCGTGTCCAGCAGCTGTTCGTGGACGAGGGAGACGATGTGGCCACCGGGCAGATCCTCCTCCGACTGGAGCCGGACCAGTACGAGGCGGCCCTCTCTCGGGCGGAGGCCGCGCTGGCCCAGGCGCAGGCGCAGGAGGCCCAGCAGAGGGCGAACCTCACGCAGGCCCAGAGGGATCTGGACCGTCTTCTGGCCCTCCGCGCCCGGGACTCGCTCCTGGTGAGCCGACAGCAGCTCGACGACGCGCAGACGCGGGTGGAGGTCCAGGAAGCTCTCGTGGAGGCGGCGGCCTTCGGCGTCTCCCAGGCCAGAGCGGGGGTGGACGAGGCCGCCGACCGGCTCTCGAAGACCGTCTTCCGGGCCCCGATGGCGGGGAAGGTCACACGCCTCAACGTGGAAGAGGGCGAGACGGTCATCATCGGGACCATGAACAATCCCGGGAGTCTGGTGCTCACGATCTCCGATCTTTCCGTCATCGAGGTGGTGGTCCAGGTGGACGAGACCGAGGTCTCGGAGATCACCCTGGGTGACAGCGCCGCCATCCGCATCGACGCCTTCCCGGATCGGATCTTCGCCGGCCGCGTGACGGAGATCGGTAACTCGGCCATCAACCCACCCGCCGAGCAGCCGGCGAATCAGCAGGCGGCCATCGACTTCGAGGTCGTCCTGACCCTGGAGAGCACGGACGCTCCCCTCCGCCCCGATCTGTCGGCCACGGCCGACATCGTCGTCGAGCGCAGGACGGACGCTTTGTCGGTGCCGATCATCGCCCTCACCATCCGCGATCCCGAGGACGTCGCGGCGACGATCGACGACGACGACGCCCATGCCTCTCCGGAGGGCGAGGGGGCGGCGGAGGGACGGGGGACGCGGCCTCGGGAGGCTCGAGAGGACGTCGAGGGGGTCTTCATCGTGGAGGGGGGCACGGTCCGCTTCATCCCCGTGGCGGTGGGCATCGCCGGCCGGGAGCATTTCGAGGTCCTCTCGGGGCTGGCGGAGGGGGACACCGTGGTGGCCGGGCCGTATCAGACCATCCGGCAGCTGCAGAGCGGCGCCGAGATCGAGGTGGCGCGGGAGGCGCCGGGCGCCGGGGACGGCTGAAGCCACCGTGCACTTGTGGGAAGGGGTCGTCCTCGCCTTCGGACAGATCCGGACGCAGAAGCTGAAGTCCTTCTTCAGCCTCCTCGGAGTGATCCTCGGCGTCATGTTCCTCATCGTCGTCGTGACGGTGGTCGAAGGCCTCGATCGATATGTACGGGAGGACTTCTCCTCGCAGGTCTTCGGCATCAACACGGTGACCCTGTCCCGCTTCGAGGAGATCCCCGTCAACCTGAGCCGCGAGGAACGGAGGGCTCGACGTCGCCGTCCCCGCCTCCGATCCGAGGATGCCGCGGCCATACGAGACCAGCTTCGCGTTCCCGCTCGCGTGGCCGTCGAGAGCACCGTCGGCAGCAGCGTCGTGGGGGACAACGGTCGAACGGCCTCGGGTGTGCGGGTCATCGGCGCCTCTCCCGAGATCTTCGAGATCCGGGACTTGACCCTCGTCGAAGGACGTGCGTTCTCACCCCAGGAGGCCGAGTCCGGAACGCCCGTCCTGGTCATCGGCTCGGAGACGGCGGAACTGGTCTTCGAGGGTCTCCAGCCCGTGGGCCGGACCCTGCGCATCCGGGGCTTTCCCTACCGGATCATCGGGGTGCTCGAGGAGAGGGGAACGCTGTTCGGGCGGTCGCTGGACAACCTCGTGATCGCCCCGGCCCGATCGCCGGTCCAGGCCATCACGGCCCCCAGGGGCAACGTGGAGTCCATCATCGTCCAGGCCGTCGATCCCGACCGGCTGAGCGAGCTGGAGCTCGAGGTGGAGGGCATCATGCGGGTCCGGCGGCAGCTCAGACCCACCGAGGACCTCGACTTCTCACTGCGGACGGCCGAGGAGGCCATCAGCTTCTGGAACAACATCTCCCGGATCCTCTTCATGGCTTTGCCCATGCTCGTCTCCATCTCTCTGGTGGTGGGCGGCATCGTGATCATGAACATCATGCTGGTCTCGGTGATGGAGCGGACCCGCGAGATCGGTGTGCGGAAGGCCCTGGGCGCCCGACGACGGGACATCCTCGCCCAGGTGCTCATCGAATCGGCGACCCTCGCGACGGTCGGGGCCGCGTTCGGTGTGCTGGTGGGGCTGGGTATCGCCGAAGGCATCTCCGCGGTATCGCCCGTGCCCGCCGCCGTGGCGCCCCGCTGGATCGCACTGGGGGTCGCGCTCGGGCTCACGGTGGGCATCGTGGCCGGCGTCTATCCGGCCTCGCGGGCATCGAAGCTCGATCCGGTGGACGCGCTCCGCTATGAGTGAGTCCCGCAGGAAGGCCACCGAGCGCACCGGGGTGGGCACGGGCCCGAGCTGGGTGGCCTTCACCGAGGGATTGGGGATCGCCTGGGCCGCCATGAAGGAGAACCGTCTCCGATCCGTCCTCACCATTCTCGGGGTCGCCGTCGGGGTCTCGGTGGTCGTGGCCATCGGCGCGTTGATGACCGGTCTCCGAAGCAGCGTCATGGAGGCCTTCGAGGGGGCCGGCCCCAAGAACTTCGTCGTGTCCCGCTTCGACTTCGCCGCCATCACCATCACCGGAGGCGGAAACGACCGTCCCCCATGGTGGGGAAAGCCCGAGATCGAGCCCCTGGAGGCCAGACGGATCGCGGACCTCCCCACCATACGGGAGGCCCTCTTCGACCTGGGCAACTTCCCCATCGACGTGACCTTCGAGAGCGCCGAGGTCCAGGACGCCATCGCCCGTGGCGTCGCGTCGGGTTGGTCCGCCTACTCCGTCGGCCGCTTCGTCGCCGGTCGTGACTTCACGCCCGGCGAGGTGGAGCAGAACCGGGCCGTGGTCGTCCTCTCCGCGGGCCTTGCCCAGGAGCTGTTCGGACGACGGGATCCGGTGGGCCGCTGGGTCCGGATCACCAACCGGGGCCGTACCGGGCCCATCCCCTTCACGGTGGTCGGGGTGTACGAGCCCGAGGAGAACATTTTCAGCTCGGCCCTCCCCAACTGGGTCGTCTTCCCGTGGACGACGGGAATGCGACGTCTGCGTCGAAGCAACTTCCAGGCGCAGATTCTGGTCGTGCCCGAAGACTCGGTGAGCATGGAGCGGGCGCAGGACGACGTGATCCAGGCGCTCCGGGGGTTCCGGGGTCTGGGACCGCGGGACGAGAACGACTTCGTCCTCATGGCGTCCATGGAGTTGGCGGAGATGTTCAACCAGCTCACCGCCGTCTTCTTCCTCGTCATTCTCCTCCTGGCCTCCGCCGGCCTTCTGGTGGGGGGCGTCGGCGTCATCGGGATCATGCTCATCTCGGTGACCGAGCGGACGCGGGAGATCGGCATCCGCAAGGCGGTCGGGGCGACGCGGCGCGAGATCCTCTGGCAGTTCCTCGTGGAGGCGTCCTTCCTCACGTCCCTCGGCGCCGCCGCCGGCCTGCTGGCGGGATGGGGACTGTCCCGAGTGGTGGCTCGCCTCACCCCTCTTCCCGCTGCCATCCCCCTCTGGTCCGTCGGAGCGGCTCTCGCCATGGCCGTGCTCACAGGGATGTTGTTCGGGCTTCTTCCCGCCTATCGAGCCAGCCGCCTCGAGCCGGTGGACGCCCTCCGCTTCGAGTAGGTCACCGCATCCTTCCCAGCGTATCTCGCCCGCTTCCACCTTCCACCCACCCGACGGACCCATGGCCGATCCCTCCGCATCCCTGGACATCCTCGCCATCATGGCCCACCCGGACGACGCGGAGCTGCTCTGCGGGGGAGCCCTCATCAAGAGCGCCAGCCGGGGTCGCCGCGTCGGGATCCTCGATCTGGCGCGCGGGGAGATGGGCAGCTCCGGCTCCGCTGCGATCCGCGCCCGTGAGGCCGACGCCGCGGCGGCGCGGATGGGCCTGACGGAGCGTCGCTGCGCGGGGCTTCCGGACGCGGCTTTGGAGAACGACCCGAGGTCCCGGAGGGTGGTCTGTGAGCACCTGCGCTCCCTCCGGCCCCGGGTGGTGGTCACGCATTGGAAGGTGGGCCGCCATCGGGACCATCGCATCGCGTCGGAGCTGGTGCGTGACGCGTGCTATCTCAGCGGACTCCGAAAGCTCGAAGCGGAAGGTGAGCCATTCCGGCCCGAGAAGCTCGTCTACGCCACCTCCTTCCGGGAAGACGCGGATCCCCCGGACTTCGTGGTGGACATCACGGAGCAGATGGATCGCAAGCTCGAGGTTCTGGCCGAGTATGCCTCCCAGTTCGAAGGAGCCGTGCAGGCCGGGGAGGTCTTCCCCGGGGGACAGCGGCCCCTGCTGTCTCAGGTCCGGACGAAGGCCGCCCAGTACGGGTCGCTGATCCGCGTGGAGTACGGGGAGGCCTTCCGGATGGACGAGACCATGTCCGTGGAAGAGCTGTCCGACCTGACGGTCTCGACCTTCTGAGCCGGCGCCGTCGCCGCGCCTACGCGACCGAGCAGGAGACCTCGAGAAGCAGGCGCCTCCAGGAGGGGACGTCGGCTCCGGCCACCCGGAGGAGCCGGGCGCGGGCGACTCCGCCCCGCACGAGCCAGGGCCAGAGCCAACGGCCGATGTCGGGAGGCAGATGTCCTATGGGCTCCCCCGAGACGAGATGCACCCAGACCCACGGATCGCCCTGGACGGGAGGGTCCGCGACGAGCTTCACCTCGTCGCCGGCGGCGAGTCGCTCCACGTAGCGATCGCGGCCCGCGAAGACCGTGCCGTGGACCGTCGATCGGAAACGGGTCGGCTGGCCCTCCGGAAAGGGCGGACTGGTCTGCGGCATGAAGTCGGGGTGGGAGTCACGGCATCGGCCCCCACGGTGGGGCACTCGTACCTCGTCGATTAAGTTAGGGGCCGCCCTTCCCGACGCAAACCGAAACGTACCGCTGGGATCATGGAACCGGTCTACCTCGACCACGCCGCGACCACGCCTCTCCGAGAGGAGGTGCTGGAGGCCATGCGCCCCTGTCTCGAGGGACGCTTCGGTAATCCTTCGAGCCTCCATCGCTGGGGCAGACAGGCCCAAGCCGCGCTGGAGGACGCCCGGGCGCGGATCGCCCACGCCCTCGGAGCTCGTCCACCGGAGATCCGGTTCGTCCGAGGCGGCACCGAGTCCGACAATCTCGCGATCCTGGGGAGCTGCCGGGCCCGGCACCGGGACCGCGGAGTGGCGACACCCCTCGCGATGACCTCCATCGAGCATTCGGCGGTCCTCGAGGCCGCCCGACACGCCCACACGTCGGGTGCGGCGCGGCCGAGGACGGTGGATGTGGGCCCCGACGGATCGATAGACGTCGACTCCCTTCTCGGGATCCTCGCCGACGGGGGCGGCGTCGTCTCCCTCATGTGGGTCAACAACGAGACCGGCCTGATCCTTCCGGTCGACGCCGTGGCCGAGTCGGCGAAGGGGCACGGCGCGCTGGTGCATACCGACGCGTCCCAGGCCGTGGGCAAGGTGCCCGTGGACGTGAGCCGGGTTCCGGTGGATCTGCTGACCGCCACCGGTCACAAGATCAACGGACCGAAGGGCGCGGGGATCCTCTTCGTACGGGAAGGCACGCCCCTCGAGCCGATCCTCTTCGGGGGGGGCCAGGAGCGGAGCCTTCGCCCGGGGACGGAGGACGTGGCCGGAGCCGTCGGCCTCGCGATGGCGGTGGAGCTGGCCGTGAAGGAACAGAGAAGAGACGCGGAGCGACTGCGCGCCCTCAGGGACCGCCTGGAATCGGCGCTCGTCTCCTCCATCCCGTCGCTGCGGATCAATTCCGGAGAGGGGCCCCGGGCGGCCCATGTCGCCTCCGTCGGTATCCCCGACGTCGACGACGGCCAGCGCCTCCTCATGGCCCTCGACCTGGAAGGCGTGGCGGTGTCGGGGGGGTCGGCATGCCACAGCGGAGCCGGCAAGGGAAGCCACGTGATCGCCGCCCTGTACGGCGAGGACGATGCCATGGCCACGGTCCGATATTCCCTGGGACGAGACACGCGTGCCGCCGATGTCGATCGTGCCGTGACCGCGACCGTCGCCGTCATCGAGCGCCTTCGCGCGTCGCAGGAGGAGGTGGCGTGAGTCGGGTTCTGGTGGCGATGTCCGGGGGGGTAGACTCGTCGGTCGCGGCAGCCCTCCTGACCGAAGCCGGACACGACGTGGTCGGGGTGACCATGAAGACGTTCTGCTACAGCGAGACGCCCGACCACGGCAAGACGTGCTGCGGTCTGGAGGGGATCACCGACGCCAGGCGTGTGGCGCAGGCGCTGGATATCCCCCACTTCGTCTTCGACGTGGAGGAGGACTTCAGCCGGGACGTCATCGACGATTTCGTGTCCGAATACGCAAAGGGTCGCACGCCCAACCCGTGCGTCCGCTGCAACAGCAACACCAAGCTCCGGGACCTGCTGCGGCGGGGTCGGGATCTCGGGTGCGACCGCATCGCCACGGGGCATTACGTGCGGATCGAGCACGGCGAAGGCACCGCGCGCCTCCGACGTGGCGTGGACGAGGACAAGGACCAGTCGTATTTCCTGTGGGCGCTACCGCCGGAGATCCTCCCTCGCCTCCTCTTCCCTCTCGGCGAGCTGACCAAGCGCCAGGTGCGGGCTCGGGCCCGGGCCCTCGAGCTCGTCACCGCCGAGAAGCCCGAGTCGCAGGAGATCTGCTTCGTCCCCACCGGAGATTATCGGGACCTGCTGCGCGGAAGACTGGAGGCGGTCCATCCCGCCCTCGAGCCGGGAAAGCTGATTCGCTCGGACGGCACCGAGGTGGGTGATCATCAGGGCTATGCCGGCTTCACCGTGGGCCAACGGAAGGGACTGGGGGGCGGCTTCCCGGAGCCCATGTACGTGCTGGAGATCCGGCCCGAGCGCCGCGAGGTCGTGGTGGGGACGAGGGAGGAGCTGTTTCGTGACCTGGTGCGTGTCGGGGAGCTGAACTGGTTGGACGGGATCCCGGCGGCCGGGGACCGGATCCGTGTCCAGCTCCGGTACCGCGCCCCCGCGGTGCGCGCCACCGTGACCGACTGGAACGACGGGGACGGGGACCAGGGGGGGGAAGGGATCACGCTCGAGCTCCATGACCCCCAGCCCGCCGTCACTCCCGGGCAGTCGGCCGTGATCTTCGACGGAGACCGGGTGCTGGGCGGCGGCCGGATCGCCGGAGCGGCGCGGGCGGCGACGGTCTGAGCCCACCGGGATGGCGACGGAGCCCCCCGGGACGGCGACGAGCCGATCGGGATGGCGACGGCGCCGATCGGGACGATGTCGGAGGACTCAGTGCTTCAGCCCGCTGGCCTCGGCGAACTCCTCCATGGCCTTTTGTTCGTTGTCGGAGAGCTTCTCGGGGACCGTGATCACCACCTCCACGAATTGATCGCCGGTCCGCTCGCCTTTCTGGATCCCCTGGCCCCGGATCCGGAACTTGGTACCGGATTGGGTGCCTTCCGGGATGGTGAGCACCACTCTCTTCCCCGAGATGGTCTTCACCCGGATCTTCGACCCCAACGTCGCCTGGACGATGTTGATGGGAACGGTGACGTGGATGTCCAGCCCGTCCCGGCGGAAGAAGCGGTGCGGCTGCACCTTGTAGGTGATGATGAGATCGCCGGGCGGCCCCCCGCTCCTCCCCCGCTCACCCTGGCCCGAGAGTCGCACCTTCGAGCCCGTGTCCACGCCCGGGCGCACGTTGATCGAGATCTTCCTCTGCTGCCGCACGGCGCCCCGACCCCCGCAGGACGGACAGGGGGTCTCGGGGATCGTCCCTCGCCCGAAGCACGCGGGACAGGGACGTTTGACGGCGAATCCTCCCTGGCCGAACGACACGTGACCCGAGCCGCCGCACTCCTGGCACCGCTGGAGATCGGTCCCGGGGGCGGCACCGCTTCCGCCGCACGTGGCGCAGTCCTCGGTGATGGCCACGTTCACGGAGATCTTGCCCCCTCGCGCCGCCGTCAGGAAGGGGATCTCCACGACGTACTCCACGTTCTCGCCCTTCTGTCGCGTCGAGCGTCGGCGGGGACCGGTCGAAGTCGTGCCCTCGCGGCCCCGCCCGCCCAGGTCGAAGAGGGAGCTGAAGAGATCGGAGATGTTGCCGAATCCACCCTGGAGATCCTCGAAGGAGAAGGAGTCGGACCCGGGAGCTCCCGCACCCGGGGCACGCCTTCCCCCGCGGGGCGCGCCGGCCCCGAAACCCCCGAGGCCGCCGAAGCGGCGCATCTGGTCGTACTGCTTCCGCTTTTCGGGGTCGCTCAGGACGGAGTAGGCCTCGCCCACCTCCTTGAACCGCTCCGCGGCCTTGGGGTCGTCCCGGTTGGCGTCGGGATGGTATTTCTTCGCCAGCTTCCGATACGCCTTCTTGATCTCACCGGCGTCGGCCTTTTCGCTGACGCCGAGGATCTTGTAGAAGTCCTTGCCGGCGGACGCCATGGTGCCGGACCTCAGCCCCGGGTATAGACGCTCACCCGGGCGGGCCGGACGAGGATGTCCTTCAGGGAGTACCCTTTCTGGAAGACCTGGGCCACCGTGTCGACCTGGTCGTCCTCCTCGGCCGGAACTCGCATCATCGCCTCCATCCGCTCCGGATCGAAGGGCTCACCGACGGGATCGATCACCTCGACACCCGCCTCGCGGAGTTGGCGGAGAAACTTCCGCTCCACCAGGTCGATTCCCTCCATGATGGCTTCCACCGTGGCGTTGGAGAGATCCAGATCGGCGACCCTCTGGATGTCGTCGAGGACGTCCAGGAGATCGGAGACGAGATCGGCCTGCGCCCTGGCCCATGCCGAGAGACGCTCCTGCTCGCTGCGGCGGCGGAAGTTGTTGAACTCGGCCACCAGGCGGAGGTGCCGGTCGTTCAGGTCCTCGAACTCCTCGCGGAGAGCCACCAGCTCCGTGTCGCCGCCGTCCACGGGCTCCCGAACATCGCCGGCTCCGGGCGCTCCGGACCGCGGTCCGGACTCGGTGGCAGGCGCCCCCTCCCCTGGTTCCCCTTCCCGGAGCTCCTCAGCCGTACCTCGGTCCGACGCCTCCGCGGCGTCGGTCTCGGCGGCCTCGGCCGTCCCGGTATCCTGCTCCTCGTTCGTGATCGGTTCCGTCATGGTCGAAAATGGGTGACTGATCGGCGGCGGCGGTGCCGGCGGCGTGCCGTCAAAGATACAACGGAGGATGCCGGCCGTTCAGCCCCTTCCCGTCTCCCCCGCCAATCGCCGGTACAACCCCGCCAGCGCCGCTTGAGCGGCCCGTTCCCGGATCCCCGACCGGTCACCCGAGAAGTTGTGCCGATCCGCCTCCACCTCCCCCTCCACCGAGGTGGCGATCCACACGGTCCCGACGGGCTTCTCGTCCGATCCTCCCCCCGGTCCCGCGATTCCCGTGACGCCGATCCCCGTGGGAGTACCGAGTCGCTCGGCGACGCCGGCGGCGAGCTGTCGGGCCACGATCTCCGAGACGGCCCCGCGCTCCGCGAGATCCGTCGAAGAGACGCCGACCTCTCCGACCTTCACGCCGTCGGCGTACGCGATGAAGCCACCCACGAAGACGTCCGACGACCCCGGGTGATCGGTCATCCGCTTGCCGACGAGGCCACCCGTACAGCTCTCGGCCACGGAGAGGGTCCATCCCCGGGCGCGGAGCTCGTCGGCCACGGCCTCGGCGATATCGCCGCTCTCCGCTTCGAAACGCCAGGGGCCCAGGACGTCGTCGAGCTCCTCCAGAAGCCGGTCGAACCGCGTCTCGGCCTCCTCCGGCGATCCTCCCCGGATGGTGAAGCGAAGATCGACCCCCCGGACGTCCGGCAGGTAGGCCTTGTCGATCCCCCGCGTGAGCCGGTCGGGAAGCTCGTCGATCCTCGGCTCCAGACGCTCCGCCAGGCTGGTCTCTGCCAGACCGGTGGTGTGGACCATCCGATGGTGGGTCCGGTGTCCTTCGTCCCCGGTGAGGGCCGCGAGACGGGGCTCGAGATCACCTCGGACGATGTCCTTCAGCTCCCCGGGGACACCCGGCAGGAGAACGATGTGCTTCCCCTCCTCCTCGAGGACGATCCCGGGGGCCGTCCCCGAGGGGTTCCTCAGCGCCGTGGAGCCTTCCGGTATCTCCGCCTGACCCCTGCTCAGGCGAGGAATCTGGTCGTAGCCGGCGGCCTCGAAGTGTCGTCGCACGTCCTCCCGCACGCCCTCGTCGACGACCAACGGGCGTCCGAGCCGGTCCGCGACCACGGACTTCGTCAGGTCGTCGGGCGTGGGTCCGAGCCCTCCGATGAGGATCACGAGCTCGGCGACATCCAGGGCCAGGCCCAGAGCATCCCCGATGTCCTTCTCCACGTCGCCCACCGTGAATCCGCGCACGACCTCGATCCCCCATCCCGAGAGGTGGCGGGCGAGCCAGGCCGCGTTCGTGTCCACCGTCTCCCCGTAGAGGAGCTCGTTGCCGATGGAGACGATGGCCGCCTTCGTCTCGCTTCCTTCCGTCATGGCCCCGGCCTTCAATCGTGGATTCCGACCACCTT
>JAWVZK010000066.1:0-14477 GCA_033722275.1 Longimicrobiales bacterium | reverse complement strand
GGTGGCCGCGTCGCGCATGGCCGAGGCCGCCTCTCGCTGCGCCTCGATGCGGAAGCCGGTGAAGAGGGGAACGCGGATCTGGAATCCCACGGTCCAGTCGTCCCGGATGTCCTCCACGACGCCCGCCGAGTGGGTCTCGATACGCGCGAATCCCTGGATCGTGGGGAGACGCGCGCGGGCCGCCTGCCGCTCCCGGGCGCCGTGGGCCCGTACCCTGAGGGCCGAAGCCCTCAGGTCGGCACGGGCCTCCACACCCACCGGCGCAGCCCCCGCCGGCGGGGTGAAGGTCGTGTCCGTGGGAAGAGGCACCACACCGTCCGGCCACCCCAGCGCCACGGCGAGCCGGTCCCGAGCGTCCGCCACTGCACGCTCAGCGTCGATCCTCCGGGCCTCGGCGCCGGAGAGCGACGCCCGTGCCTGGAGGACATCGGCGTCCGTCAGGGCCCCCTCCTCCCGGCGTCGCACCGTCACACGGAGGTTGGCCTCGGCAGCCTCCTGGGCCACCTGGGCGGCGCGCAGACGGCGCTCGGCGGCGACGGCCTCCACGTACCGTGCCTCCGCGACGAAGCCAGCCGTGCGCGCCGCCCAATCCGCCCCCAGCCCCGCGGCGTCCGCATCCAGCGCGGCAGCGGCGTGATCGGCGAACGAGGCGAAGTCCAGGGGCGCCCAGGACACGTGCACCGCCCCGCTCCAGTCGGTGAGCGGGTCCGGATGGTTGAGTCGGGCGGGGTCGAAGTCGGCCTGCGTGAACCGGGCCTGACGCAGCCTTCCCCCGAAGGCCGCCACGGGATCGTCGGAGCGGACGACTCCGGCCTCCAGCCCGAGCGTGGGCCACTGAAAGGAGCGCGCGGCCCTTCGACCATGACGCGCGGCTCGAGCTCGCGCCCGCGCGGCCGCCACCTGCGGGCTCTGCTCGGTGGCGCAGGCCACCGCCTCGGTCAAGGAGATGGGACGCTCCTCCCTCCCTCCCTCCACCTGCCCCGAGAGCACGGCCGGGACGAGGGCGAGCGTACCGCCGAGGGCCACCCCCGAGACGGCCCCCATCCATGATATCATAGTATTCATATGTCTATATATCTTGGTCGAAGAGAAACCGGCATGTAGGCGAGCTCCTCCCCCTCATCGCCGATCCGAGGGGTCGTCGTCCTGGCGAACGCACGCCAGGACCTTCAGCGCCCGGGCGTCGCCGATGCTGTAGTGCACATAGACGCCCTCCTTGCGGCGGTCCAGGATGCCCTTGTCCCACATGGTCGTCAGATGCTGCGACGCAACGGCCTGCTCCACATCCAGCGCCGTCTGGATCTCCGTGACGGTGCACTCCCCCTTCTTCTCCAGAAGATCCAGCACCCGCAGACGCAGGGGGTGTCCGAGACACCGCAGGATGTTCGCCGTGTCGTCCAGGACGTCGGTGGCGAGGACTTCGGGGAGCTTCGGGGCCATGGGGACCTCGGCTGAAATATAAGGCAATACATATATAATATTATCTATATATCTGGTCAACACCGACGTCGGCCCCGGAAGGGTGGGACGCTTCCCGGCGGCCGGAGTCCTCCCTTGCGCGGCTCCTGCGCGATCGATATACACAAATTGTGTATAAGAGACCTCCGCGCGCTCCTCAGGCCTCCATGCCGTCGCCCTCCCCATCCCGCGAAGCAGATCGTTTCCCCCCCGGCCCCTGGCTCGTGGCGGCCTATCGACTCTCGCTGAGGGCGTTTCCCGCCGACTTCCGCGCGGCCTATCAGGCCGACCTTCTGCAGGCCTTCGAGGACGCCGTGCGAGACGTCCGCGGCGCCGGAACCGCGACGCGGCTACGGTTTGCGCTTCGTAGCCTGGGAGGTGCGGTGCGACAGGGGCTCGCCGAGCGCTGGGGTCGCCTCACCGGCCGGTCCGGCCCTGTCCCACCAAAGCGCCCCGGCACCGGAATCGACGAGGCGTCGTGGGGGACGCGTCTGGAACTGGCCCTTAAGGAACTCCGGCTCGCCGCCCGCTCCCTGGCACGGAGTCCGGGGTTTTCCCTGGCCTTCGTACTGATCCTGGGGCTGTCCCTGGCCGGCGCGACCACGCTGTGGGGCACGATCTACCACGTCTCGGTCGCTCCTCTGGGCTTCGAAGACGAGGATCGACTGGTGCGCATCTGGTATCGGACCCGTCGCGCATCCACGGACTCGGACTTCGCGCTGTCCGACGGCATGCTCACGACCCTGCGACACGACGCCGCAAGCTTCGACGCCATCGCGCATGTCATGATCACCGGCACGACGACCGTGCTCGATCCCACCGACGGTCCGCCACAAAGGGTCTCTCGGCTGCGTGTCTCGGAGAACTTCTTCCAAGTGCTGGGCGTCCAGCCCGCGGAGGGTCGCACCTTCGGCTCGGGAGACGAGGAGCGGGACGTCGTCCTTCTCTCCCACGGGGCGTGGGAGCGGCGCTTCGGATCCAGCCCGGACGTCATCGGAAGCGCGCTGCTCCTCTCCGGCAGGGCCCACACGGTCATCGGCGTCCTTCCCGAGGGCTTCCGCTGGCTGGACTCCCCCGACGCGCCGGTGGAGCTCTGGACAACCTACGCCCTCGAACCCAGCCGCTTCTCGCCCTTCTACTTCTTCAGCGTCGCGCGCCTCCGTCCCGGAACGACAGCGGTCGCCGCCCAGTCCGAGGTCGAGGCCCTCTTCCAGAGGATTCACGACGAACACTTCCCGGAGCTGACCCGACGGCCCGACCGGCTGGCCACGGTGCGGACTCTGAAGGAGGACTTCCTCGGTCCGGCCGAAGGACGCATCCGTATTCTGGTGGGCGCGCTGGCCCTCGTCGGACTTCTCGGTGCCGGCAACGTCTCCATGCTCCTCCTCATCCGGGCCGTAGGTCGGGGGCGGGAGAGCGCGGTCCGGGTGGCCCTGGGCGGCGGTGGGCCTCGGATCGCCGCCCCCTTCGTCTCCGAGCTGGTGCTCCTGTTGGCGGCGAGCGCGGTCGTAGCGCTGGGCCTGTCCGGGCTGGCCCTCACGACGGTGAGGGACTACGGCGCCGTCGGTCTCGTTCGAGCGGACGCCATCGGCGTCTCCCCCGCGGTCCTGGCCGGTGGGCTCGCGGCGGCGGGGCTCGTCGCCGTCATCGCCCTCGCCGTCGTGGCTCTGGCGCTACGTCGATGGGGCGGCCGGGCCGTGCTCCAGGCGATGGCCGACTCCGTCACCGGTGGTCGGCTCCCCCGTTCCCTGCGCGCGCCCCTGGTGGTGGTGCAGGTCTCGGTCTCCCTGGTCCTGGTCGCCGGAGCGGGACTTCTGGGACGCAGCTTCATACACCTCAGCACGGTGGACACCGGCTTTCAGACCCGAGGGGTGGTCTCCGGACATCTGAGCCTGCCCCTGGAGCCGTTCTGGGCGCCGGTCCCCGAGGCCGAGGATCCCTCGGACCCCGTGCTCCGCATCCGTCCCGAGCTGGCGGAGCTCCGGAGCTCGCTCCGGCAGCGGGTCGCCGCACACCCCGCCGTCGAGGAGGTGACCCTGGCCAAGCACGCGCCGCTCTCCGGCCGGTACGGAGGCTTCACCCCCTTTCGCCCCGAGTGGTATGAGGGCCCCGAAGGGGAGATGCCAGGTGGGCGACGGTGGATCACGAGCAACGACGTGGATCCCGACTTCCTCCCCTTCCTCGGCGCGGAGCTTCTGGAAGGTCGGTGGCTGACGTGGCAGGACGATGCCGAGGCACCTCCCGTCGCGCTGATCTCGGAGGCATTGGCCGAGAGCATGTGGCCGGACGGCGACGCGGTCGGCTCCCGCTACCGGAGCACGACGCCGCGCCTCGGTCCGGAGGGTCGGGTGGAAAGGACCGTGACCTGGGTCACCGTGGTGGGCGTCGTCGGCAGTCTCCGGGAGTGGGGCCTCGAACAACCCGAGGAGACGGTCTATCGCCCGCTGGACCAAGCGTACCCCACCGGCGGAATCGTGCGTCGCTCGGGGCGTGGCCCCCGCCTCCGGGTCTTCGTGCGCTACGGAGACGAGCCATCGATGGCCGTGGCTCATCTACGCGATGTCGTGGCGGAGCTGCTTCCCGGCGTGCCCCTCGATGACGTGCGCACGCTCGACGAGATGGTAGGCGATCACCTCCGTGAGCCCCGCTTCTATGTCACCGTCTTCGGCGCCTTCGGGATCCTCGCACTGACGTTGGCTCTCGGAGGCATCGCAGCGGTGATCGGATATGGTGTCAGCCGTCGAAGGCGCGAGATCGGTGTGCGCATGGCTCTCGGCGCCTGGTCGAGGAGCCTGTTCCGACTCGTGGCTCTGGAGACCCTGTTCCTCACCGGGTTGGGCATCGCCCTCGGTCTCGCCATCTCCTACCTCGGAGGGAAGGTCCTGGAGGGTCTCGTGTACGGCATACCGACTCGGGACATGCCCACCCTTGTCGCCAGCGCTGCCCTCTTCATGCTCATGGCCCTGTTGGCCGCTCTCGTTCCCACGCGAAGAGCCCTCGAGATCGACCCGGTACGTTCGCTTCGTCACGAGTAGCTGCCACCGATGCCACCCTCAGACCGTTCAGCCGCCGTCTCGGCCCATCTGCCCCTGAAGCCCACGGCCCTCCAGATCCTCCTCTCGCTCGCCGGAGGCCAACGATACGGGTACGCCATCATCAAAGAGATCTCGCAGCGCACGGAGGGTCGTGTAGAGCTTCATCCGGGGATCCTCTACCGCTTCATACGGAGACTCGACGAGGGCGGCCTCATCGAGGAGCTCGACCATCGGCCGGTCCCCGAGACCGAGGACGACCAGCGGCGAAGGTACTACGGAATCACCGATCTCGGGCGTCGGGTGATGGCGGCGGAGGTGGAGCGGATGGGCGAGATGGTCTCCTGGGCGAGAGACGTGGAGATCGCGAGCTGACGGTCTCGGTTCGAGCCGGACCGGGCGACCCGGCGCTCGGCGCACACCCAGCGCGGAGGGATTGCATGAAGGCGTACGTTTTGGCGGCCGGCTACGCCACCCGTCTCGGTCCCCTCGCCCGTCACCGGGCCAAGCCGCTCCTGCAGGTCGGGGGGGAGCCGGTGCTGTCGCACACCGTGCGGCGGCTCCAGGAGCTGGACGGGCTGAGCGAACTCGTGGTCATCACCAACGCCCGATTCCACCATCAGTTCCTCGGATGGGCCGCCGACCTTTCGGCGAAGGTCCCGGTCCGCGTCCTCGACGACGGCTCGACACGCGTCGAAGAGAGGCTCGGTGCCCTGGGGGACCTGGCGTTCGCCGTGAGCCGCGTCCCACCCGGCGACGAGGGCTGGGTCGTCGTGGCCGGAGACAATCTCGTCGGCTTCGACCTTCGACCCGCGGCCCGAGCCTTCACCGCAGGAGGCCGTCCCCTCCTGCTCCTGCGCTCCGTGCAACGCCCCGATTCCGCTCGGAGATACAACGAGGTCTCGGTGGACCCGCGCGGCCGGGTCGTCCGCGTGCGGGAGAAGCCATCGGATCCGAGGACGGGGGTGACGGCCATCGCCGTGTACTTCTTCACGCCGGCGGTCACGGCGATGCTGGAGCAGTACCTCGCGTCCTCCACGGAGCACGACGCCCCCGGCCACTTCATCTCCTGGCTCGTGGAGCGCACCCCGGTGGACGGCTATGTCTTCGACGGCCCCTGGTTCGATACCGGCAGCCCCGAGGCCCTCGACGCCGCACGTGAGGCTCTCCGGGAAGGAGATTGAGGCATGGCCTCACCCCACCGAGCCGAGGACCGGGGCACGGACAAGCTCCTGGCAGTGCCGCGCCAGAGCCGAGCTCGTCACGCGCCGCCCGTCCGCGTGGGCGGCCGGGCCCGGCCCCTCACCGCCACGTCACCTCCATGGCGAAGAAATGGTCGAAGACCTCGCGGTCCGGATGGTTCGCCTCGTTGCGCTCCGGGCTCCGGATGTAGAAGTCGAGCTGGAAGGCGGCGGGGTTCACCGCACCGGCCCCCGTCGGCCCGGTCATGTCGGGCCGCACCGCGAGGGTCTCCCGATCGCGCATCCCCTGCGTCACCATGAAGTGGATCTGGTAGTCGTCGCGGAGCGTCTCACCGTTGAGCGTGGCGTCTCCCCATCCCCAGCCCGCCACGTAGAGGATGCTCTTGGGCCAGTTGGAGTCGCCGCATCCCGAGTTCCCGTGCTCGAAGAGCCATGCCGCCACCCCACCGTCCTGACACGGAGAGAACTCCTCGAATCGGTCCAGCGTCACCACGTACTCGCCCTCCGGGAGCTGAAGGTCTGCGCGGAAGGTCCCCGTGTTCTCGATCTCGTCCACGTCGAGCTCGATGCTGCCGTCGACCCCTCGCAGGTTCGTGGCGTCGTCGCCCATGTGGTCCCACGGCGATTCGTCGGAGAGGGTGCCGACCTGGTAGATCCTGCTCCCCGAAGCGATGAAGCGACCGTCGTAGAGGGGGTGCTGCTCGGGGGTGTAGATCCCCATCTCGGTGCCGGGCTGGGTGCGGGGACCGCGCTCGACGGCTTGCGGGTCGGCGGATGTCCGCGCCCCGGTAGAGGCGCCCTCCTCCCCGGCAGAGCCCACCTGTCCCGCGGAAGCACCCTCCTCACCGGCGGTCCCGCCGTCTTCCTGCCCGGCGCACGCCGTGAAAGCGAAGCTGCCGGCAACGATGAGCGTGAGACCGAGCACCGACGTACGGAGCGTATCCATTCTGCCCTCTCTGTCTGATCGACGGCCGACGCCATCCGGAACCGGCTCGGAGCCGAGGGGGGCACCCATCATAACGGCCACGGGCACCCCAGGCGATGGATCGAGATCCCGCGCGCGGGAGAGGACCTCGGGAGCACCGGGTGTGGCGGGACACGCTCGAGCTCGAACGTGGATTCGACCGGCCCTGTCGCATGATGATATCGCCCTATATACTATTGTCTAGTATAGTATGTCCGCCTGATCGAGAACGATCGGAGATGCCGTGAAAGCCAACCGGTTCCATATCCTCGCCGCCCTCGCGGAGGAGGATCTCCATGGTCTCGGCATCGTTCGGAACGTGCTCGACCAGACCGACGGAAGCCTCCGTCTCTGGCCCGCGACCCTGTACGGATCCCTTGAGGCCCTTGCCGAGGAGGGTTTCCTCCGGGAGCTGAAGGACGACGAGGTGCCGCGAGACGTCTCGGCACAGCGCCGCTACTACCGTCTGACTCGAAAGGGCCGCGAGGCCCTCCGCGATGAAGCGAACCGGATGACCACCCTCGCGGCGGTGGTGCTGGAGCGGCTGGAGCGGGCTTAGATGGGCCTGCTCACGTACCGCCTCCTGCTGCGGCTCCTTCCGAAGGCCTTTCGGGCCCGGAACGCGACCGAGATGCAAGAGGTCGCGGAAGCCCTGCTGGCAGAGCGCAGCGGATGGGCGCGGGTGACGACCCTGATCGGTCTCTACGTCGACGTGCTCGCGGCGTCCGTGACAGAGCGGATCGCCCGGCGACGGCGGAGCCGCTTGGCTCGCTCCGAGAGCGGAGGACCGAGACGACTGCGCGGCTCAGGTCTGCGCGGACTCATCTCGGGAGTGCTGCAGGACGTCCGTTTCAGTATCCGGGCGCTTCGTCGGCGTGTCGGCTTCGCCACCGTGACGACGCTCGTACTCGCCCTGGGGATCGGCGCCACGACCACGATCTTCACCATCGTGAACGGGGTCCTGCTCGAACCTCTCCCCTACGAGTCCCCCGAGGAGATCGGGATCCTGTGGCACGCGTTCGGTGAGCATACCGGCCAGGATCTGCCGCTGGTGAATCCCCAGGACGTATGGGATTACCGAGCATGGAGCACCGAGCTCGCCGACCTCACCTATGGAAGCGGCCGCGAGTGGGTCGTCGGGGAGCGACAGGATGTTCGGATCATGCACGTCGGTCGGGTAGAGGCCGGCTTCTTCGAGTTCTTCGGCTACGCAGCGGCACTCGGCCGTACGATCCTGCCGTCGGACGATCTGCCCGAATCCCCTCCGGTCGCGGTCCTCAGTCACCCCACGTGGGTGGACCGCTTCGGCGGGGACCCCTCGGTCATGGGGCGCTTCATCAAGATCCGTGGCGAGGAGCACCGCATCATCGGGATCCTCCCGCGCGAGTTCCGGATCGATCTGCCGTCCGAGTCACGCTTCCTCGGCAACGCGGAGATCTGGATTCCGGCTCGTGTCGACCCGGACTACGATGGGACCCGGCTGTATACGATCTACACGGCCTTCGCGCGCCTCGCTCCCGACGCGACCTTCGCGTCGGCCCAGGACGAGCTGGACGAGATGACCCGTCGCATTCGACGGACCGATCCCGGTCTGGCCGAGCTCCGGGCCCGTATCGTCCCCCTCAAGGACGATGTCGTGAAGGCTGTGGAACCGCTCCTTCTCCTGCTCTTCGCTGCAGTGGGCCTGATGCTGGTCGTCGCGTGCGCCAATGCGGCGAACCTTCTCCTGGGCCGAGGCCACACACGGGGGTGGGAGCTGGCCATGCGTACGGCGCTCGGCGCGGGACGCCGCCGTGTGTTCTTCCTCGTCCTGACGGAGAGCCTCCTGCTCGCGGGCGCTGCGGGAGTCCTGGGCGCAGCCTCCGCCGTGGTCGGGATCCGTGTCGTGGGACTTCTGGGCGCGGACAGCCTTCCCCTCACCCATGCCATTTCATTCGATGGGGACGTCTTTCTCTTCACGATCGGCGTCTCGCTTCTCGCGGCGATCCTGGCCGGCCTGGTCCCCGCGGCACGAGCCACACCCGGACATTCGGCAGCCGTCCTGGCAGGAAGCCGTGGAAGCGGTCCCGACCGAGGCTCGGCGCGCCTCCGAAGCGCCCTCGTCGTCATGGAGGTCGTCATCACGGTCGTTCTCCTGGTGGGGGCGGGGCTCCTGATGCGCAGCTTTCGAGCCACACAGTCGGTGGATCCCGGATACGCGACGTCCGGGTCCATGACCTTCCGTCTCGCCCTCTCTCCCGAAGTCTTCCCCGACGGCCAGGCCCGCCGGAGCTACTTCATGGACCTTCGCCGGCAGCTCGAGTCGCTACCACAGGTGCGCTCGGTCGCCGCCGTCAGTCAACTGCCCCTCGCCGGCCAGGGTTATCAGGGGGACTACGCCGTCGACGAAGAGACCCGGCGCAATTGGGGCTCGCTGTCGTCGGATGGACGATGGATCTCGCCTGGATATTTCGAGACGATGGGTGCAACGCTGCTAGCCGGTCGCGAATTCGTGCCCGCCGACCTCGCCGACGACAGGCGAGTGATCATCATCGACGATCGACTCGCGGAGCTGGCCTTCCCGGGCGTGCCGCTCACGAGCGTCGTGGGACGACGGATCCAGACTTCGCGCAGCATCTCTCCGGAACCCCGCCACTTCCACGAGGTCGTCGGTGTCGTCCGTCACATGAACCTGCACTCTCTCACCGAGCCGGGGCTGGAGCAGATGTACGCGCCCCTCAGCTTCAGCGGTTGGTTCCGCGGTGGGGATCATTTCTCCGTGGTGGTCCGAAGCGAAGGGCGGCTGGACGGCCTCGCCCGAGCCCTTCGTGGGGAGGTGCCCGCCACGGGGCCCGGCGTGGCACTCCAGGACCTCGAGCCCTTCTCGGACGCGGTGGCCCGCGCGAGCGCGTCCGCCCGGATCTCCTTCGTCCTCATGGTGCTGTTCGGGGCGACGGCACTCGCACTGGCAACGATCGGACTCTACGGCGTCCTCGGATACACCGTCCGTCAGCGGACGAAGGAGATAGGCATCCGAATCGCCCTCGGACAGGACCGGGACGAGGTTCGAGCCCTCGTCATGCGACAGGGCCTTCGGCTCGTGGCGTTCTCCACACTGGCCGGCCTGGTGGCGGCAGCCCTCGTGGCGGATCGGGCGTCGTTCATCCTGTACGGCGTCTCTCCCATCGATCCTCTGACCTATGTCCTGGCCACGTTCGGACTCGTGGTGACGGCGGTCGCGGCCTGTTGGCTCCCGGCGCGCCGGGCGATGCGCGTGCAGCCGGTGCAGGCGCTCAGCGTGGAGTGATCGAGGATGCAACGGACAACCGAAAGGCGGTCCGTCCTCCGATGGTCGCGAAAGCCGCAGTTACCGCAGTGATCCCGGGCCTACACGCTCCCTGTGGTCCCAGGGCTCACTGCGACCTTCAGATCGAGATGCCGAACCGCGCCAGGACCGGCACGGCCACCAGATAGCACGCCAGCATCACCCCCACCGACGCGGCGAGGGCCGGATAGAAGCTCCAGTCACGCCGGAGCAGAGCCGGCAGCACCAGGAACATGGGGAGCGTGGGCAGCACGAGCCAGAACGTGGCCACCGAGAGATCGGCGATGACCTCGGTGTCGGCCGTGTCCGTCCACAGCCAGATCATGGCCAGGAGCGAGATGAGAGGCAGCGACTTGATCAGGGCGCCCAGGGCGGCGTTCCACTTCGCCACTTCGGACACGACGACGATGATCGTCGCCGAAAGAAACAGCTTCGTCAGATAGTACGTCACACACGGTCTCCTTGCGTCGGGGATGTCCTGGAATCACGCCTCTCCTTCCCTCACTCCGCCCCACCGGTACAAGAGCGCGGGCACCACCACCATGTTGAGGAACGTCGACGTGAGGAGCCCGCCCAGCACCACGATGGTCCGCGGCGCCTGGATCTCCTCGCCCGGCTCACCGCCTCCGACCGCCAACGGGATGAGGGCGAGGGCCTGGTTCTGAGCGAGCGCCAGGGAGTCCTTCCGATGAGCGGATGCCCCGCGGCTACCCTTCCTTGAGGGCCTCCACCGGCCGGATCCTCATGCCCCGCAGGGTGGGTACCAGGCAGGCGAGCATCCCCACCACGAGCATGAAGGCAGCGCACAGCGCCAGCACCACGGGCGGCTCCACGACGCTCGTCGAAGCCTCGTCTGCGACCCGCGAGATGAGCCACAGGCCCAGCCCGGTGCCCAACACGACGCCCGCCACCAGTTGGATGAACGCCCGGCGGGCGATGGTGACGGCGATGCGCGCCGGTCGTGCACCCAGGGCCGTCCGGATCCCGATCTCTCTCGTGCGCTGCGCCACGGTGAACGACATGAGCGCGTACAGCCCTGCCCCCGAGAGCAGCAGGGCGACGCCGGACAGGAACGCGAGAAGGAACGTGCCGTAGCGCGTGGCCTGCCGCTCGCCGTTGGGGGCGTCGGCCAGCGCGAGCGGGTACTGGATCATCGCCTCGGGATCGACCTCGCTGGCGATCTGTCGGAGACGGGGCGTGAACGCCAGCGGCTCGGCGCCGACGTGCACCGCCAACCACAACGGATGCAGCTCGCCGGGCGCCGCGGGATGGTACACGCCCTCGTCCCGTCCCGGATCGGCCTCGTTCATGCCGAGGGAGCCCACGACCCCCACGATCTCGTACCAGGGCCCCGGCTCCTGTCCCTCGGGCACCCGGTAGCGCACACGCTGCCCCAGGGGGTTGCGACCCCCGAGCACGCGCTCCACCAGCGACGTGTTCACGATCACCGGAGTCCGATCCTCCTCGATGTCGCCGTGGAGGTCGCCCGTGGTGAAGCCGCGGCCGGACAGGATCTCACGGCCGAGGCCCTCGAAGAAGCCGACGTCGACCCTGGCGCGCATCACGCGGTGTCCCTGGAAACCCTCGGCCCGGTCCTCTCCCTCCACCTCCAGCCTCCGCGAGGGGTGCTGCATCCCCGGGAGAGGGCTCCCGATGGCGATGCCCCGCACGCCTGGCTCGGCGGCCATGCGTCGCACGAGCGCCTCGTGGGCCGCCACGACCTTGGAGCGGAACTCGGGCACGCGGAGGTCGTTCTCGACGGCGCTGTGGTCCGTCCAGGGGATGCGAAGCAGCCCCATGAGGTATTCACCGGGATCGATGTCCATCGGACTGGACCGGCTCGCCAGCAGGCCCTGGGACAGCATCCCGCCCATGGTGAGGAATCCCACCGCCAGGGCGACCTCGGCGATGATGAGCAGGCTCGATAGGCCTCCGAAGCGGAGCGCCGAGCCCGTCCGTGCGCCCGGCAGGCTCCGCTGCACCTTCCGTCCCGTCGCCTTCAGCGCCGGGAGGACTCCCGCCAAGACCGCGCAGAAGACCGCCACGGAGAGCCCCAGCGCCACCGTCCTGGGCGTCATGCCCAGGTCGAACCAGAAGGGCGCCTCCAGGAAGAGAGAGCGACCGACGGCGGTTCCGACCACGTGGCCGAGGGTCAGGCCGAGCCCCGCCGAGACCACCGCCAGGACCAGGGCCTCGACGAAGAGCTGCCCGATGATTCGGCCACGACCCGCGCCGAGGGCCGTGCGCACGGCGATCTCTCCCGAGCGCGTGGCGGTCCGGGCCAGGATCAGCGTACCGACATTGCCGCAGACGATGGCAAGGAGGGCCAGCACGATGAGCTGGACGAAGTAGAGCTCGGCCCGATCCGCGGGATCCACGCCCGCGACGATGGCCGTGTAGCCCATGACCTGGGGACGGAGGCGCTCGTGGGTATCCGGGAACTCGGCGGCCATGCGGGTACCGATCGTCGTCAGCTCGGCCCGCGCATCCTCGACGGAGGCGCCGTCGGCGAGACGTCCGAAGACGATGATGTCGGGGCCCATGCCGCGTTCGTAGTCCGTGGGACGATCCCGCAGCGGCAGCCACAGCAGGTCCCGGATGGGGAACATGCACCCTTCGGGCATGATCCCCACGATCTCGTGGGGCGTCGTTCCGATGCGGATCGTCGTCCCGACGACGTCCGGGTCTCCGGCGAGGCGAGACTGCCAGACGTCGTGGCCAAGCACGACCACGTCCGGGGCGCCGGGCGTCTCGTCCGAGGGTAGGAGCGTCCGGCCCAGGCGCGGCGGTACCCGGAGGATCTCGAAGGCCGAGGCCGTGATCTCCGAGCCCCGGATCGGGGCGGCCCGTCCGTCCTCGGACAACACGTTGTACGGGTCGGTTCGTGCCGCAGCCAGCGTCTGGACGGTGGTCAGCTCGTCCCTCCACGCGTAGAAGTCGTGGAGGATCCGCGGCTGGGCGCCCCCCTGCACGATGTCGCGATTTCGAATACCGACGATCCGATCGGCTTCGTCGAACGGCAGGGGCGCCGCGATGGCGTTGAGGACGTGGATCGGAATGAGGCTCGCGGGAATGCCGATCGAGAGCGCGAACACCGTCACCAGCGTCAGCCCCGGGTGCCGCACCAACATCCGCAGACCGAGCTTCACGTCGAGCCAGGACGTGCCGAAGCGGGATGCCCCGAGACCTGTACGCGTGCCCCTCGAGCCCTCCCCCGCGTCTTCCATCGGCACCTCCGACGGCCGTGGGCGCCTCGGCTCCCGGGACGGTCCAGGGATCTCGGCAGCTCCCACGGCATCTCCTACATGGATACGCCCCGGCAGCCGGCGGGCAACCCCTCTCCGGCGCTCGAGCCACGACGTCGTGGACGTCGGGTCAGCGCACGGTCAGCGGATCCAGGGGGATCACGCGTTCCTGAAGGCGGAAGTGGCCCGCCGAGGCCTCGCCCGGAGTGACGGACACGGTCCTGCTGATCTCGCGGTACCCGACGAGGTGGACGACGACCTCCTGGTCCCCCACCGGAACGTGGTCGATCCGGAACCGGCCCTCGCCGTTCGAGAGCGTTCCTCGTCCCGTCCCACGCACGAAGACCTGTGCGTAGGCGGCCGGCTGGTCGTTCGCGGTGTATCGGATCGTGCCCGTCACGGAACTCGTCCGTGCGTCGCCGGGAGGGACGACCCGGTGGGGATCCGCAGCCACCGGATCCCGGACGCCTCCGGCCACGGAGAGCTCCGTGCCCTCGGACTCCCGTCCGTCGGCGGCCCCGAACCGGACGGGCAGGGATACCCACACCGCACGCTCCTGGTCGCGGTTCAAGGCCGGGGTGAGCTCGACGACCTCGGCCACCCGCATGGCGGCATCGTCCAGCGCCGGATATCCCGTGGACCGGTTCAGGCGGATGTCCCGGGGCCGTCCCTCCTCGTCGACATAAAGCCACACCTCCGCCGTCCCGCCGAATCCGGGCTCTTCCCGCAGCGCGTGGTAGACCGGCTCGAGGACGGCCGCCACCCCGTCCCGGTTTCTGATCTCGGGACGCACCGAGTAGGGGGTGAACACGGCGGGCCGTACCCCCTCCGGGACGGAACCGGCGTCCGGCGCGGACCCGCTGGCCGCCCACGGATCACCACCCTGGTCGTTGGCGTCCGTCGGACCCGGGGCGGCGCACGCCAGCACGGTGAGCGCGACGGAGATCCCCGCAAGCACGCCTCCCCTGACCCAAGGTCTCTTCGGCTCGGACATCGTCATGACCCGGATCCTCCGCTTGAGGGTCTCGTAGGGTTCGGAGAGCATGGCGGCCAGCGCGCCGGGGAGCGCGCGTCGGCTCGCCACTTCGAGGAGCAGCTCGATGTAAGATCGGGTCCGGCCGGGATGTCGCCGGAGCACCCGGAGATCGCAGTCCCCTTCCACCGCGGCCCTCAGGCGCGACAGCTGCCACCAGACGGGAAGATGCCAGGGAAGGAGCGCCGGAACCGCACCGGCCAGGCTCAGGAGTCTCAGGTCGCCGGCCCGGATGTGCT